>DASZCK010000116.1:0-2479 GCA_035943195.1 Steroidobacteraceae bacterium
GCCAGGCGTAGCAGTCGTGGCGATCATCATGAGCTCCTGAGAATCTTGGATGAGCGGGTGCAGATCCACAGCGCCGCGGGCAGTGCCGTGAAATCCGCCAGTAGTGCCAGCACGAAGGCCGCCGAGGACACCGTGCCGAACTGGCGCATCGGCGGCAGGGGCGAGAAGGCCAGCGCCAGGAAGCCCGCGGCATTGATCAAGGTGGCGAACAGTATGGGCTTGCCGGCAACCAGAAAGGCATGCCGCAGCGCCGCCAGCGTCGAGCCTTGATGGTTGCCTTCCTGGTAGTGATAGAAGAAATGCACCTGGTCGTTCTCGGTCGCGCCCAGCACCGTCGAGCCAATGAGGATAGTGGCGATGTTCAACGAGATTCCAACCCCCCGCATCAGGAGGAAGGCGGACAGGATCGCGAACAGCGACGGAATCATGGCCATCAGGCGCGCCAACGGGCTGCGGAACACCACCAGGAAGGCGCAGAAGATAATGCTCGCCGTCAGCGCAAAACTCTCCATGAGCGTCGGCACCAGTTGCAGGGTGATCTGGTCGGACATCACGCTTGCGCCCACCACGCGCGCGCTGACCGCCGCCAGGGCCGGTTGCTGCCGCTGCACCCGGGCCCAGGTGTTCTCGATGTAGCGGTGCATCACGCCGATGTCACCGAAGGCCCGGTCGCGGCCGCGGATACTCAGGCGTACGTCGCCGAGCGAGTTCACGTCGACAAAGCCGCGCGTGCCGGGGGTGGTGAGCAGGATCTGTTCGAGCTGTCCGGCCAGTTCCTCCCAGGCCTGCGGCTGGGTGGGCAGCTCGTCGTGGCCTGACTGCACATAGCGCGCCCAGCGCAGCAGTGAAGTCGGGCCGTCGACGGCGGTGATCCTGGGATCGCTTTCCAGCTCGTGCACCAGCTGGTCCACCGCACGCAGGAACTGCGGATCCAGCGCGCCGGCCTTGGGGACCTTGAGCCATAGCTGGTACACCCCTAGGCCGTTCTGCGCCTCGAAAAACCGCGTGTCCTGTGCCGCGCTGAAACGCGGATCGATGTAGTTGAGGGTATCGGTCTGCAGCGCCAGGGGCCGGATGTGCCCGGGAATGCCCACCAGAGCGATGATGCCGGCGATCATGCCCGCGACCGCGATCCCCACCAGCGGCCAGCGCAGCCGGCGGGTGAGCGGAATCCAGCGTTCGACGAAGGCGGGATACCAGCGACCCGCCCCCGCCACCTCAGACTGGGTGGGCGTACGCAGCAGCTGCTGCAGCGCCGGAAACAGGGTAAAGCTCGCGAGCCACGCGACCACGAGGCCACAGGCGGTCCACTGTCCCATCTCGCGCACCGGCCGGATGCTTGACACCGAGAGTGCCGCAAAGCCCACCGCGGTGGCGAAGATCGATGCCGTGCTGGGCAGGAACTTGTTGGCCAGCACCTTGGCATGGTGCAGGCCCAGCTCCTCGTTGCTCGAGCGGTCGATGAAGCGCGAGTGGATGTAGACCAGGGTCGCGGTCGCGGTGACCAGCACGGTGAGCGGCACCAGCGAGGAGACGATGGTGTGGGCCCAGCCGGTCAGCGCCGCGAGGCCGATGGCGATTGCGACCACCAGGCCCAGGGTCACCACGATGGCGAGTAGCGCACGCCAGGAGCGATACAGCACAAAAATCAGCGCGACCAGGAACAGCCCGAACAGCGGCATCGAGCGCTGCGTGGCCACCTGGGTCTCATGCTCCAGCCATGCGTCCAGCCAGGGCGAACCGACGCGGCGGATCTGCTCGAAGGGCCCGCCCTTGGTTCGCAGCAGTGGCGCGGCGGCCGCGTCGATGGCCTCGAGCATGCGGTCGCGGTCGGCGGGGGAGCGCACATGCAGTTCCAGCGCGACTCCAAGGAAGTTGCCGCCGACCAGGCCGGCACGTCGGAAGAGCTCGGTACCGGTTGCGAACTTGCGCACCCGCTCAGCGTCGGCGGCGCCGTGGATGCTCCCGGGGTTGGCACCGCGATAGATGGTGAGGAGGCTCTGGGGTTCCACGCCGGGAATGGCGGCCAACCGGTGCTCGAGCTGCTCGACGCCCCGCAATGCGGGCGCGCCCAGCGGATCCGGGGTCACCAGCATCAGCAGTGCGTGGTCGCCCTCGGGGAACATTTTCTCGAATTCGGCAGTGGCCTTGGCGTCAGGGTCGTCCGCCACTGACAGGCTGCCGATGGCATTGTCGTCCGGTATGCGGGTGGCGCCGTAGATGCCCAGCCCACCCAGCACCAGGAACACTGCGAGGATTACCCGGCGCGCCCCCAGCACCCGGATGAAAAACCGAACCGCGCCCGGCGCGGCCGGGACGGTCACAGTATGGATCCTGACCGTGGCGGCAGGCTTTGGGCGGGGCGCTTCATGTGGCGGAATGATAGCCTATTGGTATGGCGTCACTGATCGCGGCCGCGGCCTCATTGCTGGTGTTCTGTGCTCCGGGCTATCCCGGTACCAGCGGTGATGCGCAACCT
>DASZCK010000117.1:0-11620 GCA_035943195.1 Steroidobacteraceae bacterium
CCGAAGGCGGCCACCTGGGTGGTGGAGAGGTTGGCGGCGGCGGCAGCGATCTGCGCACCGCTCAGGTTCTGCAGCTGCACGGTGGACAGCTCGCCCAGCGTCGTGGAGCTCAACGCACCGATGGTGGTGGCGGAGATGCTGGCCAGGTCCTTGGTGGAAATCGCCTGGATCTCAGCGGTTGTAAAGGTACTCAGCGCCGTGGTGGTGAGGGCCGCGACTTGCGGGGTGCTCAAAGCGGCGATGGCGGCGGTGGAGACGCTGGAAAGGGCGTTGGCTGTCTCCAGTGCGGAAATATTGCCGGTCGTGAGCTGGCTGGCCGTAAGGTCGACGGCCAATGATGCCAGCACCGAGGCCTGCAGGGACGCGATCGCCGCCGGACTGATTGAAACGACGTCGGCGGTGGAAATAAAGCCCACTTGAGCCGTAGTCAGACCGGAGGTCTGTACGGAGGTCATCGCTGCGAAATCGGTGGTCTTCAGCTGACTGATCTGCGTCGTGCTCAGCGCCGAGATTTGGGCTGCACTGAGCAGGGAAATGATTGAAGACATGATTCACCGTTTCCGAAGAGGGCCTATCGCAGAGGCAACATGCACGTTACATATTGCCGCCGTCGCTCCACATGGAGCCGTGTCCGACATCACTCATCGGCGCGTGGGATGGAATCTTTATGCATCCGCGGCCCGGGACCTCGGGAACGGAGAGGTCTGTCACAGGGCCCGAGAAAGGGGGGCAAATGAGGCCGGAAATTCGAAAAAGCCCGTAGCCCCGATGCGACCCGCTGGCTGGCTATTGCGCCAGTCGCATGCTAGGCGCGTCGCTAGCGCAGCGCCGGCGCAACAGTTTCGGCGGGGCGTACGGCAGCGTCGGTGCGCACCTGCGGACCGATGGCCATCCAGGCGCTGCGGATTTCGTTAACCAGGCTCAGCACTTCCTTGACCAGGCTGGCATTGGTTCGGGAGTTGGCGAACAGCAGTTGACGAATCATGTACTCGTACAGGCTGTCGAGGTTTTCGGCGAGGGGTCCGCCCGCAGCGAAGTTGAGGCTGCCGCGTAACTCGGCCAGGATGGTCACGCAGCTATGCAGCAGCTTGGCCATGCGAGCGGTTTCGCATCGCTCGATGCAGCCGCCGGCAATGGTGAGCCGCTCGGCACAGGCATCCAGCAGCATCATGACCAGCCCATGCGGATCGGCATTGGCGACTCCGCCATGCACCGAAGTGCTCTGATAGGCCGCCAGCTTTGACTTACCCGCGAAGCTGCTCAAATCGCCATGCTCCCAATCCGCTCGATGTCTGTGCCCTGTAACGGCCCGCCGACTTCGAACTTGAGACGTGCCGCGGCGGCTTAGGCGTTCGGCGTGCCCTGCACCGACGGCAGGCTGGCAAAGGCCTGTGTCAGGTACGAGGAAGTGGTCTGCAGGGAGGACAAGAGGGTATTCAGCGCCGAATACTGCTGGGTCAGACTCGCCGACAGGGCGGCCATCTGGTTATTCAGTTGGGTGGTCTGAGCGTTCAGCGCGTTTTCCTGGCTGATCAGTGACTGGCTATTGGTGCCGATCGCCCCGGCGGTCCCCAGCGCCTGGGTCAGCATCGAGTTCAGGTTGGTGGCTACGCCGCTGGCGCCGCTGAACAGGGCACTGACCGCGCTGAAATTCGTCGACATGGCGTTGGACAAGGTGGCGTTGTTGAGGCTCAACGTGCCATCGCTGTTGGTCGTGATGCCAATGCTCGCCAGCGAGTTGTAGGTCGGCGAGCCGGTGTTGACGATGCTGTAGAGGGCCCCCTTGACCTGATTCTCGATGCCCGACAGCAACGCGCTGCCCATCATGGGACCAGCCGTGGCCGTCGAGGAATCATAGCCGCCGAGGCTTGTGAACGAGGCCGCCAGGGTATTGTAGGCCGACACGAAGGCGCTGATGTTGCTCTGGATGGTTGCGGTATCCGTATCGACGGTCAGCGACGCGGGCGTATTGGCCGCCGTCGGGCCGGTCAGCGTCAGCGTAACCCCGCTCAACGCGGTGCTGATGGTATTTGTCGCACTGGTCGCCGGGACGCCGGCAACGCTGTACTCGGCGTCCTGGGCCGCGCTCTGCACGGTGTAGTGCAGGTCGGTGCCCGGATGGGCCGGATCGGGTGCCGGATAGGTCAGCGCGGCGAGCGCGGTGCCGGAATCCGTTTCGCTGACTTGGATGGTATTGGCGGCGCCGGTCAGCGTGGAGGAGAGCAGCAGATGGGCGCCGTCCGTGCCTTGCAGTACGGTTGCCGTAATGCCCGGATTGCCGGCGGCCGAGTTGATCGCGGCCGCGACGCCGGAAAGCGTGTCGTGGGAGCCGTCGATGCTGACGTTAAAACTGGCATTCCCCAGGCTCAGCTGCAGTGCGCCCGTCCCAACAGTTGCCGAGGCGCCGCTGGCCAATGAGCCGGAGAGGAGCTGCTGCGCCTGGGCCAGCTTCGTCACCGATACGCTGTAAGTGCCCACCGGAGCACCCGACGTGGCGGTGGCGGTGAATGCCGCGGAGTTGCTGCTGTTGGCGGTCTCGGTGTCAAACGCGGACAGTGAGTCCAGTGCACTCAATGCGGACTGGAACGTCGACAGTGAGCTCTTCAGGGTGCCCAGTGCCGATATTTGCGTCGTGACCGCCTGGGTCCGGTTATTGATCAGGGCTTCCTGAGGGGCCTGGGTTGCAGCCACCAGCTGTGAAACCAGGGAACTGACATTGATGACGGAGCCGCCGGCCGCCGCCGCGCTGGAACTGCTGGCGATTGAGACCGGCGCGCTGCCCGTGCTGGTGTTGACAGTGCTGGTATTGACGCTGCTGCTGGTCGTCATCGCGAACTACCTCTCGAAGCAACTTCCCTGAGCCGTAATGACTTCCGCAAAAGGCGATGGGTGGGCGCCTTGCGGAACCCACCCATGCCTCGTCTGAAAGTGCCTTCAGCTCTTCGATGCACCGTTACGGCAGCTTCTGCAACAGGGTCAGAATGTTCTGCGGAATGGTGTTGGCCTGGGCCACCATCGCGGTGCTGGCCTGCTGCAGGATCTGGGCCTTGGACAGCGCCGACGTGGCAGAGGCGTAGTCGGTGTCCTGGATCTGGCTGCGGGCGCTCGTCAGGTTCGTCGAGTTCGTGTTCAAACTCGTGACCGCATCCTGGAAGCGATTCTGGTATGCACCCAGCTGCGCGCCTTCCGTGGCGAGCTGCTGCAGGGCGTTGTCGATGGAGATCAGCACCAGGTTGGCGTTGTCCACCGTCGTCACGCTGAGCGCTGCGCCCGTGCCGTCGTCACCCAGCGTGCCGGCCGTGTTGCCGGTGCCGGCCCACGTGACACCAGTGGCTGAAGTGTTGGTGGGAACGGTCGCGGTTGCAGAGCCGAGGTTGTACACGGTGGCATTGGTCGTCGTATCGGTACCGCCATTGGCGGTTCCGATTCCCAGGTCCGTCAGAGTGGTGGCACCCGTGGCGTCGCCGGTCTGGACCGCGCCGAGCACGCCCGTGGCAGCCGAAACTCCGATTTCGACCTGCTGAGCCGTGCTGCTGGCGGTGCTGAGGTTGATGCCGGTGGGGTTGCCACTGGCGTCCTTGGCGACCGAGGCGACGATGCCGTCGTTCGAGCCAACCGCCTGGTTGATGGCGCTGACGATGCTCGACAGGTCGGTGGTGGCATTGCCGGTCAGGGCAATCGGACCCGTGCTGATGGCGGCGCCGACGGCCGAGGCGGTGCCGGCGGTGACCGATACCGTCAAGGTGACCGTGTCGCCAGCGGCGATGTTGGTGTTCGCGGTGGGCGGATTCGTCTGCGGGACCGTCGCGCCGGCGTTGTAAGCACCATTGCCGGCAGTCTGATAGAAGTTGCCGATCTTGGTGGTCGCGGTGCTGGCAATCGAGGACACGCTGATGATCTGGCCGGCGTTGGCGCCGACCTGGAAATCCGCGCCCTGGAACGAGCCGTCCAGCAGGTTCACGCCGTTGAACTGCGTGGTGGAGGCCACGCTGTTGATGTCGGCCGCAAGCTGCGTGAACTGTGCGTTCAGGTCGGCGCGGTCGGTGCTGCTGTTGGTGGCGTTCAGCGACTCGACGGCCAGATCGCGCATGGTCTGCAGGTCATTCGTGACCTCCGAGAGCGCGCCCGAGGCAGTCTGCGCGAGCGAGACGCCGTCGTTGGCGTTCTGCGCGGCCTGGTGGATGCCGTTGATCTGCGAGGTCATGCCCTGAATGATGGCGTAGCCGGCTGCATCATCCGCGGCCGTGTTCACGCGCAAGCCAGAGGACAGCTGCTGCAGTGAGGTGGCCAGCTGCGCGCCTGAAGACGTCAAGCTGTTCTGGGCGATCAGCGAGCTGATGTTTGTGTTGAGGACTAGTGACATTGCCTGTAACTCCTAAGTCTGTTTCAGGCGCCGGACACCGGTCCGTCGCGCTGCTAGATGGCCGCCTTGGCCATTTCCTGTCTCAGATGGTTATCGGTGCCTGTTGCCGGAACTTGAGCGGCCTAGAATCTGAAGATATGAACTGCGTCACGATTCAACCCAAGTATTGGAACAGCGACAATTTGGCGATTGAGGCATACGACTCCTGGGCCGCCTGCAGGGCGAGCTCCTCGGTCGACAGCTGGGTCGTGGCCGCCGCGTAGTCAGTGTTCCGCAGCGAGGACACATTCGCCGTCATGCTGGTTTGAACGCTCTGCGCCGTCGTATTGGCGGCGGTGATGGCATTGATGCGCGCGCCAACCGATGCCTGTGTCAGGTTGAAGTTATTGACCGCGCCGTCGATCTGCTCCACTGCGGTGCCGATCTGGGTTGAGATCTGTGCGGAACTCAGGGTGGGGTCATTCAGCGTCGTGATCAGGCCCGACAAGGTACTGAAGGCACTCGCCGTGCCCGCCGGCGCCACCGTAAACGTATCGCCGGCCGCGGGAGTGCCCGTGATGGTGGTGCTGATGCCGTTGAAGGCGATCGCGCCCGGGCTGGTGTAGGTCCCGCTGGCAACGGCGTTGCCGAGGCTGTCCGTAACCGCGTAATCGGTCGGATCGGTGAAAGTGATGGTGTAGGTGTCCGGTACCCACTGCGACGGAGTAACCACCGTGCCCGGACCGATGGTCGCGGTACCGGTGTTGGCGCTGCCCACTGCCGTGGTAAACGTGCCGTTGCCGCCGGCAATGTTCATGAAGACGTTGGAGCCGGCATCCGCGCTGGAGACGCGCTGGTTCGGGCTGATCTGAACCTGGCTGACGCTATTCGACCCGCTGTAGGTGACGGAAGTGCCGGACTGCGAGAACGGCTGCGTCGTGGTGGTCTCTCCAGAGAAGAGAAAATTGCCGTTGGAATCGGTGCTGTTGGCAGTACTGACCAGCTGCTCCAGCACTTGCTGCAGCTGCGTGGCGATAGCCTGGCGCTGGGGTTGGGTAAGGGCCGCGTTATTGGCCTGCAGTGCCAAGTCCCGGGCACTTTGCATCAGCGAGGTGGCGTCCGTGAGCGACTGCTCCTCGATCTGCAGGTTGGAGTTCAGCGTGCTCCCGTTGGTCTGGTATTGCTGCGACGCCGAGATCTGCGCATCCAACTGATCGACCTGCGCCATGCCTGCCGGATTGTCAGCGGCATTCTGCAGCTTGACGCCGGTCGATAGCTGGTTCTGGGTCTGGGCTATCTGCGCCTCCAGCGATTGCATCTGCTGGGAGGCGTCAGTCTGGAAGCCAACGGTTGAGATACGCATGGTGTTACGCCGTGCTGATCGCCGTGATCAGCGTGTTGAACATCGTGGTGGAGGCCTGGATCATCTGCGCGCAGGCCTGGTAGGCCTGCTGGTACTTGACCATGTTGGCCGCCTCCTCATCCAGATTCACACCGGAGAGGTTGTTGACTGCGTCAGTGGCCGAGGTGTTGACGGCCTGCTGCGCCTGCGAATTGGCCTGTGCCTGCTGGGTCTGGGCGCCAACCTGGCTCACCAGCGAACTGGTGGCCCCGGTCAGCGACGCCGAGCCGCCGTTGAGAACGTTGGCCTTCAGGCCATCGATCATGGCAAACAGATTGGTGTTGTCGCCGACATTGCCCGCGTTGCTGCTGACCGTGAAGGTGTCGCCCGCTGCCGGCGTGCCGCTGATTGTGGTGGTCCAGCCATTGGCCGAAATGGCCGCGCCGGGCGTGTACGCATAAGTCGTACCGTTGAGCGTGTACTGCCCGGGCGAGGTGAACACGATGCTGGTCGGCGTCAGCAGGTTCGCATTGGTCGGGTCCGTCACCGTTGCCGCAGCAATGGTGCCGGTGCCGGTATTGGCCGACGCGGCGCCGCTCTGGACGGCGGCAGCCGATGCGATCTGTGTGGGGCTAGTCAGCAGCACGCCGAATCCGGCGGCCGCGTTGGCGGTGGGCTCGATCAGGTAGCTGTCGCCGCTGTTGGCAGCGCCATTCACCACAATGGACAGGCCGGCGGCGGTGAAAGGGTTGCCCGCGCTGCCGTCCCCACCCATGGTGAGCGCCTGCTGCGAGGTCTCATCGTACAGCTGCCACGTCCCACCATTGTCGGTGAGCGTGTAGTTGTCGGTCGTCAACGCCGACAAGGAAGTGCTGGTGGCGCTCACCTGGGCTGTACCGGTGTTGTTCGCCGAATTACTCACCTGCACGCCGCCCACGGAGAACAGGGGCTGGCCCTGAGTTCCGGACTGGGTCAGGCCCGCCGCCTGTTGCTGATTGACGACGGTAGCGATGCCGACGGCGATCTGCCCCAGTGCATTCAACGTGGGCTCGATCACCTGGCTACGGACCGACAGGAGGCCGCCCAGCGAGCCGCCGGAGATTGACCCGGTGATATCAATCGGGGTCGCCGAGCCCGCGGTCAGCAGCGAGACATCGAACTGGGTGGGATTGTACTGATTGGGAGTCGCGGTCAATGATTCCGCATTGCCGCCACTTACCAGCGCCTGACCGTTGCCGATGAACACATTCAGCGTGCCATCACTCTGCGTCGCAGTGTTGACCGATACATACTGGCTCAATTGGTTTATCAGCTGATCGCGCTGATCCAGCAGGCTATTGGGCGACTGCCCGGAGTTCTGGATCTGCGAGATTTGGCCGTTGACCGTGGCGATGCTGCCGGCGAGGGAATTGATTTCCTGGACATTGCTGCTGATCTGGCCTTCGACATTCTGTTCGGTCGCGTTGATCTGGCTGGCATAGCCCTGAATCGACTGGGCCAGCGACTGGGCCGAACTCAATACCGCGGTGCCGCTGGCGGCCAGGGTCGGCGAATTGGCCAACGTCTGCAGCGAATTGCTGAAATTCTGCAGCTGCGCGTTCAGCCCCGTGGTGGTGTCACTGAGGATGTTGTCGACGGATGCGGCCGCGGTCGCAAAGCTGTTGAAGCTGGAATAGCTGCTTTGCGAAGTACGCATCTGCCCGGCCAGCAGTTCGCTGTAACTGCGGGTGACGCTCGAGATCGTGACGCCGGTGCCGAAATAACCGATACCAGTGGTTTCGCCGGGCTGCGGCGTGAACTGCGCGGCCTCGACGCTGTAGCCGGGCGTATTGACGTTGGCTACGTTATTGCTGGTAACGCTCAGCGCCTTCTGGAAGGCGAGCAGACCGGAGACGCTGGTTGAAAGTACATCAGCCATTCGAAGTGAGCCTTTACAGCGTGCTCGTGGTCACAGTTGTCGGCAGATCGGCGCCGGACTTTAATCCCGTGACTCCACGAAGGGCCATGGCCAGGTGGCCGGAGATGTTGTCGGCGAGGGTGCTGACCTTGCGGGCATATTGCGGATCGGTCGCATAGCCACCGCGCTGCAGCCCGGTGGCAAAGGCGCGGGCGTCAGTTCCGGTATTCAAAGCCGCGGCGTAACGCGGGTTATTGCGCAACAGGGCGACATAATCCTGAAAGCTCTGCGTGGCGTCTGCATAGGAGCGAAACGGCGCCAGCGTGCTTTCGGGACCGGACGCGCTAACCTCGGTGGTGGTGGCCTGGACGCTCGAGCCCTCCCAGCCGCCGGTGGCCTTGACGCCAAACATATTGTTCGTCGAGTGCCCGCTGCTGTCATGGGGCAGGTCGCGACCCCAGTTGGTCTCAAGCGCAGCCTGGGCGATGAGATTGGTCGGCGCCACGCCAAGCTGCTGACCTGCCTGCTGCGCCTGGGGCCACAGTCCCTGGATGAAACTCTGCTGAGTCGCGCTGGACGCCGCGGGCAGGGCAGGCTTGGCCGCGGGCCCGCCGGCGGGCGCCGTGGTCGGATTTGCACTGGCGCCGCTCGCGCCGCTGTTGGCGCTGAGCCGCTGCAGCTGGCGCACCAGCATGTCGGCCAACCCAACACCCCGACCCTTGGACAGCTGCAGGGCGAGTTGATCGTCATACATGCCCTGGTACATCTTCTCCTGGTCACTGCCGAATATCGGGTCGGTGCCGACGGCATCGCGCATGCTCTTCAGCATCATGCGCGTGAACATGCTCTCGAACTGCTGCGCGACTTTGCGCAGTGCCGCGGGATCGTTCTTGGCGGCGGCGCGTTTCAATGCCTGCAACCCCGAGAAGTCCGTATAGGTATCGGCGGTGGCCGCGGCAGCGGCAGGTCCGGCAGAAATGGGCAGCGTGGCCATGGAAGCTGTGCGTCAGATCACGACCAGCTCGGCGCGCAATGCGCCGGCCTGCCGCAGAGCTTCCAGAATTGCCACCAGATCGCCGGGCGCGGCGCCCACCCGATTCACGGCGCGCACAATCTCGTCCAGATTGACGCCGGCCTGGAACACGAACATGCGGGCGTCGGCCTGCTGCACGTTAATGTCGCTGCGCGGGGTCACGGTCGCAGTGGTGCCCTTGGTGAAGGGGTTGGGCTGACTCACGTCCTGCCGCTCGGTGATGGTGACCGACAGCGAGCCGTGGGCCACCGCGGCCGCGGTCACCTGGACATGCGAGCTGATGACGACGGTGCCAGTGCGGGAATTGATGATGACGCGCGCCGGCGCTTCGCCCGGGTCAACCTCGATGGCCTCCAGGGTGGAGAGGTAGGCGATACGCTGCTCCGCGTTGGTGGGCGCCAGGACCTTGATGGACACGGGATCGGTGGCCTCGGCGACGCCCGCTCCCAGAATCTTGTTGATGCCGGCGGCCACGCGCGCCGCGGTGGTGAAGTCCGGAGTGTTGAGGTTCAAGACCAGGAAAGGATCCTGCGCGAACTTGGTCGGCACTTCGCGCTCGACGCTCGCACCATTGGGAATGCGGCCGCTGCTGGGGACGTTGAGTGAAATCCGCGAGCCGTCCTTGCCGCTGACGCCAAAGCCGCTGACGACCATGCTGCCCTGTGCGAACGCGTAGACCTCGCCATCAAGGCCATGCAGCGGCGTCATTAGCAATTGTCCGCCACGCAGGCTGGCGGCGTTGCCGATCGAAGCCACCGTTACGTCGATGGTCTGGCCGGGCTTGGAGAAGGGCGGCAGATCGGCCGTCACGGTCACAGCGGCTACGTTCTTCAACTGCGGATTGGAGCCGGCAGGAATCGTGACGCCGAACTTCGCCAGCATGTTGGCGATGCTCTGGATGGTGAACGGCGCCTGCGTGGTCTGGTCGCCGGTACCGTCCAGGCCCACGACGATGCCATAGCCGAAGAGCTGGTTGGACCGCACGCCGGACACGGTTGCGATGTCCTTGATGCGATCCGCGTGGGCGGGACCGGCCACTCCGGCCAGCGCCAGGTGTAGCAGCAGTAGCGAGAGGAATGCGGTGCCGCGGCGGCTGTTACGGATTGATTCAAACATCAGAACGGTGTCCACGGTGAATTGAAGAACCTGGACAGCCAGCCCTGGGCATTGGCATCCGCCAGTGCTCCCTTGCCGCCGTAGGCGATTCTCGCATTGGCCACTTTCGATGACGGGATGGAATTGTCGGGCGCCAGGTCGATGGGCCGGATGACGCCGGTCATGCGCACGTATTCCTCGCCCTGGTTGATGCTGATCCACTTCTCGCCCTTCACGTACAGGTTGCCGTTGGGCAGCACCTTCTGGACGGTGACCGTGACAAAGCCCTGCAGGCTATTGCTCTGGGCACTGTCGCCTTCGCCGGCAAACTTGCTGCTATCGGCGATGTTGTTGCTGAGGATCGGGACGCCGTGCACGGTGAGGGCCTTACCCAGCAGGGTCATGCCGGGCAGGGTGTCCGTGGTTGCCTTGGTGGTGTTGGTGCTCGAACTCTTCTGGGCCGCGGTGGACTCGTTGAGTACGATGGTCACGATGTCACCCACGTGCCGCGCAGCCGGGTTTTCGAACAGCGCGACTTCGCGGCCCGACTGGTAGATGGCGCCATTGGTGGGCTTGGGAGCCGGCTCCTCCGCCCAACTCATGCCGTCGTCGTCCTTGGGCCGGGGATGGCTTTGGCAGGCGCTCAAAGCCAGCAGCGCGGCACCGAACAGAAAGGTAGTCAAGGTTCGCATGAGTCTCCGTTTACATGTTCTGCGTGGCGTACTGCAGCATCTGATCGGTGGTTTCCACGGCCTTGGAGTTCATCTCGTAGGCACGCTGGGTTTCGATCATGTTGACCATTTCTTCCACCACGTCGACGTTGGAGGCTTCCACGGAGCCTTGAACGATGGTGCCCATGCCGGTCAGTCCGGGCGTGCCTTGAGTCGGCGCGCCGCTGGCCGCGGATTCGACTGATAGATTGCCGCCGGCATCCTGCAGGCCTGCCGGATTGATGAAGTCCGCCAGCTGCAGCGATCCGACCTGCGTTGGCGAGGTCTGTCCCGGCAGCAGCACGGTGACCACGCCATTGGGTGCAATGGTGACGCTCTGTGCGCCGGTGGGGATGGTGATGGCCGGCTGCACCGAGTAGCCGGTGGCATTGACCAGCTGGCCCTGCGCATTGACCTGAAAGCTGCCATCGCGCGTGTATGCAAGAGTGCCATCGGGCTTGAGGATCTGGAAAAACCCGCGCCCCTGGATGGCCACGTCCAGGGCGTTGCCGGTATTGTCGAGACTGCCCTGGGTAAAGCTGGGCTCGGTCGCCACCACCCGCACACCGGTGCCGAGTTGCAACCCGGACGGATAGCTGGTGGTGTCAGAGGTTGACCCACCCACCTGGGTGACGTTCTGGTACAGCAGGTCGTTGAACACCGCGCGGCTCTTCTTGAAGCCGTTGGTGTTGACGTTGGCGAGGTTGTTCGCCGTCACCGTCATCTGTGTCTGCTGTGCGTCGAGGCCGGTTTTAGCGGCCCAAAGTGCCGGTTCCATGGTGCGTTTACCTTCTGATCAACTCGACGTCAGCAGCTTCGCCGATGCCGAGCCGTTGTCTTCGGCGGCGTGCAGGGCTTTGATCTGCAGGTCGAAATTGCGGGACAGTTCAATCATGTTGACCATCGAGCCGGCGAGGTCGACATTGCTGCCTTCCAGGACTCCCGAGGCCACGGTGGTGGTGGCGTCCGCTTCCGCGGGTTGGCCGTTGTTGGTGCGGAACAAGCCATCGGCGCCGCGCGAGACGGTGTCGCCGGGTGGGTTGACGAGCTTGATGCGCCCCACATTGGAAATCGTGTTCGGCGTCTGGCCCAGCGGTACCACAGAAATTGTGCCGTTGGGCGCGACGCTCACCGAAGTCGCGGGCGGTACGCTGATCGGGCCACTGTCGCCCAGCACCTGCAGACCTGCCGAGTTCAGCAA
>DASZCK010000118.1:0-16249 GCA_035943195.1 Steroidobacteraceae bacterium
GATCAGATCGGCGGGTGCCATGGATGTCCGGGTCGCATCCCCCTGAATGACTTCAACCTGCGGCAGCTCGGCGAGGGTCGCCCGGGCCCGGGCTGCAAGATCCGCTTCGAGCTCGATGGCGGTCACATGACCGGCTGCACCGGTGATGTGGGCGAGGATGGCCGTGTAATAGCCGGTGCCTGAGCCGATGTGAACGATGTGACTGCCTTCGGGCACCAGCGTCTCCGCCAGCAGCCGGTAGTACAAGGAAGGCTGGCCGTTGTTGAGACTCTTGTCTTTGACTACCGATATGGCGCTGTCGCAATACACATGCGCGGGACTCGCGTCCGGCGTCGTCATGAAGGTGCCGCGCAGAAGGCTCATCACGGACCAGGGCCCGGGCCCGAGGTATTTTTCGCGCTCGATGGCGGCGTAGGCGGCCTCGACCCGCGGCGCGATGATACCGGCCATCAGGCCCATCTGCCGCGCGTAGGCACGTCGCGCCGCGACCAGTTCGGCCGGCGTGAAGTCCAAAGCGGCTGCAGCGGAAGCAGGCGCCGGTTCGACCGCTGCCGACGGCTCCCGCACGGGCAGCGCCCGCGCCAGGAATTCGTATATCTGCTGCAGGTCCGGCGGTAACGGCCGGTGATTGACCTGCGCAAGGAATGGAATGAACCGGACGTAGACGCCCGCGTCGCCCGACTCGTGCCGCGCAAGCTCCTGCACAAACTCCTGCACTACGCCCGCGGCCTCCTCGCTGCTGGCCGCGACCTGGGATTCGATGAGTGCCTGCACTTTTTTCAAGGGGCCGGCGAGCGCCTGCGTCACGGGGGATGCCAGCAGCGCCTGCTCAAAGTAGGTCGTCACCTGGTTGCCCACCATCGGAAAGGGCATGACGCTGCTCTCGGGATGGCGTTCACGAGCGATGGCGCCCATTTCCATGAACTTGGTGGTGAGCGCCAGGTTCCACTCCATGAGGCGCACGGTCAGTTCGCGTATGCGGTAGCGGCTGACCATGGCGGCGTGTCTGGCGATCTGTTCCTGCACGGCAGGATCGGCCGGAGAGAGGCCCTGCTGCTGCTGTTCGCGCAGCACGGCGAAGCACTCGGCGCGCTCGCGCAGGTAGGCGTTGTTCTGGTTCAAGTCCTGCGCGTGGGCGCGCCACCAGTTCTGCCACTGGGTACGCTCCTCGGCGGTGAGCAGCTCGGTCATCATGTCAACGAGCAGTGTCGCGCGGTTCTGCATGGGGTTACTCCTGGTTTGGAGCGCGCTCACCAGTGCACATAACTCCTCGAGGGAGGGTGGCTGGTTGCGTTCCAATCTGTGAATCGCCGTCTCGACGAGTTCGAGAGCCTTGGTGGCTTCGCCACGACGCTCCCGCCACGAGTCGGCCTGTACCTGGAGGACGTTCAGCAGCGACGGTTCGTTCTCGCGCAGTAGTTTGCGGATCTGGGCCAGCGGCAGGCCCAGCGCTTTGAGCACCGAGATGGTGTTCAGGCGCAGCAGGTCATCCGGACCGTAGCGCCGCCAGCCGTTCGCCGACCGGCTTGGGTTGAGCAGGCCCTCGCGCTCGTAGACCCGCAGTGCCCGCACCGTGAGGCCGGTGCGCGCGGCACATGCAGCCGCCGTCAACCATTTGGGAGATTTATCCGTCACACGCCCTCCGCGGAACACCCTAAAGCCGGACCCAGGGTCCGGCTCAAGAGGATATTCGCTTGGCGCGCGGCGGAGGGCCGCGATCAGGAGCGGGGCGTCGGACTCAGCCTCAGCGGCCGGGTCCGAAGAGGTCTGACATGGTCTTCACGTCGGCGTCGCAGGCGTGGTTGAGGCACGGCAGATGCAAGCCGGCCTCCAGAGACTTCAGCAGCGAGAAGCTGTTGTAGAAATTACCGCTCTGCACGCCGCCTTCGAAGCGGCTGTTGGTCTGCACCGTCATCACCACGTTGTTGCGGTTCGCCGCCGGGTACAGGGTGTTGGCGGGCAGCGGATTGGCCAGCCCGCTGTAGTCGTTCTCGTCCCAGACCACGACGATGGCGTTGTAGCCATTGCGCCAGGCAGGCGAGGCGGTGATGGCCGTGACGATGCGGTTGACGGTGGTGTCGGCCTGCTCGGAGAGGCCCGGGTTCAGGCCCACGAGAGTTCCGTCCGTCAGACCCTGCAGTGCCGTCGTGCCCTGGTCGAACTGGCAGAAGGCATCGCCATTGCCGCGACCGTGCTGGTCATCGCACTGATTGGGCGCGATGAAGGACAGCGTCGGTACATGGCCGCTGGACAGATCCGCATACAGGCCGCCGGCGCCATCGAAGGCCACGATATTGCGCAGGCTGCTGCCGCGGATGCTGCCTTCCTGGACGCTCTGGAAATAGGCGAAGGGATTGTGCTTCACGGCATACGCGGCCAGCAGGCCGGCCGAGGTCAGCGGCGGCAGATTGGTGGCTGACAACGGATGGGTCGCATCGTAGGTGGTGAGATTGGTCGCCGTGCCATTGCTGTTGTCGATGAGATCCGCGCCGCCGACCGGCAGGCTCTCCTGGTAGGACTTCCAGCTGCCACCCCACAGCGCCAGCTGATCGGCAATGGTCTTGCCCACGGTGTTGCGCGCGGCGGGTACGGAGATGCGGCCATCGATGTTCGCCAGATGGTTGAATACCGGCGGCGCAATCTCATTCCAGTCGTCCACCGCCTCGGTCTCCGCGTCGGTGCCAACCCCGGAAATCGGGCACACCGCATTGGTGTCGATGGGATACGGCGGGGTGCCAAGATCGTCGTCGGCATTCGGGATACCGGTCTGCAGATTGGTCCGGCAGCTGCCATTGTGCCAGTCAGGCGAGTTGTCGCTGCGGACGCCGAAGTTGGAACCACCGACGACTTCCAGATAGTTCGTGAGACTGGGATGACCCACAGCGTAGTAGTTTCGCGCCAGGTTGACCTGTCGGTTGCTGATCTGCCCATTGACGAAGGGCATGGCGGCATTGCCCAGCACCTGCCCGAAGCTGTGGTTCTCCATCATGATCACGAACACATGATCAAGGTGCGGGATACCGCCCGGGATCGGACCCTCGGCGGCAAAGGAGGTAGCGGCGGACATGGTGAGAAGGCCGGCGACGGCGGCTTTGACGAAGCTCATGTTCTTTTCCCCTGCAGAGTTGTGATCTGAGGCTACGAATCATGGATGACACGTCGATGAAGCTAATGTGACGGTGCCGGGTCGACACGGATCGTGCCCATCATTCCCTGGTCTTCGTGATCCAGCAGATGACAGTGATAGACAAAGGTGCCGATGATGTCGGGATCGCGGAAGTCCATGCGCAGTCGCACGCTGGGATAGACCTTCATGGTCTTCTCGTAGAAGGGAACATTGACCGTATCGCGCAGCAAGGGTTCATTGATGGTCGTGCCCAGCCACTGCACCACCTGGAAGTGCAGCTGGTGGATGTGGAAGGCGTGAACTTCGCTGGAGCGGTTCTCGATGATCCAGTCCTCGACGTCGCCTTGATGGACGATGATGTTGGGCTGCGACTGCGACGGATCAAATGCCGCCGGCGTCTGTCCTTCCACCGTCAGATAGAAATGGACGGGTGCCTCTGGGTGGGCCGGATCGACCGGGTCCTCTGAAAAATACAGTTTGCGCACCCGGCTCGGTTTCACCGTTCCCAGCCAGGGCCGCAGCGGAGCAGGCGCCGCCTCGGTGGCCGTCGGCAGCACCGAGGGGGCTGCCGGTGCATCCGTGCGACTCACGATGTTGAGCAGGGGGCGGTTCGGATCGTTTTCACCCTCCGGACCGGTGTCGACGCCCCGCGTGATCAGGGCCGCGGCCACGCCGGCGGGTGGACCCGTGAGAATGAACTCGGCGCGCGCCCCCGGGGGCAGCGCGATGCTGTCGCGCCATTGGATGCCGTGGAGGGGGCCGCCATCGGCGGACAAGGGCACCCCGTCGATCGCCACGACGCCCAGCCATTCGGCGCGGAATTTCGGGCCGCGGCGGAAGGTGGCGGCCAGATTCAGATAGGTCAGGGAAGAGGCGTTAAGCACCCGCCACAGCTGCCGTTCGCCCGGACGCAGGGTAATGGTGGCAGGCGGGTAGTTCGGGTACGGCACCGGAACGAAATTCACGGAGAGGTCCTTGGCAGGCTTCCCCTGCCCGGTGCCGGTATTCAGGACATCCCCTTCGCGATCCACCAGGGCCGGTGCACTGCTGCCAGCAGTGACGGCATCGGGCTCGAGAAGATTCTGGTCGCGTATCACCAGCACCTGCTCGGCGAGCCCACGCACATCGGGACTGTCGCGCTCTATCCCCTCGACGATGAGCGCACCGGAGAGTCCTCCCGACACCTGTTGGGCGCTGAAACCATGGATATGGGGGTGGTACCAGTACAGGCCGGGCGGCTCGTGCAGCGGAATGCGGAAGCGGTACTCGAAGGACTGATGCGGCTGCACCGAAGTGTTCAGCACTTCGTCCTGGTGGCAAAGCGGCGGCAGGCTCATGCCGTGAAAATGCAGATTGGCCGAGACCGCCGTCATGGCCCCGCTGGTACAGGGATCGGCGCCACGAGCGGGCACCGTGATGGCGTGGCGATGGACGTGCGCCGCAAGGTTGGCGTGGACCTCATCGCTGAAGTCCCTGAGCTCGTTGTGCAGCTCGATGACCACCAGGTCCCCGGGCTTCGCCCGCAGGGTCGGGGACTCGGCGCCGTCCGGCAGCACATAACAGTAGCGCACCGAGCCGTCGGGCTCGCGGACGTTGCGCACGGTCAGGTCGAGGTACAGTTCCCCGCCGTGGCTGGTGAGGTTTTCCGGCTGTGGCACCGCCCCGCCGGCGGCCGGACGCGGGCAGGGGTCAGGCGGGCTCGCCGCCACGGCGGCTTGGCCGGCCAGGCAGATGACGGCCAGCAGGGGCACTAGGCGGCAAAACATGGTCTCCCCAAGCATAGGTGCCGACTGTGACCGTCTCACTTCAAGTGTGCAGTGCCGCAGTAATGGCGATCCTGTCGGCGCAGTCGGACCCCGGGTAACGGCGCAGGTGCAGTGCTATCGTTGGCTTTAGCCGCTAAGGTCATGTCGCGGCTCAACTGGCTCCTCTGGCACGCTTCGCATTTCTCTATGCTCAGTCCCGAACATCAGTACCCCGGCAGCCCGAGGCCGCCGCTGTCCTCTCAGTCCGGCCGCTGGGCACGCGCTGCGGCCAAGACCTTCATCTTTCTTGTGATCGGCGTGCTTCTGTACATCGCCCATACGGCCTTCGTCCCCGTGGCCCTGGCTCTGCTCATGGGACTGGTGTTGTCCGGGCCGGTCGAAGGGCTGCACAAGCATCATGTACCCCGCTCAGTGAGCGCGGCCCTCATTCTGGTGGTCACCCTGACATTGATCGGCGGCACCGTCAGCTTATTGTGGACTCCCGCCCAGACCTGGTTTGCCAAGGGGCCGCAAACCATCTCGCTGTTCCAGCACAAGGCACGTCCCCTCACCCGCTTCATCGGCCACCTCGATGAACTGCGCAACAAGGCCAGCAACCTCGCGCCGCCATCGAAGTCGAGTGCGGCGCCGGTCGTGGCCGTCGCTGCCCCCAGCGGACCCAGTGTCATGCTCGATGCCAGCGGGTCCATCATCGCCGCGCTGCTGACCTTCGTAATCGTGACTCTCTTCCTCCTGACCGGCGGTCCTCCGATGCTGGCGCGGATGACGGCGGCCTTCGTGGATGATCTCGACGCATCCCACGTGCAGATGCTCATTGAAAAGGTTCGCGTTGAACTGGGTCGCTTCTATCTCACCACCACGTGCATCAATATCGGTCTGGGAGCGGTCACCGGCCTCGCCATGTGGGCCTGGAAAATGCCGAATCCCTTTCTGTGGGGAGCGCTCGCGGCCCTGCTCAATTACATTCCCTATGCCGGCGCCATCACCACCGTGAGTGTCCTCACCGTGGTGGCAGTGGTGACGTTCAATACTCTGGGGCAGATCGTGGGCGTTGGCGCGACGTACGTCCTGATTGCCACCTTCGAGGGCCAGGTCGCGCAACCGCTGCTGGTGGGGCGCCGGCTCGAAGTCAATCCGCTGCTGATTTTCCTGGCCCTGTGGTTCGGCGGGCTATTCTGGGGCGTGGCCGGCATCGTCCTGGCGACGCCGACTCTGGTCGCGCTCAAAGTCCTTGCCGAGAATTCCAAGTCGGGCCGGCCCATGATGGTGTTCCTGGGTCCGAATCATCAGGCGCCGGGCCGTGATGCCAAACTCTACCGGCTGGTGCGCAAAGTCGATCCGTGATCAACGGACCTTGCAGTCCAGGAAATGATAGGCAGCGGGCGCGATGCCGCGGGAGAATTCACCGCCGCTGTAGTTGAGGACCACGGAGTCGCTCATGAAATACAGGCTGACATCCCCATCCACGACGAGGATCTCGGGCTGGTAGTCGGAATGGCGCTTATGCCAGCCGCCTGAGTTCTGCTGCAGCAACTGGCTCAGCTTCTGGAATTTCTCCGAGCCTGGCCTGAAGCCGCAGCGCTCCACCACCTTGCCATCCGCGTACGCCATCACCGTCACGGTCTGCGGCGGCAGCACCAGGGAGATGGAATGCGTGCAGGCGGCCAACGCCAGCAACACTGCAACCGACGCTGCCCTGCGAATCAAAGCGCGGTCCTATTCCTTCCAGTCTGCCGGCGGCTCGGTACCGCCCTTGATCTGGCGCGTCTTGTAGCGCCACTTGCCGTTGACCTTGACGAAAGTGGCGTATTCCCGCCCCTGCGTCCTGATGGTCGGCGTGTCACCCTGTTTCTGCATCAGAAACTCCGTGAAGATCAGCTGCGAGGTGGCCGAAGTGCCGTGCACGACGATGAGCGGATTGCTGATGGTCACATTGAAGGCGTAGGCCTTCTGAGTCGGGGTCTTCTGCGCTGGGTTGGGGGCGCGTGAATAAGCCTTGGCGATGCCCTCGCGCCCGTTGTAGTGCGTGTCGCCGAGGATGAGCTCGGCGTCATCAGCATAGAAGTCGGTGAAATTCTCGGGACTGTCCTTGCCGAAGTTGTAGTAGTAGTGGGTGATCAGATCCTGGATCTGCGCGCGGTCGGCCAGCGCCTTGGCGGTGAGTTCCTGCGCCCCTGCGGGCAGCGACGCCAACGTCACGCACAGCGCGATAATCAAAACACCGAACCAGGACCGATTCCAGCTCTTCGCGATAGTGTTCATGGTCACCCCCTCATTATTCGATCACAGACTAGGACAATCCCCAAGACCCGACAAGACGGCCGATCAGGCGCCAGGATTCTGCGGCTTATAATGGATAAAGTTGAATTTGTTGCCGTCGAGATCCCGCCAGTACCCTACGTACAGCTGTTCGCCGCGAGGGCCGGGATCACCCTCGCTGGTCCCGCCGAGCGCCAGCACCTTGGCATGCAGGGCATCCACCTTTTCGGCACTGTCGACATCGAAGGCCACCATGGATCCGTTACCAATGGTGGCTCGTTGCTCATCGAAGGGCCGGGTAACGATGAACATCGGGGTTCCCGGTCCAAAGCCCCACGCCACACTCTTCTCGACTGCATAGACCCTCGTAGCACCCATTTCTGCCATCAGCGCATCGTAGAAGGCGACGGCTGCCTCGAATCGGTTGGTTCCGACCATGAGGTAATTGATCATGTGTCATAGCTCCCGGATCAGCTGATAGCCGAACGCGACCGGCAGATAGATCACCGCCCAGGTCACCAGCCAGATGCCCGTCGCCACGGCGCCCAGGCCGATGGCACCACCCAGCAGTTGCCGCGTCCAGCGCGACCAGCGACGCCCGGCAATCCACAGCAGGCACCGTACGGCGAGATAAATATAGCCGAGTAGCAGCAACGGCAGGAGCGCCTCAAAGGCTACCGCCGGCACGGTCCTGGGAACCAATGGATACAGGAAACAGAACCACAGCAGCTCTGCGACCAAGGCCACGACGATCCAGTGCCACCGGCGGCGCGGAAAAGCCGAATTTGGCAGTAACTCGATCATGGCCGGGCCCCCACCGACAATCCGGGATATGCCTGAGATTATCCTGCAAGCGCGTACAATAAGATAATGGCAGTCTTGCAAAGTCGGTACTTCGTCCGCCTGCGACCGGATCTGGCACCGCAGGAAGCCAGCGAATTCCGTGCCTTTGCGAAAAAGCCACCCTCCGGCAAGCCGCCCAGCGACGTCCGGCTCATTCTCGCCTGTGCCCGGATCGATCTGAGCCACCCCATCTTTGCCAAATTGACCCTCAACCTCGACGAGGGCTCACCGCCCATCGATCTGTGGGTGCCCCACCAGACCATCCTGATGATCGGGGATATCAGCGAGGTGGAACGCGCTCCCGTGGTGTTCACGCCCATTGAGTGAGCAAGGGGGATCACGGATGTCACGTCGTTACTGGTTCGCCGCCCTTGCCGCCACGGCCACTCTCGCCTTCGGCGCCACGCCACCCAGCGCTGCGATCGGCGGCGCTGTCGCGCCCCCTTGTGACCGGACGTGCATGACCGGCATGGTCGATCGCTATCTCGCGGCACTGGTGCGCCACGATCCCACCGGCCTGCCGCTCAACCGCGACGTCAAGTTCCTCGAGAACACGGCGCGCCTGAAGGTCGGCAGCGAGGGGCTGTGGATCGGGGCATCCGAGCTTCCGACAGGCTTTCGCATCTACGCCGTCGATGTGCCCGCCGGTCAGGTCGGTTTCTACGGCGTCATGAAGGAGCGGGGTAAGCCGCTGATCATCGCCCTGCGATTGAAGGTCGTGAATGGCCAGATCACCGAGATCGAGCATGTGCTGGCGCGCAATCTGCGCCCCGAGGCGGTGCAGAATCTGGCCAAGCCACGCCCCGAATTCGTCACGGCGCTGCCGGCGGCGAACCGCCTGCCGCGCCAACAGATGGTGAACATCGCGGACAGCTACTTCGAGGCTATTGAGCATGCCAATGGCAAGCTCGCACCCTTCTCCGACGATTGCGTGCGGCGTGAGAATGGCGGCCAGACCACCCACAATGCCCATCCGGTGCCGTGGCCGGTTCCGCTCGGCTCCAAGCAGGCCGACGACGCCATGGCCTACATCGGGACGTTGAGCTGCAGCGACCAGCTGGATACTCACGTCATGGACTTCATTACGCGGCTTTGGCCACGGCGACACGAGATCGTCGACCAGGAACTCGGAATCGTGTTCTCGTTCCCGATGTTCCAGCATCGCGGCGGATCCGGGACCATCAAGATCTACAACGTACCCGGCACGGACAGTCTGCCGCTGGGTGGGTCGTCATCCAACATGCAGGCCGGTGAGCTTTTCAAAATCGACCGCGGCCACATCGTCGCGGTCGAGGCCATGGGTGCGACGCTGCCCTACGGCACGAAAAGTGGTTGGGGCGAATAGTCAGTGGGGTCGTCAGCCCTGGGCCTTGAAGGCATCATGGTAGGCGACAGTTCCGCTCGGCACTGAGCTGTCAAAGGCCACCGTCATGAACTGCTCGGGCGCGACCCCGGGCAATGTCAGAGCGGCAGTCGCCTTGAACCCGAACCGCTCGTAAAAGGTCGGGTCGCCCAAAACCACGCATCCAGCCGCGCCAGTGCCGGAGAGAACGACCAGAGCGTCCATGACCAGGGCACTGCCGATTCCGCGGCGCTGATAGCCTGGAAGAACGGATACGGGTCCCAAGCCGTACCAACTCCTTTCCTCGCCGTTTATCGTGATCGGCGAGATCGCCACATGACCGACCACTTCATCATTGTCGGTGGCCACGGTCGAGACAGTCAGTTTTCCGGCACTTCTGAGAGCATCGACGATGAACTCCTCGGTATGGCTGGTATGAGGAGCAGCAAGGAACGCGGCGCTCGTTACCCGCCTCACGGCCGGGATGTCGGCCGGTGACTCCTGTCGGATTCTTATGGCGGAGGTCGAGTCCTTCATAACATGAGCTCCCAATATGCGACATCGATCCATTGCCCGAACTTGAACCCAACCTGTCGGAACTCCGCCACTTTCTGAAATCCGAGCTTCTCGTGCAGTGAGACGCTGGCCGGGTTCGGAAGGGCCGCCCCTCCGATCACACAATGCACACCTCTGTGCCTGAGGTCCGCGATGAGCCCCGCGTATAACTTCGATCCCAACCCGCGGCCGATCGCCTGCGGCGCCAGGTACACGCTGGTCTCAACGGAATGCCGGTACGCTGCGCGCGCCTTCCAGGGCGCAGCATAGGCGTACCCGAGAATTGCGCCATCCGCCTCCCACACCATCCACGGCAACCGTACTGATATTTCGGTGATGCGCCGCGCCATTTCCGCTTCGGGGACCGGCAACTCCTCGAACGTAATAGTTGTTTCGCGAACGTAGTGGTTGTAGATGTCGCAGATCTGAGCGGCGTCCGGCGGTGTGCAGTGTCGAAGCATGACTTAACGAGAGCTTCGGCCTGTCGATTTTACCGCTGCGGGCCATACAACTGCTTGTGCAACCACGACGCGATTTCCATTGAAGGTAGCCGCGGGCGAACCGTGCAAGGAGTATCCGTGCTGCAGGGCCTCGCTGACCCGTCGACAGAACTCCGCGCGGGTTGCCCGACCTTTCGTGGGCATATTAGGCACTCGGTATGTCCATCCGAAAGTAGACGACGCGTTCCGTTTCTTCAAAACCCAGTGCCCGGTGGGCCGCGTGAGCATCTGGATTCCCAAGCAGTGAATCGGAGGCCAGTTCCCGACACCCCTCCTGCCTTCCCCAGTGTAGAACCCCCTCGACGAGCAGACGAGCGACTCCCCGGCGCCGATACTCAGGTTCGACGTATATCCCTTCCAGGAAAGTCACGGGCGACGTGCCGGTGCCATTGACATAGTCACCGCGCTTCGACGCCTCAACAAACCCCACTGCGACCCCACTGACATCACGGGCCAGACGTACATAGTGTCCCCGGGCGAGGGCATCAGCCATACCCAACAGGTGCTCCGCGCTCGACGCCTCTGGCCACAAGGCCATCCGCATGGCGAGCCAGGCACTGTCACGGGCATCCACCGGTGCCGCAAGCTCAAGGTTAGCTGGCGTTCGCATGTGCCTCCTGCCATTTGGCCCGCTCCGCTTCCGATAGCCAGAAAAAGAGCTCGTTCCGATCCAGGTCGACGATAACCAACGTGGGCGCGCCCCAGTGGGTATAGGTAGTCGCTATTCCCTTGCTCTGGATGTGCTGCATAAGAGCCGCCGTCTGATTTTCGTCGAGGCCGACAAAGAGTCGTCCATGGCCGGGCCGATCATCCTCGGGGGGTTCGGTCTGATTGAGAATGATCTTTAGCCCGAGGAGACTCACCTGAACCACATACGGACGGCCCTGCTCCTCGTATGTCCAGTCGAGAGTAAATCCAAGAGTGTTCGTGTAGAAGTCCATGGCACGCGCTGTGTCCCGCACGAAGAACACGCATCTTGGGTCGAAATCCTGCATGAGGGCCTTCCTTCGTCGAAAACTTGGCAGTACCGTTCGGCGGCACTCGAACGAGAATCAGGCCACGCTGGACGAGTCGTGAACCAGAAATTCCAGTATCTCATCGCCATGTGTATCCAATGCGCCGGTGGATCGCCAGCCGAGATGCCTATAGAACCCATATGATCGATGGCTGGGAGTTTTGGAGCATCCAAGAAACAGGCGCCTGAGTCCGAGAGCCCTAAGATGCTCTACCACCTTTGACAAGAGCGTCTTGCCTATTCCGCGGCCCTCGTAATCTGGCAGCAGCGCCAGCACCAGAATCTCACCCGCCTGCCTGTCACCGTAGCAGTAGCCAACGATGCGGCCACCATCGGTGCATACGAACCCGATGACGAGCGCCGCCTCGACGCTCTTGGTCCAGGATTCCAGGGTGATCCCCAGCGAAGCAAGACGCGCGGCAGAAATCGCGTTCTCGCGGGTCATGCCGCGGAGCACTATGCATTCGGCCGTGTCTGAAGGCGCCGCAGGTCGATAATGAGGTGCTGACACTCTATGGTCTCCGCAAAAATTACCGACTAAATCGACCGGGCGTAATTACCATGGTGGGCGGCGCTGAGTCTGTACCCGGCCGCAGCCCCACACGCACCTGGATACCTCGCTTCACTCCTCGAACGGTGCGCGACTCTGCCGATGCGGGAAGTCCGTGATCGTCGATCGGGCTTGCACCTTCGACGTGATAACCGATGCAAGCGAGCGCGCGTCGGTAGTTCGCCGTCGCAAATTCCGTGGAAGTATGCTCTACGAGGTAAGCGCAGAGTGCCTTGCCAGCCGCATACTTGTCGTGCCGACAGTCCTTTTCAGCCGCAACAATACTATCCGGATCGTCCTTCGGGGAAAATGTACCTCCCCAATCGGTGGTGAGACCGACTGAGTGCACAGGTCCCTCGCCAGAGGCATTCGCGAATGCGGCGATTGCGGCACACATGTCATCCGGCTTATCCGTGACGCTGACGCACCCCGTTAGCCAAATCACGCAGCTCAAAAGCCCGGCAGTTGTCCGACCGCCCATGCAATCCCCTGGACTCAGCCGCAAGAGCACTGTCCGATGACAAGACTACCATCGGCAAGCTTCCAGCCGCCTTTTTCCCGATGCAAGGACCACGCTCTGGGCGAATGCCTCGTGGGCGAGGAGCTCAATGACACCTCAACCCAATCCGGACCGAGTCTGGTGATTCGCGCTGTCGGCACGCCGAGGCCCAGGAACTCCCGTTCCGAGATATCCGGATAATCCAACCTTGCTTCCGCCAATTATCGCGACCCTGATTGCAGCGATCACTCGTAGTATGGCATCTGTGTCGGAAGCCGAGAGTTCGGCAGTCTGAGCGCGTGCGCCGGAAAAGGCGCCGATCAATGCGCCGGCAATCAGGACGGGAAGCGCAATTTGCCTCAATCTCAGTCCCGTAATGCCAACACGGCGAATGCCGTTATGCCGCGTCATTATTGATCCTCAATCACCCCACCGCCATCGCGTCGGTTCCCCTTTCAGATAGCAGATCAGCATGAGCAGGACCACCATCACTGCGGTGAAGATCGCGAATGCAACAGTATGGAACGGCAGCAGCCTGGTGGCGGCAAAAAACACCGCCGCGATCCACCCGATGAAGATCAGCCAACCTTGCCAAGTGAGTGGCGGCCCCCAGCCCCAACCGTAGCGCTTTGCAGAAAACCAGTATCGCTGAGGTTCTGTCATGTGAAGGCGCTGCCTGCTTGCGGTCTAGCGTTGCGCATAGCTTTGACCTCGACGCATGAAAGCATTCGGAACTACGACCCCGCGACATTCTGGATAGCGCAATTCTACGACAAGGAATCCGAACTTCTCAAAGAAGGGCTGCGCCGTTCGGCTTACATCAGAGGTCAATGTCAGGGCACCCAGCGTCTCGGCTTCGACAAAAAGTCGCCTCATGAGACGCGATCCAATGCCGCGCAAGGTGTGACTGCCTGAGACATAGAAGTGGTCAATGTAGCCACTTTCTTGAACGTCAGCGTAGCCGACAAGCTCTCCGTTCTGTTCGGCGACAAATGGATTGATGTCTCGTACCCGGCTTTCCCAAACAAAGGGATCCAGTTCGCTTGGTGCCCAGGCCTCAATCTGCTCAGTGGTGTAATCGCGGCAGGCAACAAGGTGAACCGCCGAATGGAAAATCCGGAACAGCGCGGCCTCTTCGCCTTGCTCGTAACGACGAATATGGACGGTATCGTTCATTGAACCGAAGTTGTACCGAATGTAAAGCTGTCGTCTCTATATGCTCGAGGTCATTCCGCGCTGAATTCTGGCACTACGCCTGCGCTCAAACTGCCGGCTAAACGCCATGCGTGCGCTCACACCCTGAAAGTACTTTTCGATACTCTCTGACTGCAGGCTGAAGGCCGACTTCCAGGGCGTAGGCAATCAGCGCGTGACCGATTGACACTTCATGTAAACCCGGAACACCAACGCAGAAGTGCTCCAGATTGTCCAGATTGAGGTCGTGCCCCGCGTTTACACCGAGCCCGATTTCCTGTGCCCGTTGCGCCGCAATCGCGAATCCCCTCATTACACCAATCTCTTGGTCTGTCCCAAATGCTCGCGCGTAAGGTTCGGTATAAAGTTCAATGCGGTCGGCTCCGATGGCACGTGCTTCCTCGACGCGAGAGGCATCCGGCTCGAGAAAGACACTTACGCGAATTCCGAGATCCTGCAGTTTCCGGATTACCGGGCGCAGCCGTGCGCCGTCTACGGCGAGATTCCAGCCGTGATCCGAGGTCAGCGCGCCAATCGCGTCTGGTACCAAAGTACACTGCGCGGGCTTCGTTGCACGTACAAGCTCAAGGAACTCCGGGAACGGGTTTCCTTCCACATTCAGTTCCGCTCCAGGCCTATCCCTGATAAGAGCGGCCAACTCATGCACATCAGCGGGCCGCGCGTGCCTTTGGTCAGGCCGCGGATGTACCGTTATTCCGCCAGCGCCCGCCTCAAGACAGTGCTCGGCAGCCTCAACCATGCTCGGAATGTGACCGGCGCGCGCGTTTCGAACGACAGCCACTTTGTTCAGATTGACGCTAAGTATTGTCATCAGCGGATCTACTCAAATCTTTGCGCACAACAACGACATACCCCGGCACGTCCCTTCCGGCGTCCTTACGCAGAGTTTGCTGCGCGACGGACTCGGCCACAAACCCTGACTCATTGAGTACGCGGTGCAGGTAGGCTGTGCTGTGTTGATAGCGTCCCGAGACACCCAGGCGGTAATCGGCTGAATCATTTTGAGGCAGCGCCTCGATCGTGAAGACCAATGGGCCGTCCCCGCGCAGTGTCTCGTGGGCGCTCGCGAGGGGCTCTGCAAGTCCTCCAAAATAGACGAGGGTGTCGGCGCAGACTATCGCGTCAAAGGCGCTGGGCCGGGAGCGCATGAAAGCTCCTAACTCGGCGGTGGCGAGTTCATCGTAGCAACCTCGCAGTTGCGCGTGGTGCAGCATCCTTGGAGACAGATCTATGCCGACCAAGCGTTGGCAGAACTCGCGCAGATGCGGTCCGCTCAAGCCTGTACCGCATCCCGCATCAAGAATGCACGCGAAGGCGGGTGTTGAAGGTCGCTCCATGTCGCTCGATGGGTCCGGGATCGGCTGGCGATGCGATGCCGCGGCCCGCAAGGCCCCGCTCACGAGCTCCGGGCCCCGATAGTCTAGGGACCTCAATACTGAGTCGAAGCCGTCCGCGAAGGCGTCAAAATGCGCCTGTACGTACTCATCGGATGCGCGAATGGGAGCGCCCTGTCCGGAGAATGCCGCGCTCATATGCCGAGCGATTGGGTTTGTAGGTTCGCGTACCTGCCAGGCGGCAACGGTTTGAGCGGCTTCGCTTAGCCGCCCCTGTCGGCGAAGGATGTCGGCCAGCCATTCCGAGGCCCTGGCCGGGGGATGGGGAGCGGTGAGTACCCGACGCAGCAACTGCGCGGCGCCATCCAGATTGCGCTCGAGCAGCAGACAGTGGGCCAAATTGCACCACGACTCAAGGTTCTCGGGTAACAACTCCGTCGCACGCAAAAACGCGGCCTTCGCCTCGACCGGCCTATCAGTCTCGATGTACAGGGTTCCGAGAAAATTCCACGTCAGGCCGTTATTCGGTTCGAACTTAAGGCTACGATGTACATAGTCAATGGCCTGTTCCTTTTCACCTGCCTGAAAGCATAGGAGGGCCAAACCATAGAGCGCGAGATGGCTCGTGGGTTGCGTCCGCAGCACGCGTCGGTATCCAAGCTCGGCCTCAGAGAGGCGCCCGGCTTGGTAGGCCGCCACAGCGGCGCGCAGGATTTCCTCGGTGGAACTCATAATTTGAGGCACTATACTCTTCAGCTCAGATTGCACTCCACCCGCGAATCTCAAGCGCCGCCAAGACGCGTTTCGTTTTCTACATGACCCTTGGATATTTCGAAGGCACGAAATGCAACCCTGCTTGGCATTGTGGAGGTGAATGTAATTCACATCAGGGATTACGAAATAGCGGTCAAGCTCACCTTCCCCGAGTTCGGCGTCTTCGAGACTGACACGACCGGGAAAACCCGGGTGTTCTGTTGCTGTTCGCAGAACGGCGCCATGTGCCTTCAATTGCTCGTTAGACAGTGCGAATAGGTGCTCGATCAGGGAACCGGGGCTGGGCTCTTCATTCCGCAACAACCACCAGCGCTCTGCACTGGTGGACACTTTATTGATCCATACGAGCAAAACACGCAGCAGTCGCCCAACTTCGGCCGAAGCACTGAATTACATCCGGGGCATTCGTAAAAGTAGATACAAGCGTCGGTCGGCATCGTCTCAAGAGTCACCGCCCCGCACACCGGGCA
>DASZCK010000119.1:0-18611 GCA_035943195.1 Steroidobacteraceae bacterium
GCCGGGGAGGGCGGCGCGGGTCCGGCTGCGCTTGACGATGAATCCTGCGGTCGGGAGCAGGCACATAACAATAAACCGAACGTCGCAGTGCAGAGGAGACGAGGAGGCATGGGGCACCCGCAAAGTGACAGCTCTTCCTCAGAAGGACCGGAAGGTGCGGTGAAACCCGCCAGGGCGGGACTGGCGGTTTTGCGGCGTCCTTCCTGTTCTTACTTCATGCCAGACCCTGCTCGGCACCAGCAACGGGAGCAATCATGAGCTGTGAGAACGAAGCCGGCCCGCACGCAATGCGGCGCGTGAAGGAGCTACCATGAACTGTCCGAAGTGTCAGCAACCGGTAGCCAGCAACGCCGTCTTCTGCGGTTCCTGCGGAGCGCGTCTGGCAACAGCCGCCCCTTCCGCCCCTTCGCCTGCCCTGGCGCAACCCAGTCCCGCCAGCGGAATGTCAGCGGCGGCAGCGTACCCGGGCACTTCAGGCCCGGCCTTTGCCGGCGGGGCTGCGGCTGCGGGCGCGGCCCTCGACTCGCTGGCGAAATCCGGCCTGGTGGCGCGAATCAAAGGCATATTGCTGAGCCCTCGCAGCGAATGGCCCGTCGTCGCCGGCGAACAAACCGGCGCCGCTGCGCTCATCACCGGCTACGTGCTGCCGCTGGCCGCGGTGGCGGCGCTGTTGAGCTTCCTCCGCATGACCGTCATCGGCGTCAGGGTTCCCTTCGGCGACGCCATCCGGGTGCCGCTCACAGCTGGGCTGATGCAGGCAGTGCTGACCTGTGTCATGGCGGTGGTGGGCGTGGGCCTGGTGGCACTGGTCATCAACCTGCTGGCGCCTACCTTCGGCGGCACGCGCGATATTCGGCACGCGCTGCAGGTTGCCGCCTATTCGCTGACTGCGGCCTTCCTCGGGTCACTGCTGTCGCTGCTGCCCCTGGGCACCCTGCTGTACCTGCTTGCCGGCGTGTACGGCATCTACACGCTGTACCTGGGGCTGCCGGTGGTGATGCGTTCGAAGCCGGAAAGTGCGGCGGGCTATACCGCCACGGTGGTCGTCTGCACCATCCTGGCCGGCGTGATCCTGGGCGCTGCGTTCGTCACGCTGGGCATCACCGGACGCGCCGGGAGCGGCGCATTCGGCGCGGCGTTCACTGGAGCGACCAGTCGCGAAGCGGTGCAACAGGCGCAGCAACAGCAGGCGGCCAATAGTGTCGGCAACGCCATCGGCGGCATCCTCGGGACCGACGCCAAGGGCAAGTCCGACATCGGCAATGCCATCAACAACCTGGCGCAGGCCGGGCGGCAGGTCGACCAGCACCACCAGGCAACCGGCAATACCAGCGGCGCGCCTGATGCTGCCGACACGCAACAGGCGATGGGAGCCGCCGGCGGCTTGCTGAGCGCGCTCGGCCATTCGCTGGGCGGTGAGCACCGGCACGATCCCGTGGATTTTCACACGCTGGAAGGCCTGTTGCCGTCTTCGCTGTCGGGCATGCAACGCGGCGCGCCGAAGGGCGAGGCGAACGGCGCCATGGGCCTCAAGACCACCTCCGCCGAAGTCGACTTCGCAGGCGACGGCAACGCCCGCGTCAATGTGTCGATCAAGGACGCGTCGGCCATATCGGGACTTGCCGGATTGGCCGAGATGGTGAACTCGCAACAATCCGAACAGGGCGGCAGCTATGAAAAGAGCGAAACCCTGTCCGGACAGAACGTACACGAAAAATGGGATGCCGCGACGCGGCACGGGGAGCTGTCGCTGATCGTGGCCAAGCGCTTCGGCGTGGACGTGAGCGGCGACAGCGTCGATATGGATGTCTTGAAGAACACCTTGGCGCAGGTCGACTTCGGCAAACTCCAGTCCATGAAGGACGCTAACCCGGCCGCGCAATAAGGACGATTGACCACATGAAAACCCTCAAGCCCCTCTTTCTGAGCGCCGTCGTCGCATTCGCCGGCAGTCTCGCAACCTGGACGGCGCATGCCGACGACGCGTCGTGCAAGGCGGTCTCGGATGCGGCGGCGAAAATGGCCAGGACGCCTTACCACGAAGTGGCCACGGTCGACGGCAAACCCTTCGAGAAGATCTACACGACCACGACCTTGTCGATGCGCGTCGGGGGTAAATGGATGACCATCCCGATGACGCCGCAGGAGGTTCTGGATGCGCTGCGCGAAAGTGGTTCGTATTCCAACTGCAGGGTACTGCGGACCGAAACGGTAGGCGGCCAGCGCGCGACGGTCTATGCGGCGCAGCGCCTCTCGCCCGGGACGTCCTTCCCGAGCGAAGACGCCCAGATCTGGATCGGTGCCAACGGGCTGGCGCTGAAAACCGTGTCGGATACGCAGGTGGGAGGCCGCAAGACCCATGCAGAGTCACAGGTGACGTACGACCACGTGCAGGCGCCGAGCGCAGCACCTTGATCGCCTGAAAGCCCGCTGATCCTGGCGGGTGATTCCGCCGGCCGCTGGCGCCGCGAATTGGAGGTCGCAGCCGGGTTCCCCTATCATGCCCGCATGTCCGTTCAGGAGGTCAGTGCGCTGCCCGACTTCTCGCGTCTGAACGCGAGCCCGGCAGCGCCGGAAACCCGACGGATCGCCACGGAACTGCTGCCGGTCTTCTATGATCAGCTGAAACGCATCGCTCACCGCTCCCGCACGCGGCTCGGAGCCGGCAACACCCTGCAGACTACCGCGCTGGTGCATGAGGCATTTCTGCGCTTGGGCAGTTCGCGGGGCTTCACTGACGAAACACACTTTCTGCGGGCGGCGGCCCTGGCGATGCGCCACGCGCTCATCAATTACGCTGAGGCGCGGCTCGCGGACAAGCGCGGTGGAGGGGGACTGCATCTGACCCTGTCACACGCCGTGGATCTGGCGGTGAAGACCGATGAGGGCCTGCTGGCGCTGAATGCGGCGGTGGAGCGACTCGCCATCGACATGCCGCGCCTTGCGGAGGTGGTCGAATGCCGCTTCTTCGGCGGTTATAGCGAGGAGGACACGGCCCGGGTTCTGGGCCTGTCGCTGCGCACCGTACAAAGAGACTGGCTGAAGGCCAGGACCTGGCTGTATCGCGAACTGGTCGGCGCGCCCTGAAAGCTACGTCGATTGAGCCAACGCCCGCTGGACCTGAAGCGTCTCGGGATGATCCGCTCCGAGCTGCGGCGCCAACACCGCGATGGCCTGTTGCAACACCGCACGGCCCTCGGCCACATGGCCGCCGGCAACCAGCGCCTGCCCCAGAAGGCCCCGTACATGGGCCAGTTCCCAACTCTGCGACCCCACCACCGCTCTGAGTGCGACGGCCTCCGTCAGCGAGTCGGTCGCGGCTGCGTTGTCGCGCTGGCGCAGAAGTATGGTGCCCAGTAGCTCCAAGCCTTCGGCCAGGGAGGCGTTCGCGGCCGGCCCGCCTTGCCGCAAGGCCGCGATCGCAGTGACCGCGGCCTGCTGCGCCTCCCTGAGGCCGCCGGGACCGGATACCATTGTCCAGCGCGCGTAAGCGAGTTTCGCCCGCAACGACACGGGGTGAGTGTCGCCGTACTGCGCATGCGCTGCGGCGAGCGCGGCCGACAGTGTTACGTGCGCGCCGTCGAGATCGCCGGCGCCGATCTGGGCCTCACCCAGAAACAGCCGGTTCTGCAGCGCGACGGGACTGTTCGCGCCGGCAAATTGGACGCCAAGAGTGACTGCCTCGCGCAACGCCGCTACGGCTTGCGAGGACTGGCCGAGAATCCACAGTGCCCGCCCGTATTGGCCCATGGCGGCCGCCACGGCCGCGGAGTTTCCCGCCAGTGATCGCTCGCGCTCGATGGCACCGCGCAGCTGCTCGCGGGCCTCCCGGACACGCCCCGTGCGCAATTCCAGCGTACCGAGATTGGCGCGGATGATCTGCGCATCGAGTCCGTCACCGAGACCGATGGCCTGATAGATGTCGAGCGTCTCCTGGTAGGCGGCGAGCGCTTCCGCCAGGCGGCTGGCCGAAGTCAGGGTGATGGCAAGGGAGTTGTACAGATTCGCCATCTCGCGATCGTTGCGACCGGAAAGCGCCGCGCGCTGCTCGATGGCCGTCCGGCTGGTGAGGATCGCTTGATCGAGGTGGCCCTGAATGCGTTGCAGCTTGGCGCGCGTACCCAGGCCTTCGAGCCTTTCCTCGGCGTACTGCTTCGGCGCGCTGTCCCAGAAGGCCTGCGCCTGATCGAGCAACTGCGCGCAACGCGCCGTATGACCGCGCAAGAGTTCGATGTTGGCCAGCTTCTGGCGTGCATCCGCCAGGATGGCCGGGTCGGCCCCGGCGGGATTCTCGGCCACAAAGCCCTCGAGCAGATTTCCCGCGCCCTCGACATCCTCGAGGGCGCCGTAGAGGTCCGCCAGCGAGAGGACCAGCGGGCCGGCCAACCCGGGTTGCTGGCGATACTCCTGCAATACCCGCTGGGAGCTCAGGTCGATCATGCCTTTGGCCGTGGCCTTGTCACTGCCCTCGTCACTGATGGCCTTGCGGAAAATGCGGGTGAGGCCATAGCGCACGGCCTCTTCGCGGGCGGCGTCGCGTCGGGCGATATCGCGTTCGATATCAGCCCTGCGGGCCTGCCATGCGGCCATGCCGAGTCCCCCGGCAAGCGACACCAGCACCAGCAGCAAGGCTGCAGCCGCCGCCCGGTGACGTCTCAAGGTGCGTCCCAGCACATACAGCCGGGCGCCGGAGCGCGCCTCCACCGGCTCGCCGCGCAGATGACGCTCGATGTCCAGCCGCAGGGAGTCGGCCGTGATGTAACGCTGGGCCGGCTCCGCGCGCAGGGCCTTGGAGATGATGGCGTCGAGGTCGCCGCGCAGCGCCTGGGCCGATACGGGTGACCGGTCCGTGCCTTGCGCCGTGACACTGGCCAAGGGGGCAGGTTGGTTCAGGACGGCACGCACCGCCTGCGCGATCGGCGCCCCACTGCTGATCCAGGGATGCGTTCCGGTCAGCAGCTCGAACAGCAGTACGCCCAGGGCAAAGGTATCGGTCGCGGTGGTGGCGGGCTTGCCCAACAACTGTTCGGGTGCGGCGCTCGATGGAGTGAGCGGCGCCTGGGTCAGCGTATGCAATGCCGTCGGCTGACCGTCCAGCAGCTTGGCGATTCCGAAGTCCAGCACTTTCACCTGGCCGCCGGCGGTGACCAGGATGTTCGAGGGCTTCAGATCGCGATGCACGATCAAGTTGCTGTGGGCATACGCCATGGCCTCGCAGACGTGCGCGAACAGCTGCAGCCGCGTGGCGAGATCAGCCCGGGTTGTAGCGCAGTACTGGGTGATGTGCAGGCCCTGCACATACTCCATCACCATGTAGGGACGGCCGTCGGGTGTTGCCCCACCGTCCAGCAGATGAGCGATGGCGGGGTGGTCGAGGCGGGCGAGAATCCTGCGTTCTGCCTGAAAGCGCTCCAGCTCGGCGTGCGCCTCGTGCCGCAGCACCTTGATGGCGACGTGTTGATCGAAGTCACCGCGCGCGCGCACGGCCTCGTAGACCTCACCCATGCCGCCGTGACCGATGCGGCCGGTGATGCGCCAGCCACCCAGCAGGGAGCCGGTCAGATCATCCGCGGCGGCTCCCGGCAGTGGCGCCGTCCCGGACAGGAAGTCACCGAGGGATTGGGCGGCACGCAGGAAGCTCTCGATCTCCTCACGCACCTCGGGGTCGGCCACCGTCAGGCTGCGCCAATGCTCCCAGCGCGCCGCTTCGGGCAGATCGAGCAGCGTGTCGAGCAGTGCATCGGCCGCAGCCCTTTGATTCTCCGAGAGCATAGGTCCGTTATAGCCGAGTCCGTTGCCGCGTCAACCTCTCGCGCCCCCAAATGACGGCGGATGGCGGTCGGCGCCCGGATTTCCGGTTCTACTGACTAAGGCGTGCCGTGAACCGGAGGGAGAGGGCGATGGCAATTAAATACGATAAGCGATGGATGGGTATGCAGGCGGCAGCGATGCTGGCTGTGGCGCTGGCGGCGCTCGCGCCCGGCCCGGCGTCGGCCGGCACCGACCTGTGCAAGAGCGTAAGTCCCGCCGCGGTGAGCAAGGCCTTGCACGCCACCATCGTGCGTGCCGAGGCACCCGAGGGGTCCGACGCCGGGTGCGCCTACTCCGCCAAGGGCACGCCGGTGAATTCCTCCACCAATCACGCCATGGCCATGGCCAATGGCATGGGGGGCGCGCCGCTGGATGCCCAGTCCTCCAAGCTCATGTCGGGATTCTTCAACGGCGTGCTGGGTGACGCATCCGCCAAGCAGGAGAAGCAGGCCCGCCACCCGGGCGAGATCCCGGTGCTGGTGTTCAGCGTTTCCACGGGCGATGCGCAGGAGCAGATGAAGCTCAACCGCGACACGATGGGGCGCATGTCGAAGGTGACGACGGTGCCGGGCCTGGGCGATGACGCCATTGAGACCTCGGGCAGCATGCTCATGGTGCGCAAGGGCGACAAGTTCATCCAATTCCTCTTTACGCAGTGCAACTGTGCGTCGCAGGACGTGATTCCGCTGGCGAAGCAGATCATCGCGGGGTTGTAACTGCGCGCAGGGTGTCGAGCAGCTCGTCAAGCTGCCCAAAGGTCTCGCGCATCCCGACCTCCATCCCCTCGAGGACCGCATCGAGAGCTTCCTTCGAGGGATGCAGTTCGTGCATGACCACCAGCGTCTTGCCGTCCCTTTCCTCGAAGGTCACCGTGGTGATGGCATCATTATCGCCCTCGTCATTGGTCCAGACCAGGCGCGACTGCGGGATCACCTCGAGGTACTTGCCAAAGAACACCATGGGCGGTGAGGACCCGAGGGCAAACTCGAAACGGTAACGGCCCCCGACACGCACGTCCGCCTCGCAGGAAACCAGGGACATGCCTGAGGACTTCGGTACCCACCAGCGCTTGAGCAGCTCGGGCTGGGTCCACGCCTCGTAGACGAGGCGCACCGGAGCGTCGAAGGTTCGCGTGACGACGATCTCACGCTCGGACTTCCGTTCCGCAGTTGTCGGGTTCTTCATGGGGTGGGCTCACTCTCGAAGCGTGCCGCCCAGAGCTGGCGATGCCGCTCGATCCAGGCCGCCTCTTCCTCCATTTGACGCAGGCCTAGCCTACAGGTGCGCACGCGCCCGACCTTTTCGGTAGTAACGAGCCCCGCCTGCTCCAACACGCCGACGTGCTTCTTCATGCCCGTGAGGGTCATGTGAAACTTTTGGGCCAGGTCCGTGATCGACGCGTCGGCACGTCCGAGCTGCTCCAGAACGCCGCGTCGGGTGGCATCCGAGAGCGCGGCAAACGAGGAATTCAGATGAGCAGTCGAATACTGAACCATATGGTTCAATATAGACGTAGGACCTGTCGGGTTGCAAGAGAAAGCTGAGCGTGCAGTACCGGTGAAGTACCATGGCAAGAAACCCGTGGGTCTTGCTGGAAAACCCTGCCGTGATGAGCGAAGAACCAAAGTCGCCCTTTCTTGCGGCCTATCTGCAACGCATCGGCTTTACAGGAACCGCCCGACCCGATCTTGAAACTCTCCAGCGACTGCAGCTGGCTCATGTCTGCACTGTCCCGTTCGAGAACATCGACGTGCAGCTTCGCCGCCCTGTGGGTCTGAGCGCTGATTCCTACATCGACAAGATCGTGCAACGACGACGTGGCGGCTGGTGCTATGAACTGAACGGCCTGCTGGACCGGGCGTTGCGGGAGATTGGCTTTGACGTGCTGCGAGTGAGCGCCGGCGTCATGCGCGAACGCCTCGGCGATATCCAGATGGGCAATCACTTATGTTTGCTGGTACAGCTCGATCAGCCCTATCTGGTGGATGTGGGTTTCGGCGGCAGCCTTTCTCAACCTTTGCCCCTGATTGAGGCAGAGCACCATCATTCGCCCTATCACCTTGCCCTGACGAAGCTGGGCAGCGGGTATTGGCGCTTTTCGGAACGCGCGCACGGTGAGTCCTTCAGTTTCGACTTTTGCGTTGTGCCAGCCGACGAAGCACGCATGGCGCAGAAATGTGCCGAGCAACAGACCCATCCCCACTCATCATTCGTCCTGAATCTCGTTGTTCAGCGACGCGTGGGCGATAGCCACTTAGCCCTGCGTGGCCGGGTGCTAACGACTTTGGATAAGAACGGGGAAACGAAGACCACGCTGGCGTCAGTCGACGAACTGGTTGCCACACTTCGCGATACGTTCGACCTCGATGTGCCCGAGGTCAGCACCTTGTGGTCGGCGATCTGCGCCAGACACGACACCCTCTTTCGAGGACGTGCCTAATCGTTATGCCCGCACGGCGATCAGCCCATGGCGGCCATCGTCTCCCAGGCGGGTTGGGTGATATTCTTCAGTCGTCGATCAGGGGGAGCGGTGAAAGTACCCTACGCAAAGAAGTGGCAGAAGGAAACGGACACACTCAGGAAGATTGTGCTCGACTGCGGCCTGAGCGAGGAGCTGAAGTGGGGCAAGCCCTGCTTCACCTACCAGGACAAGAACGTGGCAATCGTCATCCCGCTGAAAGACACGTGCGCGTTCTCGTTCTTCAAAGGCGCGCTGCTCAAGGACCCTAAGGGCATCCTCAAAACGATCGGGGCTGCGCAGGCAGGCCGCTGGATCAAGTTCACCTCTGTCGATGAAATTACGGCTGTGCAGCCGATCCTGAAAAGCTACGTCCGTGAAGCCATCAAGATCGAGAAGTCGGGGAAGAAGGTTGCCCTGAAGAAGGCTTCAGACTATGCGGTTCCCACGGAGTTGCAGGCCAGGCTTGATGCCGCTCCCAAGCTGCGCGCGGCATTCGAAGGGCTCACGCCGGGGCGCCGGAAATCCTACATCTTTCATGTCTCGGGCGCGAAGCAGGAGAAGACGCGGACGGCGCGGGCGGAGCAGTGTGTTCCAATGATCCTGAGCGGCCGAGGGTTCAACGAGCGCCCATAATGAACCGACGGAAGGGACGGAGGCGCAATTGCGGCTCCCTCACCCTTCGGGTCCGTAGCCCGGCACCGCTCCGGATAGCCATAGGTCGGGCGTCAGGCGATAGATGACGTGTATCTGGCCCCAACGCGGCATGTCCTCGGCTCCCGCCAGCTGGGCGCCCAGTTTTTCCACGGCGCGACGTGAGCGCAGGTTGCGTTCGGCGACCGTGAAGCGCACCTCCCGCACATCCGTGAAGGCGTGTCGCAGCATCAGGCGTTTCATCTCCGCATTCGTCGCGCCGCCCCAGTGGCTTCGCGCCAGAAAGGTGTGGCCGATGGTGACCCGCTCCGCGGGCGAGTAGGTGTGGTATCGGGACCAGCCGATGACGGTCTGCCGTGTCCCGTCCACCGCGACCAGGCAGCCCTTGCAGCGCAGGGCATCCTCGAAGGCACGCGCAAATCCTTCGCGTGTGCCACGGCTGGCGTCGGGGTGCTGAGCCCACACCAGAGGGTCTACAGCGGCACTGATCAGCTCCTCGAAGTCACGCGGCAGAAGCGGCCGCAATGCGATGTGGTCGCCCGTGAGTGTGGGTTGCAGGTCGAGCATGGATGGGTCAGATGGGCAGTTAAGAACTCCATTCTAGCAGCCGTGAAGGTCCTGAAAATCACCCGTTCAGGCAGGAGTGGGGCCTTCCACAGGACCTCCGCCTCCCTTCACAAGGCCGTGGGTAATGTAGTTGACGACGTCAATGCGGATCACGCCCTGATCGCGAACCAACTGGACAGCGTGGCTGTTCTTCTCGGAGAAGAGCGCCACCAACACGTTGAGGGTCTTGACCGGAGGGTTGCCGGACTGCTGAACGTGGAAAACGGCGCGTTGCAGCACGCGCTGAAATCCTAAGGTCGGGCTCGGCTTCGGATCGGCGCCGTCCGGCTGAAGCCCCACGTTATTGTCGATGTAGTCGGCAAGTTTTCTGCGCAGCTCGGCGATATTGATACTGAGCGCTTGCATCACTCTCGCTGTTTCGGCGTCGTCCAGCAGGAGGAGCGCCAGATGCTCCACTGTCACTTCCTCGTGCTTTCTCGCTTTGGCGTAAGCGAAAACCTGAGTCAACGTGGATTCGAGCTCCGCCGAAAGTGGCTTAGGAGACGTCGGCTTTGGGGCATCCTCGGGCGCAGGGGTTGTCGGTGCACGAATCGCGGCGGACAGCGTATTCCAATCGGCCGCGCCGAACGCCTGCGCGATCAGCTCCAGGCTCTGACTGACGGTAATCTTGAAACCCATGGCGGCGAGGGCCGCACGCAGCGTCTGCGCCATGGCTTTGGCATCGCGAAAGTTGCGCATATCTTGATCCTTTGCATGAACAAAACGTAGGTGCCAGGGCTTGCGTTGCTGACGATTTTGTTCGAGCAAAGGGACTGAGGAACTCGCGATACGTTTACCGTACCCCTTAAGGGGCGCAAGCAGCAGGTCGTATCCACCTGCGCAAGATGGTCGCAAGGACGTGGTTCGGTGTCAAACCCCCGTCGACATTGTAAGGAATAGACGTAAACTTCAGGCTGTGACTGGGCTGGATCAAGTAGATCACGATGGCATCGGACAAAATTGCTAAGGCGACCGCGCTGATATTCTTCGCCGTCGCGACGCTCGGTATCGCAGTGACCGGCGCATTTGCTGCCGCGACTACCGAGGAACCATTGTGGGCCTACGGCTTCACCACTTTGCCGTCCGCGCCGCCGTCAAAGCCCCCGCCACCCGGGCCGCCGCCCGACAACAAGACCCTGCTTCATGTAACGGGTTCGAAGTTGTCTTTCACCCGTGCGCAGATCAGGGATTACTACGGACCCGCTGACTGGTTCCCCGAAGATCACCCGACCATGCCGGAGATTGTCGCGCACGGCAGAAAGACCGCCGCCGCGCCGATCATTGCCTGCGCCCTATGCCACCTGCCAAACGGCAACGGTCGACCCGAGAATGCCAATGTCACGGGTCTGACCTACGGATACATCGTTCAGCAGATGTTGGACTTCCGCAAGGGCGCGCGTCAGACCTCCGACAAGCGTAAGACCAACACCGGACTGATGAATGGTTTCGGCAGGGACATGACTGACGAGGAGGTGAAGGCGGCGGCCACTTACTTCGCCTCCATCCCGGCCAAGCAGTCAAGCAAAGTCGTGGAGAGCGATAGGGTGCCGAAGACTCGGCCCATTGGGGGCCTGTTCATCCCCATCAAGGGAGAGGGGCAGGGAATGGAAGCGCTCGGTAGTCGCATCGTTGAGGTGCCGGTGGATGAAGAGCAGACCGAAACGCTGCGCAATCCACGGGTGCGATTCATTGCCTATGTACCCAAAGGCAGCCTTGCGAAAGGTGAAATCCTCGTCAGGACCGGAGACGGGAAGGTGACGCCTTGCACTGTTTGTCATGGGGCAGATCTGCGGGGACTCGGTCCGGTGCCCCGGCTGGCAGGCAATTCGCCCAGTTACCTGGCGCGCCAGCTTTACGACATGCAAACGGGCCATCGTGCCGGCGCGTGGACGCCATTGATGGCGCCGATCGTGGCCGGCCTCAGCGCCGGGGATGTGCTGGCAGCGGCCGCCTATCTCGGATCCCTTAATCCATAGGCCGCCCTCCGACTGCTTCTAGAGTAACGCTGTGTTGCGCGTCTCCGCACTCTGTGGTATTTACAACTACATATGTCGGAGGACGGCAAGCATGAAATCGCCGCGGCTCAGTAAGCGGGAATTGCTGATCATGGAGGCCCTGTGGCAGCACGGTGCCTGCTCAGTCAGGGAGATCCAAGAAACCCTTCCTGGAAAAGATCGACTTGCCTATACGACCGTACAAACGATGGTCGCGCGGCTCGAGGCCAAACAGGCCGTACGCAAGACAAAGAAAATAGGCAATGCCCACATATACGAGGCCGTCGTGACCCGCTCGGCGGCACAGCGTCGCCTGGTTGACGAGGTTTTGGGACTGTTCGGGGGGCGGGTAGCACCGTTGATGTCACATCTGGTCGACACCGGCCGACTCACCCAACGCGACGTGGCCGAAGCGCAAGAGGCCCTGAGAAAGAGCGAACGGGAGGAGTGAGTCATGCTGTCTGCCGTCGCCGATCACCTCTTGCAGTCAACGCTTTTTGCTGTCGGCGTCGGCATTCTGACCCTGGTGCTGCGCCGACATAGTGCCCGCGTTCGCTTCGGGCTGTGGCTTTCCGCTTCCGTGAAGTTCCTGGTGCCCTTTGCTCTGCTGACAGAAGTGGGCTCACACTTTCCCCGGCAGCCACCGAAACTGAGCCCGATCACCGGCGGGGCGCAGGCGGTCAGCACGCTGATCGACAGCATCACTGCGCCGCTGTCGGGAATCAAAGGCATGATCAGCCTCGCGCCTGTCCCGGCGTCTGGGCATCTCTTGCTGAGTCTCCTCGGAATAGTGTGGGCGTGCGGCGTCGTTGCAGTCGCTGCGTATTGGCTGATGGGTTGGCACCGAATCCGGCGCGCCATCGTAGCCTCCGACCCGGCCGCACTGGACTTTCCGATTCCTGTAAGAACCTCCACCGTCATGCACGAGCCGGCCGTCGTGGGCATTCTACATCCGGTACTCCTGGTACCGGTCGGAATTGAGGATTGGCTGTCCGCAGGACAGTTGCGGGCAGTTCTGGCGCACGAGCGCTGCCATGTCAGACGACGGGATAACCTGACAGCCGCCCTGCACATGGTGGTCGAGGCAGTGTTCTGGTTTCACCCGCTGGTCTGGTGGCTGGGAACCAGACTCATCGCCGAGCGGGAGCGGGCCTGTGACGAAGCGGTGCTCGCGGGGGGCCACAAAGCGAAGGACTACGCCGCAGGAATCCTGCGCGTCTGCCAGAACTACCTCGAGTCGCCGCTGCGTTGCGCGGCAGGGGTGGGAGGCGGGAATCTCACCAGGCGGATCGAGGGCATTCTGGATCGGCGTGGGGTCGTTGGACTTAGCGCTCTGCAGATGATCCTGCTCAGCGGCATCGGAAGTGCGGTGGTCGCAGCGCCAATCGTCAGCGGACATATGGCCGCGCCGCTTGCGGACAGGTACGACAGCAGTAGCACGATCTTCAGAAACTACGAGGCAATCATTCCTGCCCCCACACCCCCCAGTGACGAAAAGGATCTGGTTGTCGCGGCGGCGAATGGGAACCTCGCCCAGGTCCGAAGCCTTGTACATAAGGGCGTCAACATCGAATCCCTGGACGGCGCCTATACTGCCCTGACCCAGGCGGCCCAGGGCGGAAACGAGACCGTTGTCCAAGAACTTCTGGCAGACGGTGCGGAGGTGGAACATCGGAGAATGGGCGGCGAGACCGCGTTGATTCTCGCTGCCGGCATGGGGCATGTTTCCGCCGCCAAACGCCTTCTGGATGCGGGTGCGCAGATCAATGACAAATCAGATTCCGGCGACACCGCTCTGATGGTGGCATCGGCCGGCGGATATCAGGAGGTCGTCCGGCTTCTCTTGAGCAGGGGCGCTGATGTTCGCCCCGAGACCAGATTTGGCGACACCGCATTGCTGTTGGGTGCCCGCAGCGGGAACGCCGTGGTCGTGCGTCTGCTCTTGGATTTCGGCGCGGATTTTCGGCATCGGCGCTTTGACGGAGAAACCGCCCTCGATCTGGCGGCGCAAGGCAGAAATGTCGCGGTAGTTGAGACCCTGCTGCAGAAGGGCGCCGGATCCAAGCCATAACGCTGAGTCGTGCGCGCGGTCTCGCAACGTGAGTCGCCATGTTCGGCTATTACCTCGCTGAAGCCGTCCGCAATCTAAGACGCAACGCGTCGATGACACTGCTGATGGTCCTCCTGATCGGCATTGGCATCGGTGCGTCGATGACAACGCTGACCATCTTTCGGGCAATGTCGGGCGACCCCATTCCTCAGAAGTCCGCCCAGCTATTCACCCCGCAGATCGACATCTGCGGCCCAAGGTGCCAGCGCAGTCCTCAGGCCCGCTCCGACGGACTACCGGACCAGCTCACCTACATCGACGCGGTCGCGCTCATGAGGCTGCACGCCGCCGCCCGGCAGGCGGCGATGTATGCGACCGGCACGATGGTCGTGCCGTCGGATCCGCAGATCCCCCAATTAAGCGTGCTGGCACGAGCGACCTACGCCGACTTCTTCTCGATGTTCAATTTGCAGTTCGCGTACGGCGCTCCCTGGACCGCTGCGGATGACGATGCCCACGCGGCTGTCGCAGTGGTCACAACAAGCCTTAGCGGCCGGGTATTCGGCGGCGGCAGCAGTGTCGGAAAGGTGCTCCGTCTGGGTGGCAAGGACTATCGGGTGGTCGGTGTCACCAGCGACTGGGGTCCGTTGCCAAAGTTCTACGACCTCGGCGTCGGCTACTTCGGTGGTCCGGAGCAGGTCTTCATTCCGTTTACCCGCGCCGTTGAGGAGAAGATGGGACCCACGAGCCTTAGGTGTCTGCCGGGCTCGGACTCAGGCACCTGGGAAGGAGTTCTGCGCTCCGAGTGTATATGGATCGAGTTCTGGTCCGAGCTACCCAACGCGATAGCCGCACGGCAGTACCGCGAGCTACTGGGAAATTATGGCGCAACGCAACGGCACGACGGGCGCTTCAGTTGGCTGCCCCGTGTCCAGCTGCGAGACGTGCGGCAGTGGCTCAGGTATCACAATGTTGCATCAAGTGAGGTGAAACTGCTGGTGATCGCATCTTTCAGCTTTCTCTTCGTCTGCGTCCTCAACGTCATGGGTCTGATGCTGGCGCGAAACATGGCGCGGAGCGCGGAGATCGGCACGCGGCGTGCTCTTGGCGGCGCTCGGGGCGTGATCTTTGCCCAGTATCTGACGGAGGCGGGAGTTACCGGAATCTTGGGCGCCGCTCTGGGCCTCGCGATGACTTGGCTGGGATTGGCCTGCTGTCGCGCATTGCTGTCCAGGAGCATTGTTTTGCTGACAAAGCTCGAAGCCGGCGACGTCATGATCGCGGTAGTGCTGGCCACGGGCGTAACGGTGATTGCAGGGCTGTTGCCGACGTGGCGCGCAGCTCACGTGGAACCGGCTCTACAGCTCAAAAACCAATGAGCCGAAACAAGACGGGAGTGATTCTCGCGGCACTCCAGATGGGCGTGACCCTTGCCATCCTCTGCAATGCCTTATCGGTAATCGGGCAGCGTTTGGCGCCCACTCGCAGCGCGTCGGGCGTCGCCGAGGCGAGCCTGTTTGTGATTGAAAGCGTGCGGACGGCAAAGGACGATGTTCTCGAATCCCGGATCCGAGCCGACTTGGCGGCATTGCGATCGCTGCCGAACGTAGTAGACGCCTATGCCACCAATTCGTATCCGTTCGCCAACGGAGGGATGGTATATGGGCTCGCGCTGCACCCGGACGCCAAGCCTGTGGGCGCCTTGGGAGCCGTGTACTTTGCAGATGAACATGCGCTACATACGCTGGGCACAAAACTTGTGGCGGGCAGGAACTTCAACACCGGTGATGTCGTCCCCCATCGCGGAGCGGATGAACGGCCCGTGACGGACGGCATAATCGTCTCGCAGGCACTGGCGGACAGGTTGGCGCCTGGCGGGCTCAAGCTCGGCGAGACGGCGGCCCTTGATCCAATCGGTATACGGGCTCCCATCATCGGCATCATCGACACGCTGCAGGTGCCATGGCCGGTGGGCTCAGGAGTCATGAGCGGATCGGAACAGAACTCGATGCTGTTGCCCTATCTCCCCGTATCGTCCCAAGTCGCCTATGTCGTGCGCACGGTGCCGGAGCGACTCTCCTCAGTCATGACGGCAGCGCGGAGCAAACTCCTCGGGTTGGACCACCGCCGCATCATCGAGAGCGTTCGATCGCTGTCGGAAAGCCGTCGCGACGCTTACCGCGACGCGACCGGCATGGCCACCCTACTCGCAATCGTCTGCCTCATGGTGCTAACCGTGACAGCACTGGGAATGGTGGGACTGACGAGTTATCTGGTGACCCAGAGAAGGCGCCAGATTGGAATTAGGCGCGCGCTCGGAGCAACGCGACGCGATATCACGCGGCACTTTCAAATAGAGAACCTTCTGATCGCGGCTTCTGGCGTGACAGTAGGGGTGGCGATTGCCGTCGGTGCGAATCTATGGTTGGTCAATCATTATCAGATCGCGAGGCTGAATGGCGCACTCATCGTTGTCGGCGCGGGCGTGGTCCTCATCCTGAGCCAACTTGCAGCATTGCGGCCGGCGCTGAAAGCGGCTCGCGTTCCTCCAGCGGAGGCCGCACGAGGCATTTAGCCGCGAGCTGCGCGCGGCCGGAGTCTTGGGCTACCGGCGCCTGATGCGGTCTTGAACAATTGCGTCTATGCTCAGACTGAATTCTCCGACGAGCACGAGAATACTGACGACCGGGGGGCGCTGCCGTATGTCACGCATGACCAGACGCAATTTTTCCATCGCGCTCGGAAGCGCGGTCGCCGCCTGGGGTGGCAGCGCGAACTCAGCGATCGCCCCGGCAGGAGGCATCGATGACACCCTCCGCAACGGAATCTCCCGCCGCAAGATTCCCGCGGTCACGGCCATGGTCGCAAGGCACGACCGGATCATCTACCAGGGCGCGTTCGGCAAGCGGGACTTCATGTCCGGTCCGGACGTGAAGGTCGATTCGATGTTCGCCATCGCGTCCATGACCAAGGCGATCACGTCCGCTGCTGCGTTGCAACTCGTGGAGCGCGGCCAGCTCGGCTTGGACGAACCTGTCTCCCGCCACTTGCCCGAGCTGGCGGACGTGCAGGTCCTCGAAGGCTTCGATGCGTCTGGCAAGCCGCGGCTTCGCCCGGCGCGCACCCAGATGACGCTCAAGCATCTCCTTACCCACACGTCGGGATTCTGCTACGACACTTGGAGTGAGGAGATGACGCAGTGGGAAAAGGCTACGGGAACGGCGCTCACTGCGACGACGGTAGCGCCCCTGGTCCCGTTGGTGTTCGAGCCCGGCACACGCTGGCAGTACGGGTACAGCCTCGATTGGACCGGCAAACTTGTCGAGGCCGTAAGCGGGCGCTCACTCGAGGAGTATTTTCAGCAAAACATTCTCCAACCGCTCGGCATGCCGGACACGACGTTTATCTTTCCCGAAGGAAAGTTCGATCGGCTCGTGACTGGTGCCAGCCGACAGGAAACGGGCGAACTTGGCCCCAACCCGCGCGCGATCCCGCCCCGGCCTGCTGCCTTCAATGGGGGCGGCGGCCTGTACTCGACGGCCGAAGACTACGTGCGATTCATGCAGATGATCCTGCGCCGTGGAGCGGGCGCCGACGGTGCGCGAATCCTGCGTGCCGACACCGTGGCGCGCATGTCGACCAATCAGATCGGCACGCTGACCGCCGGTAGATTGAAGACCCAGCGCCCGGCAGTATCGGAAAACGTGAATCTGCACCCGGGAGCTGCCGATCGCTGGGGCCTGGGATTCCTGATCAATGAAGTGGGCTACCCCGGAGGGCGCTCCGCCGGCAGTCTTGCCTGGGCCGGGATCTTCAACACCTTCTATTGGATAGACCCGCGCCGCGACCTGTGTGCGGTGATCATGATGCAGTACCTGCCGTTCGTTGACGACCAGGCGGTTGGCCTGTTGCACGATTTCGAGCAGGCAGTGTATGCGAGCCTGCGTTAAGGGTTACTCCACAGCAGCCCAGCCAGGAGTGAGCTGAGTCTTCGGTCGCCGGAGAAACAAATGGGTAGTCTGAATCGCGCAACGTCAGTAGCTATTGCGCTGGCGTTGCTGCTTCCAATCCGAAGCACGGCCGTCTTGGCCGACGCACCAAAGGAGACGGCGGATTCCGCACCGGTGCGATGGAACACGATCGAAATAGTCACCAATGATTTCGAGTCTGTCGAACGATTGCGCAAGGCGACAGGCATACCTTTAGGAGGCCTTTTGCCGAAAGATGACCCGCGGGTAGGGCAGGCCTGCGATGCGGTGCGACGCGCAGCGCCAAGGAAGGAAGTGAGCTGCAGAGAACTCTTCGGAAGCCCGCAGAATGGTTACGCTGAGGCCGAGTTCATCGTTGAAATCAGCGACGACAGACGAGTGCCGCAGACGCCCATTCACTGTTCAGCAGGCCATCTGTCTTCGGACCTCATCGCGCTACGAGACGAGTGGGGTCAAGCGCGGTCCACGACCCCAGGTTGGGGGAGTACGGAGCACGTCAACGCCCTTCAATACCTCGACTACGACGCGCCGAGGCTCCATGAGCTGGCCGCCCGAACACATTTCGTTGTGAGTCCACGTGCCAGGGAGCTGGAGAAGATCAGTAGTAGCTGCACGGCGGACTCTCGAGCGGACGCACTGGGTTTCCTGAATTTCACCGGAGCCGCGTCCAGCGCGATACGGGTCGCGGCCGCGCACATGGGTGATCCGGACCCCAACGTCAGAAATGCGGCCGCGCGGTTGATCGGGGTTTTCAATGGCTACATATCGAAACGCGAAGTCGCGGGCATTGTCAGAAGTGCGTGCGCACTAACCTATGGTGGGTTTGTGGATCGCAATAAATCCCTCATTCTCCTTGACCGCATGCGACTTCGAGGGCTCGTCCGCTTTCGCGACCTTGACCTGCTGTGTCAGGGGCAGATTCGCGCTATTGCGCGTACCAGCAATTCCATCCAGACAGGTAGGGCTGCTCAGGACCTGGTCGAGTCGGTTGACGCGAAAGTCAGGAAATGATCTGCGGAGTTTCTCCGGCCAATCCATAGGAGTAGCGC
>DASZCK010000120.1:0-8575 GCA_035943195.1 Steroidobacteraceae bacterium
CTCGACTACTACGTGCACGGCGGCGATGGCTCGCTGATCCAGGCGGCGACCATGGCGCACATCACCACCAGCACCGTGCCGGAGTCCATCAACCACTTCCAGCAGCTCAATGCCGCGACCATCTCCGGAGCGCCCGGGGTCTCGCAGGCCACGGCGCTGAAATTCCTGCGCGACACGCTGCAGGAAATTGCGCCATCCGGCTACACCGCCGACTACTCCGGGCAGTCACGCCAGTTCATGCTGGGCTCCGGGAGTTTCGCGGTGACGCTGTTCTTTGCCCTGATCATCGTCTACCTGGCGCTTGCCGCGCAGTTCGAGAGCTTCCGCGACCCGGCGGTGATTCTGGTGTCCGTGCCCATGGCGCTGTTCGGCGCCATGCTGTTCATCAACACCGGTGTCTCCACCTTGAACATCTATACGCAGGTGGGCCTGGTGACGCTGCTCGGCCTCATCAGCAAGCACGGCATTCTCATCGTGCAGTTCGCCAATGAATTGCAGAAAACCGGGCGCACCAAAATGCAGGCCATCGTGGAGGCCGCCTCGGTGCGGCTGCGACCCATCGTCATGACCACGGCCGCCATGGTGCTGGGCGTGGTGCCACTCGTGATCGCCTCCGGCGCCGGTGCCGCGGGGCGCCGCTCCATGGGTATCGTGCTGTTCACGGGACTGTCGATCGGCACCCTGTTCACGCTCTTTGTAGTGCCCGCCATGTACGTCCTGCTGGGCGCGCAGCACCGACACAACGGTGGGGCGCCGAAGCTGGATACGCACGCTTTGTAATCAACCGGTTACACGATTCTTCTAACATTCTAGTCAGGATGAGGGGAATCCGCCCTTGAGTTGCACGGGGCGGGCCCCATATGCCCTTGGAGGAGATTTTCATGACTAACCGTCTTCGCCTCCCGTTACTCGTCGTCCTTGCCTTGGGGCTGGCCGGGGCCGCAGCTGCGGCCACCGACGCGACACCGCATGAGATCTATGAGGCTGCGCAATCCGGACATCTGGCCGAGGCGCAGCAGATGATCAATCAGGTGCTGCAGGACCACCCGCAGAATGCCAAGGCGCATTTCATCGCGGCTGAACTTGATGCCCGCATTGGCGATCTCGCCGCCGCGCGCCAGCAGCTCGCGACCGCCAAGCAGCTGGATCCAACAAATTCCTTTGCGCAGGCGTCGGCGCTGAATGCTCTGCAGCGGCAGCTGACCGGCATGACCGGCGTGACCCCGAGCACCGCAGTGCCTGGATTCACCCCGGTCGTGCGCCATTCCTCGGTATCCTGGGGCCTGATCCTGGTGCTGGCGATCGGCGGCTTCGTGCTGTTCAGCATCCTGCGCAGTCGCTCACGCGCCTATGGCCAGGGCTCTGGGCCGGGGCTGCTGCCGCCGGGAAATCCCGGCCTGCAATCCGGTTATGGCTATGGTCCCGGCTATCCGCCACCGGGCGGCTCGGGACTGATGGGAAATCTCGCCAGTGGTCTCGCGATTGGCGCAGGGGTCGCGGCCGGCGAGGAACTGATCCGCCATGTCATCGATGGCAACAACCCCGGTAACCAGACCGCGGCCGACCTGCGCGACGCGCCGCAGAACCAGGACATGGGTGGCGCCGACTTCGGCACTCAGGACGGGAGTTCCTGGGGCAATGACAGCAGCGGCGGGGACTCCGGTGGCTGGGGTGGTGACAGCGGTGGCGGCGGCGGCGACTGGACCTGAGCCGGTAATTTTCAGCGAAGCCGATTAGACTGTCGGCATGACATTCCTCCAAGTCGCAGTCCTTGCCATCGTGCAGGGCCTCGCCGAACTGTTGCCCGTGTCCAGCTCCGCCCATGTGGTGGTGGCGGAGAAGCTCATGGGACTGGATCCCACGGCGCCCGCCAGTACTTTGCTGCTGGTGATGCTGCACACCGGCACCATGTTCGCGGTCATCGTGTATTTCTGGCGCCGTTGGCGCGCGACCTACTTTTCGAGCATGGCGCAGTTCAAACGCACGGCTCTGCAGGTGATCATCGCCACGGCATTGACCGGCATCATCGGTGAGGGCTTGCAGCTGTTGATCCAGAAGCTCGTTTTCCCGGGCGTGCGTGGCGCGCAGATCGAGGATCTGTTCGGTCATCTAGAATGGATCGCACCGGCGCTGGCGGTCGGCGGAATTCTGATCCTGATTGCCGGCCTGGGTACCGGCCGCGCGCGGCGTATGACAGCCGAACACGTCGAGCTCGACACCCGGCAGGCCACCATCATCGGGGCCGTGCAGGGCTTGTCTCTGCCATTTCGTGGCTTCTCCCGCTCCGGTGCCACCATCTCAGCCGGCATGTTGAGCGGCGTGGCGAAGGCCGCCGCCGAGAACTTCAGTTTTGCGCTGGCCGTGGTCCTCACCCCGGTCGTCGTGGCGCGTGAAGTCTGGCGGCTGCTGCGCGCCGAGCATGGCGGTGGCATGGCGGCGCTGCATCTTGCCGCGGCTCCCAGTCTCGCGGGTGTGGTGCTGTCCTTCGTGGCGGGACTCGTCGCCTTGAAATGGCTGAGCGGCTGGCTTGAAAACGGTCGCTGGTACCTGTTCGGAATCTACTGTCTGATCGCCGCAGCCGCCGTCGGCGGTTTGTACTTCGCCGGTTACTGAGCCACACCGATGGCCACCCGGGCGTATTTTCCGACCCTGGTGTACACGGCGGCGCTGCAGAAGCGCGGCACCTCTGCATTCAATGAACGGCTGCTGCGCGAATGTCGGCAGCTGCGGGTGGATGATGTGGCGGGTCGCAAGTGGTCGCGCCACAACTATCCCGGCGGCTACACCTCGTACGGCTCGCAGCACCGCCTGTATGAGATCTCTCCGACCTTTGAAGCTTTAAGAAAACTGCTGCTGCCGCATGTGGCGGCTTTCGCGCGCAACGTCGATTGGGATCTGCGTGCGCGGCCCCTCACGATGACGGACTGCTGGGTCAACATCATGCCGCGTGGGATCGTCCACAGCCTGCACCTGCATCCGCTGTCGACCCTGAGCGGCACCTACTATGTGCAGATTCCAGCTGGCGCTCCGGGCATCAAGTTCGAGGATCCGCGCCTCGAGCGTTTCATGGCCGCGCCGCCACGCAAGGCCTCATGCAAAGAACAGAATCGTCAGTGGGTGACAGTGCCGGCGGTGCCGGGCCAGGTGGTGTTGTTTGAAAGCTGGCTGCGTCATGAAGTGACGGCCAATGCACGGCGCCAGGAGCGCATCAGCATCAGCTTCAATTTCAACTGGTTCTAACCATAATGCACCGTTACACCATAATCCGTCCGACACGCCCGCTATTGTCAACTCAACAGCTGTAGGACTGAATCCGATCCCGGCCGTTGCCTGAGCGGAGTTATCATCTTCCGCAAGGGATAACGTGATGATCGGTGTCACTAGAATGCGGATGTTTGAAGGGCTCATCCTGGCGAGTGCCGGGATGCTTGCGGCCGCCGCCGCCGACGCCGGTCCGGAAATCACCTTCTATCTCACCGTGCCGCTGGGTGGCACTTCAACCGGACATGTACTGGGACTGCGCTTGGATCGAGCGGCCGCGCCACCATCGGTGCGCGTCATCACGCCGGACTCGCCGCTGAATCGCCGCGCGTGGCTGGACCTGCAGCTGGGAGCCGATCGCGCCTTGCGCCTGGATCTTGATCGCCGGCTCACCTGGGACATCAACCGCCAGCAGTGGCGCGATTCAACCAAGCCCGCGACGTTCGCGCTGCGTCTGCCGACGCCGGCCAAATCAGCCGCGGAGCGCGCCGCGCGCGCGACGAACACCCTCGAGCCACTCAAGGATCTGCCGAGGAAACCAGTGGTGAAATCGCTCGCGATCGAACCCTGAAGGATCCTGTGCCGGCGCAAATCCGGGATGGTGCATGTGCGCCGGGAACGGGCTAAGGAAGGAGAAGTGTCCCGCATTGGGCACGGTGCGGATGCTGACGCGGGCGGGATCCGCCACGCCGGCGAGTGCGGCACGAACCTCGGCATCCGGTGTCAGGACATCATGCTCGGCGGTGAAGGCGAGTATGGGAGCGCTGACCGCGGCCAACGAGTGCGGCGCGAGGAAGGGCCCACAGGCCGGCGCCATCACCACCAGCGCGCCGATCCGTTCGTCGTGGGGTACCGGTATGGGTTGGCGCGAACGCGACCAGGGTTGGCCACCGGCCACACTGAGCACGGTATAGCCCCCCAGGGAGTGACCGATCGCAGTCACCGGTTCTGCGGCGAGTGCGGCGGCGAGGGTGGCATCGGCGCTCAGGGCATCCAGCAAGGCGATCAACTGTCGCGGACGCTCGCGAAAAATCCGCGGTGAGTCCGCCAGATCGTTGTCGCCCAGACTGTTGCCGGGATGTTTCGGCAGAGCCACGATGAAGCCATGGCGCGCCAGCAGCAGGCTCAAGGTGCGATACAGGAGCGGGGAGCCGCCGCTGCCATGGGAGATCGCCACCAGTGGAAAACGACCCGGCGCGAGCGCTGCATCGACGCTGACATCGAGTGCGTAGGGACCGAAGGACGTGGGGCGGGAAGCCGCCTCGCATGGGTAGTGCAGCAGCGCCGTCAAACCCTGGGTGTCACCCGCAACGACGAATTCACGCGCGCCCACAAACATGACTGTGTCCCTGATTCTGCCAAGCATGCTGCAATGCAGCAGGACTTGGATCACTCTTTTACGAAGGTGCCGGCGGTTGCCCGGACATATCTTGTGAACCGCGTGCTGGGTCGCTTCAGATTGGTGTCGGATGAACGATAAGGATAGCTGAGAAGCAGCGTTCGCCCCTGCACACGGACATAGTGCCACGATGCAACTGAATCAGACCGCTACGTCGAACGAATACATCGTGCGCGAAGGCGCGCTGCTGGTTTCCGTTACCGACGTCAACGGCAAGATCCTGGCCGTCAGTCCCGAATTCATCCAGACCACGGGATTCAGCAACGACGAACTCATCGGCAAGGATCATGGGGCCCTGCGCCATCCGGATACGCCGGAGGCCGTCTATGAGGACCTGTGGAAGTCACTGCGCGCGGGCCGACCCTGGACCGGGTTGATGAAGAACCGTCGCAAGAATGGGGACTACTATTGGGACATCGCCAGCGTCACGCCGCTTATTGAAGGCGGCGTGCATACCGGCTTCATGACCATGCGCACCAAGCCTTCAGCGCAGCAGATCCGCGAGGCCGCGGAGCTGTTCCAGAAACTGCGCGATGGCTCGGACAAGAGCCTGCGGCTGTCGGAGGGTCGCCAGGTCCGCACCAATTGGCGCCAAACCCTGAACCCGCTGCGCAACCTTTCGGATCCTGCGCAGCGCTGGCTCGATACCGTATTCGGTGTCGTGGTGCTGACCGTGGCCGCGGCACTGCTGGTGATGCCGGAGCTGACCGGCGGAGCGCAGCTGCGCATGGCGGTGGCCATGCTGCTCATACTGCGCTGCGCGTTGTGGGTGGCGCGGGTCCTGCTTACCGCCCAGCGTCGCCGGGAAGTGACCGAAGATACCGTGTCGTTCATCCGGGATCTCGCCGCGGGGCATTTCCACACCACCTTCAAATCCGCCAGCAAGCACAAGGCCGGAGAGGTGCAGCGTGCCTTGCTGACGTTGCGCATCAAGATGGGCTACCAGATTGCCGAGGAGCGGCGCAAGGCTTCCCTGCAGCGCCAGGCGCTGGACGGCGCCAGCGCCAGCCTCATGCTGGCCGATGAGAATCAGCGCATTGTGTACGCCAATGCCGCGGCCAACCGGATGTTCCGCGAGGCGGAGGCGGATTTCCGTCGGGATCTGCCCGGCTTCCAGGCCGACAAGGTCATCGGCTCGGACATCGATGTCTTCCACCAGAACTCCACTCACCAGCATCAGGCCGTCACCGACCTGAAGACGGCACTCACCTCGGACATCCGCCTCGGCGGCCGCGCGCTGCGGGTGGTGACCACACCCGTGTTCGACAGCGACGGGCGGCGCATGGGCACTACCGTGGAATGGATCGACCGCACCCCCGAGGTGCGCGCTGAGGAGGAGGTCAACAACATCGTCTCGGCCGCGCATGCCGGGGATCTGGATCGGCGCGTCGACATCGAGGGCAAGTCCGGCTTCCTGCTGGTGCTCGCCCACGGCGTGAACAAGATGGTCGACAACATGGTCAAGGTGGTGCGCGAGGTGCAGGAGGCGGCCGGTGAAATCGGCCGCGCGGCCAGTGAGATCTCGGACGGCAATCTGGGCCTGTCGGAGCGCACCCAGGAGCAGTCCTCGGCACTCGAGGCCACGGCCGCTTCCATGGAAGAGATGACCAGCACCGTCAAGCAGAATGCCGACAATGCCAGCCAAGCCAATCAGCTGGCGGTTGCCGCGCGCAACCAGGCGGAGAAGGGTGGTGTCATCGTCGGCAAGGCCGTGGATGCCATGTCGGAGATGAATGTCGCCGCGCAGCGCATCGCCGACATCATCAGCACCATCGACGAAATCGCCTTTCAGACCAACCTGCTGGCGCTCAACGCCGCGGTCGAAGCGGCCCGCGCCGGCGAACAGGGCCGCGGCTTCGCGGTGGTGGCCGCCGAGGTGCGCAATCTCGCGAGCCGTTCCGCCGTCGCCGCCAAGGAGATCAAGGGCCTCATCCATGACAGCGTGCGCAAGGTTGGTGACTGTTCGACGCTGGTCACCCAATCCGGTTCGACCCTCAACGACATCCTGGTGTCGGTGAAGAAGGTGGCCGACATCGTGGGCGAGATTGCGGCGGCCTCGCGCGAGCAGTCCGCGGGCATCGATCAGGTCAACGAGGCGGTCATGCAGATGGACGGTATGACGCAGCAGAATGCCGCACTGATCGAGGAGGCCTCGGCGGCCTCCGGAGCCATGGCCGATCAGGCCAACCGACTGGTTGAAACCATGTCGACCTATCGGCTCGGCAATCCGGTGGGCGGCGCGGACCCGGCAGGCCGGCCCTCGAAAGTACGCTTCGTCGCCTAGGCCGCGTCATTACTTCCAGGTCTTGCCAGTCACCGGATTGGCATAGTGATAGGGCGGCACGAAGAGAAATCCACGTAGTAGGTGGTGGGTGCCTTCGCCCCAGCGTGACTCGCGGCCCAGCCAGCCGTTCTGGATGAAATTGCGCCAGCGCATGCAGGTCCGCGCCCGGCGATCTCCAGGCGCGCGTGGCGCGAGAACAGGTCAGCCGCCGCGAGCCCGCACTTCCAGGGCCTCGATCCTGCGCAGCAGTTCCTCGACCTGGGTTTCGGAGCTCATGAGCTATTGTACGCGCATCAGTTACCATGCTGCGCATGCCAGACTTCGACGACCGGCCCCTGTCCGTCCTGCAGATTCGCGTGTTTCTGCTGTGCGCCCTGGTCGTGCTGCTGGATGGCTACGACCTGCAGGCCATGGGGCTGGCGGTGCCCACGCTGGCGCACGAATGGCAGCTGGCCAATTCTTCCTTCGCCAACGCGCTCAGCGCTTCGCTGCTGGGTCTGGGGTTGGGTTCCGCCTTCATCGCCCCGCTGGGGGATCGCCTGGGCCGGCGGCCGTTGCTGCTGGGCGGGCTGGCCATCATCCTGGTCACATCCCTCGGCGTGACGACGGCCACCTCGCCCTGGCAGCTGGCACTGTGGCGGTTGCTCATCGGGCTGGGGTTGGGTGTGTGCCAGAGCAACGCTTCGGCTCTGACCGCCGAATACGCGCCGCAGGCGAGTCGGGCCACCATCATGACCCTGATGGGGGTGTGCGTATCGTTCGGGGCCATGCTCGCAGGGCTCACGGCCCCGCAGGTGCTGACCGCGGCCGGATGGCGCGGATTGTTCCTGGTGGGGGCGGCGCTGCCGCTCGCGGCATTGCTTGCCTCGCTCGTGGGTCTGCCCGAGTCGCCGGCACTGGCGGCGACCTCGGCGCCGAGTACCCGTGCCGCAAGCGGCGGGACCCTGGGCGCGCTGCTGCGCGTGCCGTATCGGGAGCGCACCTTGCGCCTCTGGTTCGTCTACGCCCTGTCGGCCATGTTGTTTTATCTCCTGATCAGCTGGCTGCCCACTTTCCTGACGGCGGCCGGGTGGTCGCGGTCGCAGGCGCCGCATGGGATCGCACTGCTGCAGGGCGGCGGCATTGCCGGCTCACTGATTCAGGCCTGGCTGGTGGACCGTCGCCGCGCCATCCCCGCGCTGGTGGGCGCCTTTGCCATCACGCTGATCACCGCTTTGCTGTTTGCCGTGCCGGGTAGCGCACCGGCGTGGCCGCTGCTGCTGGTGCTCATGGGCAGCGGCATCGGCGGGGTCATCATGGCTTTCATCGCTCTGGGCGCGATCTTCTATCCTCCGGAAATCCGGGTAACCGGATTTGGCTGGGCCGGAGCGGTGAGCCGCATCGGCGCGGTGCTCGGCCCCATCGCCGGTGGTCGACTCATCGCCGCGGGCATCGCACCGCGCGTGATGCTGGGTCTGATCGCGGTGCCGGCGCTGCTGTGCATCGCCGGCACTTTCGCCATGCGCCGTTCGGTGGCGGAAGCGCAGGCCGTATAGCACCTATGCCCATCCAATACGCGCGCAGTCTCATCGGCACCCAGCGCAGCCCCACGGCGAATCAGCACCTGGGCGCGCTCCTGGCCTTCGTCGCAG
>DASZCK010000121.1:0-31507 GCA_035943195.1 Steroidobacteraceae bacterium
GGCTGCAGTGGGTACTGGCCATTGTTCCGGCACTCGTCGCCCTGGAGCTGGCGCTGCGTGCGCTGGCGCGACTGTTTCTCCCGGCCCCGGCCACTGCCAATGCCAGGGCGGTAACCGACAGCATTCTGGCAGGCATCATCACCGGCGGTCCGCGCTCGCCCGCGGCCCTGATGCGCAGTCACCTCGGCCTGGACTTCGCGCGCAGCTGGGCGCTGTCGTTCCTGAGTGCCGCGGTGCTGCCGACCCTGTTGGGAACCGCGCTGCTGTGCTGGGGATTGACGGGGCTGAAACTCATCGACCTGGGGCAGCGTGGCATTTATGAGCGCTTCGGCGCGCCCGTTGCGGTACTCGGACCCGGACTGCATCTGCTGCTGCCCTGGCCGCTTGGCCGGCTGCGGCCGGTCGAATACGGCACCATCCACTCGGTTCACATCGGTGTCGACCAGTCGGCTCCGGATAGCGTCGAAGCAGTAGGCGCGGAGGACACGCCACCGGCCAGCCTGAACCGGTTGTGGGAAAGTGCCCACTCCGGGCAGGCCAACTACCTGGTTCCCAGCCCCGGCACCGGCCAGCAGGGATTTCAGAGTGTCAGCACCGAGATCAGCGTGCTGTATCGCGTGGGCCTGACTGATGAGGCGGCGCTGCGCTCCGTCTACTCGGTCGCCGACCCGGCTTCCCTCATCGAGGAGGCGGGCAGCCGTATCGTGTTGCGCTACTTCAATTCACGCACGCTGCTCGCGGTGCTGGGTGAGCGGCGCGACAACGTGGCGGCCTCGCTGCGCGATGCGCTGGCCGCCGATATGAACTCGCATCAGGCCGGCATTGAAATCGTGTCGGTACTGATCGAGGAGATTCATCCGCCACCGGGAGCGGCAAGCGCCTACCACGCGGTGCAGGCCGCTGAGATCAGAGCCAAGGCCAGCATTTTCGATGAAACCGGACGCGCCGAACGGGTCGCGGGGGTGGCGCAGCAGGAGGCTCACCAGCTCACCACCTCGGCACATGCCGGCGCCGTCGAGCGAGTCGCGGTCGCCAATACCGTCGCCTACAAATTCGATGCGGAGCGTCGCGCCCATGCCGAGGGCGGCAGCGCATTCCTGCTGGAACGTACACTGACCGATCTTGAAGCGGCAATCGCCGGCAAGCCGCTGATACTGATCGACCACCGGCTGAGCTCCGCACCGGGCCCGATCTTCGATCTGCGTTCGCCCGCCGCAACTACCCGGCCCATGACCGCGAATCCGGCCGATCTGGGCGTCGGCACACCGGCCAACACCACCGCCGCGCCCAGCGCGCCCAGCGCGCCCGCGATTCCTCCAGATGCCCCGGAGCCCTGAACGAGCGCACCCGTCACTCATCGAGTCACACTAAATGTTTTCACACCACGATAACGACGACCACGATCACCATGATCATGACTACGGGTCGCTGCTGCGTATCGGCATCGCCGGGCTGATACTGCTGGCTGCCATCGCCGCCGCGTGCATCGTGATGGTGCCGGCGGGCGAAGCCGGGGTCATCACCCGCTTCGGCAATCCGGTGCGGGTCGTCACGGAACCGGGCCTCGCATGGAAGCTGCCCGCACCCTTTGAGAGCACCATCCTCATTGACCTGCGCCTGCGCACTACTTCCACGGGATTGCAGGATGTGGGCACGCGCGACAGCCTGCGGGTGCTGGTGCAGTCGTATGTCGCCTGGCAGGTGCCGGATGATCCGGACCATGTACGCCAGTTTCTGCGCTCGGTGCGCAACCAGCCCGATGAAGCGGCCCGTCAGCTGCGCAGCTTCGTCAGCGCCGCACTGCATATCACCTCCAGCAACTTCGATCTCGCTGACCTCGTGAATATCGATGCCTCGAAGGTGCGCCTCGATGCCTTCGAGCAGCAGGTGCATGACCAGATTGCGACGCGCATGCTGCAGGTATACGGAATCGAGATCCGACAGGTGGGTGTGGAACGGATGACCTTGCCGGATGAGACCCTCGCCGCCACGGTGGAGAGGATGCGCGCCGAGCGTGAGACCGAGGCCGCCAAGCGCACCGCCGACGGACTGCGCCAGGCTGCGGCGATTCGCGCTGACGCCGATCGCGATGCCCGTGAAGTCGTCGCCCAGGCACGCGAGCAGGCGGCACGAACCGAGGCGGATGCGCAGCAGGCTGCCGCCCGCATCTACGCCAAGGCCTATGAAAGCGACCCCGGGCTGTACAACACCCTGCGCTCGCTTGATGCGTTGAACCAGGTCATCGGCCGCAACACCAGCCTGGTACTGCGTACCGATGCGGCGCCCTTTCGCATCCTGGTCGAGGGACCACCGGGTACCGGCGGCACGAGCGGCGCCGCGGCGGCCGGAGCCAGGAAGACCCCGTGAGTGAGTTTCACTCTCCCGCAGAGCCCGAATCGGCCGATCCGGTCGGGCCGCCGCCGCCGCCACCGCCAGGGCCCATCGCCCAGTCGGTGGCGATCGGCTTTCGCACGGTGTACGTCGCGGGCCTGCTGTTGCTGATTCTGTGGCTGACCGGAAACGTGCGCGAAATCGCCTCCGACAGCCAGGTGGTGGTGATGCGCTTCGGGCGCATCGTGCGCGCGCAGGAAGCCGGGCTGCTGGTGGCGTGGCCGCGCCCCATAGAACAGACGCGGCTGCTGCCTGGGCCCGAGCGGCTGCTGACGCAAGATGTCGCGACCCTGGCACCGGCCACCGAGGTGGCACAGGGACTCATCGGACCCTTCGCAGTCTCCCAGGGCATTCCCCAGAATGCGACGGCCTATCTCACCGGCGATGGCAATGTGGTGCTGCTGAACGCCACCCTGATTTATCGCATCAATGACCCGATCAGTTACGCCCTCGCCCAGTCCCATGTCGCGCCCGCGCTGGACCGGCTGTTCCGCGCAACCACCGCGCATGTCACCGCCGCCCGCAGGCTCGATGACTTTCTGGTGGTACAGGCTGCGCAAGCCGGCGCAGGCAACCAGTCCACGCAGGCCTTGCGCGGCGAAGTACGCAGTTCGCTGATCCAGGACATGAACACGCGCCTGCGGGCGCTCGCCGATCAGGGGGCGCCGCTGGGCGTGGAAATCGAACGCATCGACATGACCGCCTGGCTACCGCCCCAGGCGAAGTCGGCGTTCGACGCCGTACTGATTGCCACCCAGACCGCGGATCGGGGGTTGGCGGTGGCGCGGACCGATGCGGAACGGCGCCGCCAGGAATCCAGTCGCCTGCACGATCAGCTGCTGGCCGACGCCCAGGCGCGCGCGCTGGAATTCACCAGCAGCGCCAGTGTCAACACCGCGGCCATTCTGGCGCTCGAGCACGAGGTGACGCCTGCCACCCGGGGCAGCCTGCTGCTGCGCGAATATCGCACCAAGGTCGCTGATATCATGAACAAGGTGGGCTCTGCGACCCTCATCGACCCGCAGGGTGGAGCGCGTATTTTGTTGCCCGGAAAGACTGACAAATGAGCACGATCCCTGAAATGGCCTTGTCGCCCCCGAGTGGGCGACCGGTATTGCTGGAGCGCGCTGAACGGCTGGTGCTCGGCCTGCGTTTGACGCTGGCGCTGGTGGCGCTGTGCCTGTTGATCGTCGCGGCCGCCATGAAATATCTGTTCCCGGCCGAGGCCGGGGTCGCCGAGCTGGTGGCTGGCGCCTCCGCCACCCTGGTTGCGGTGCCGGTGTTCGTCGAAGCCTGGGCCAGCCTGCGGCATCCGAGTCTGCACGGCATCACGGATCGCCTGGTGGCGCTGGCGCTGGTTGCGGCCTGGGCCACCGGGGACCTGATGACCGCGGCACTGCTGCCCATCATCATGACGGTGGGCCATGTGCTCGAGGAGCGCAGCATGCTGGGCTCGCAGGAGGCTGTGCGGGCCCTGAGCCGCTTGACCGAAGTCGACTCGCGGCGACTGTTGCCCGATGGCACTACGGAAATGGTCCCCAGCGTCCGGTTGCGGGTCGGTGATCGCATCGAGTTGCGGGCTGGAGAGCGGGTGCCGGCCGACGGCGTCGTCAAGGTGGGCACCTCCAGTTTGGACCTGGCCTCACTCACCGGTGAATCGGTCCCCGTGGAAGTGCATGTGGGCGATCAGGTGCTGGCAGGCGCCATGAATGTCGATGGCCGGCTGCAGGTCGAGCTGGTGCGCGTCGGCGAGGAAAGCACGGTCGGCCGGATCATCACTCTCATGCGTGAGGCTGAAAACGCCAAGCCACCGGTCACGCGACTGCTCGATCGTTATGCCGGGCAGTACATGGCGCTGGTGCTGCTGGTTGCGGGTGGAACCTGGCTGATCACGGCCAATGTGCCGGCCATGCTCGCCGTGCTCGTGGCCTCTTGTCCTTGTGCATTGGTGCTCGCGGCCCCCGCCACGGCGGTGGCTGCCATCGCGGTCGCCGCGCGCCATGGCATCCTGATCAAGGGTTCGGGATTTCTCGAACATCTGGCGGATGTCTCTTCCGTCGTCTTTGACAAGACCGGCACTCTCACCACCGGTGATCTGCGGCTGTCCGAGGTGCGTCCCGTTGCCGGAGTCGACGCCGCCGTGTTGCGCCGTTTGGCCGCAAGCCTGGGGGCGGCCAGCAATCATCCCTTAAGCCGTGCCGCGGCGGCCGCGCTGCCGGAGGGCGAGCGGCTGGCGGTTCAGGATGCCCGGGAACTCGGGGGCTTCGGTGTGACCGCGCAATCCGGCGGGCAGCTTGCAGCCCTGGGACGAGCCGATCTGTTCGAGCGCCTGGGCGTGAGCGCGCCCCCGCCGCCTATGCACAATGGCCCGGTGGCCGGCGTCAGCCTGAATGGCAAGTTCCTCGGCTGGCTCCTGTTTCTGGATCAGTTGCGTGGCAGCGCGTCCAATGCGGTACAGGACCTCAAAGGGCTGGGAATCGAGCACATGGTGCTGCTCACCGGTGATCGGGACGCGGTAGCGCGCCAGGTCGCCGGTGAGGTCGGGATCAACGAAGTGTGGTCCGAGATGCTGCCCGAGCAGAAAATGGATCGGGTCATGCACGAGATCAAGCTCGGCCACCGGCCCATGGTGGTGGGAGATGGCATCAACGATTCACTGGCCTTGCGCGCCGGCGCAGTCGGCGTTGCCATGGGCACCCAGGGTGCCGATGTCGCCTTCGCGTCAGCCGACCTCGCCCTGATGTCGAATGATCTGCGCCGCCTTGGCACCTGTATCCGGCTCAGTCGCCGCTGCCGGCGCACCATCTACGTCAATGTCGCCATCGGCCTGTCCTTTACCTTCGGCCTGATCGTGCTGTCGGGAGCAGGCGTACTGGGCCTCGAGGCACCGATCATTGCGGCACTGCTGCACAATGTCAGCACCTTCATCGGCATTGCCAATGCCGGCCGGCTGTTGCTGTTCGATGAGGTTCTGGCACCGGCGCCGGTCGATACCGCGGCTTGAGGTGCGCACTCGGGGCGAACTACGGCGCCGACTCCCGGATCGGTGTCCCGCCCGCGAGCAGGTTGTCGATGTCCTCGCCGCTTAGGGTTTCATAGTAGAGCAACCCCTGCACCAGCACGTCCAGCTGCGCGCGCTGTGCGACGAGAATGGTCCGGGCCTGGCTCAAAGCGGTATCGATCAGCTTGCGCACCTCGAGCGCGATGATCTGCGCCGTGTGTTCCGAGATGGTGTGCTGGCGGGTGATGGAATGGCCGAGGAACACCTCATCCTGGTTCTCCCCATAGGTCACCGCCCCCAGTTCCTCCGACAGACCCCAGCGGGTCACCATCTGGCGCGCGAGCTTGGTCGCCTCCTCCAGATCGCCCGCCGTTCCGGATGTCACCAGCGCGCGACCGAAAATCAGCTCCTCGGCGGCCCGCCCGCCCAGCAACACCGCCAGGCGTGAGGTCATCTGCTCAAGTGTGGTCGAAGCGTACTCATTCTCCGGCAGCTGGCGCGTCATGCCATTGGCACGGCCCCGGGTGAGGATGGTCACCTTGTGGATGGGATCGGCAGCCGGGACATGCAACGCAACGATGACCCGCCCACCCTCGCGGTAGGCGGTGAGCCGCTTCTCTTCATCGCTCATGACATGGGTGCGCCGCTCGGCACCCATCATGACCGTGTCCTTGGCGTCCTCGAATTCAAGCCTGCCGATGTCGCTGCGGCCACGGCGCGCCGCCAACAGCGCCGCCTCGTTCACCAGGTTCATGAGGTCGGCGCCCGAGAAGCCGGGCGTACCGCGGGCGACGTAGCGTAGATCCGCATCGGCGGCCAGGGGCATGCCCCGCACATGCACCTTCAGTATCTGCTGGCGGCCGAGCACATCCGGATTGACGACGGTGATCTGCCGGTCAAAACGCCCGGGTCGCAGCAGCGCGGGATCCAGCACATCGGGACGATTGGTGGCGGCCATCAGGATCACGCCTGAATTGGCGGCAAAACCGTCCATCTCGACCAACAGCTGGTTGAGCGTCTGCTCGCGCTCATCATTGCCGCCACCGACGCCGGCGCCACGACGGCGGCCGACGGCATCGATCTCGTCCATGAAGACGATGCAGGGAGCATGCTTGCGGGCCTGCGCGAACAGATCCCGCACCCGCGAGGCACCGACTCCCACGTACATCTCGACAAAATCGGAACCTGAGATGGTGAAAAACGGCACGTCCGCTTCGCCGGCGACCGCGCGTGCCAACAATGTCTTGCCGGTGCCCGGAGGTCCCACCAGCAGCACGCCGCGCGGGATGCGCCCCCCCAGGTGATGGAACCGGCGGGGGTCGCGCAGGAAGTCCACCATCTCCTTGAGGGCGTCGCGTGCCTCATCGACGCCTGCCACATCCTGGAAAGTCACTCGCCCCGTGGCAGCCACCAGCGGGCGCGCCTTGGACTTGCCCAGACCCATCATCCGTCCGCCGCTGCCACCACCGCGCATCATGAAGAAGATCGCAAAGGCGACCAGTAGCAGCGTGGGAACCACATTGCCCACGGCCCCGCCCCAGGAAATCCCCGTCGCCGGCGCCGGGGTCGCCGTGATCGCCACACCCTTGGCACGCAGCACGCGGATCAGATCCGGGTCTTCGGCGGCATAGGTGCGAAACGGCGCGCGGCCGGCCAGGAAACCATCAATCTCCTGTCCCGAGACGATCACCGAGTGCACACGGCCGTGCTCGACATCATCGAGAAACTCGGAGTAGGACAGATTCGCGATATGCGGCGCCAGGGTGTGCGCCTGGTAAAGGTTGATGCCCGCGATCAGCACCAACAGCGCGATGACCGCGCCCGCAAACCAGTAAAAACGCTTGCCCGTACCCGCTAGCGACATGCGGCGCTCATTCGGGTTCCGCGCCAGAGGCGATGGGTCCAATGGATCGCAGTACCCAGCGTCGGCCGTTGGTGCGTAGATCCGTGCGCGACAGCGGCAGCACATCGATGCGCCAGAAGGACGGCAGCTGGGCCTGAATGACGTGGACGATGGCGGCGCGGATGACGGCCGCATGGGTCACGGCAACGGTATGACCCGGTTCGCGGCCGCGTTCGGCCATCCAGGCGGAAACCCGCTGCAGTACCTGGGGAATGGTTTCCCCGCCATGCGGGGCGGTCTCCGGCTTGCGGATCCAGGCGACGAGCTTGCGCGGCTCGCGCAGCAGTACCTGCTTGAAGCGCAGTCCCGTCCAGCGCCCGAAGTCACAGTCGCGCAGGCGATCGTCGACCATCCCCGTAAGTCCCAGCAAAGCGGCCGTTTCGCGCGCCCGCAGCGCGGGGCTGACAAAGCAGCGGTCGACGTGGCCGATATGGGCCTTGGCCTGCTCGGCCTTGGCCTTTCCCGACTCGTCCAGTCCGTCGTCCCCGCCGAAGGTCGCGGCCCGCAGCGCGGCCGTCGTGGCATGGCAAATCAGGGTGATACGCGGCGTCATCGCGGCAGAGATTATGCTATAAGCTTTTGGAGATAAAGGTGTTTTGGCCGGTGCTGCAATAGCGGGGCGAGAACCGCGCCGGCACGTATGGCATCATGGCAGACACGGAACGGAAGGAATACGGAGAGCTCCCGATGAGCATAGAGGACGAGTCAGTCTCGGCTCCGGCTGCAGTGCATGACCTGGCGCTTCAAGTCGCCATTCCCATTGCCAAAATAGTGCCCTGGGCCCTGTTTGGAATGGTGGTGATGGGTCTCGCGTATTACTTCGTGGGCGCCGAACAGGGCGCGACGTCAATCTTCAGTGGCATGGGCGTGCATGAGTTCGTGCACGACGCCCGACACCTTCTGGGATTCCCCTGCCACTAGGTCGGACCGCGGACTCATCATCCATGGTTGGCAGACTGATACTTCGCGGGTTCATTGTCGGCATTCTCGCCGGTCTTCTGGCGTTCGGCTGGGCCAGGATCTTTGGCGAACCCGCCGTCAATACCGCGATTGCCTTCGAGTCGGCACAGGATCAGGCCGCAGCTGCGGCCGCTGTGGCCGCCGGCAAACCCGCTCCCGACGATGATCCCGTCATCTTCAGCCGCACGGTGCAAAGCGGAATTGGACTGCTCACGGGAATGGTGGGCGCCGGCGCCGGCTTAGGCTGCCTGTTCGCGGTGCTGTTCGCTTTCGCCAATGGACGCATCGGCAGACTGGCACCGGCCCCGACTTCGGTGCTGGTAGCCGTCCTGGGACTGGTGTCGGTGTACCTGGTACCCATGCTCAAGTACCCCGCCAATCCGCCTTCGGTGGGCGAGCCGGACACCATCAAGTACCGCACCGGCCTCTACTTCCTGATGATGGCAATATCAATTGCCACGACGCTGGCGGCACTGCGCCTGCAGCGTTCACTGGTACCGCGCCACGGCACATGGAACGCCTCGTTGCTGGCGCTCGGTGCCTACCTGGTGGTGATCGCTGCGGTGTTCGTACTGCTGCCGGGTATCAACGAAGTCCCGCCCACCTTCCCCGCCGTCACCCTCTGGGACTTCAGGCTGGCCTCGTTGGGTATCCAGACGGTGCTGTGGGGCTCCATCGGCATCATGTTCGGGTACACCGTCGGCGGCAGCAGTCGGACCTCCTAAAACTTGAAACTGAAGTCCACGCCGTAACGGCGCGGCTCGGCCCGCCACAGGAAACCGCCGGTGGAAAACTCGGCGTTGTAGCGTTTGTTGGTGAGGTTCTTCGACCAGGCCGTGACCGTCCACTGGGCCGCCTGGAGGCCGGCGCGCAGATCGAACAGATTTACCGGGTCGCGTGAGGTCACGTTGTACGGATCCCACCAGGTACGGCCGATGAAGTTGTAGTCAAGGCGCACCACCGCGTTCAGGCCATCGGCAACCGGCCGGTGATATTGGACGCCGGAGTTGATGGTGTCCTTGGTCAAAAGCGGCGGCCGCTTGCCGATGACGCTGGGGTCTTCCATTTTGGTGATCACACCGTCGGTGACGCCGAAGTTCGCGTACACGTCCCAGTTTTCACTGGCCTTCGCAGAAAGCTCGAGCTCCGCACCCTTGTACTTGGCATCGAGGTTACCCAGGTTCTGGGTCGACGTGATGGCGTCGTAGAAAAAGAAATAGCCATTGCGGTCGGTGGTGTCGAACAGTGAAAGATTGGCGCTCACTCGTCGATCGAGGAACTCGCTCTTGGCACCCACTTCCCAGGTGTCGGCGATCTCGGCATTGAAGAGGTCATGCACGCCGAACTGGTGCTCGGACTCCGCGATCGCGCCCACGCCGGTTTGGTTGAATCCGCCGCTGCGGAAGCCGCGGCTCCAGCCGCCAAACAGCGTGAGATTATCGTTGGGTATCCAGCGCAGGGTGGCCTTGGGTTGCGCCGCATCCCAGGTGTGGCTGCGTACCTCCCCGGTGTGCGCGGTCGGATCGGGCAGAAACTGAGCCGGCGTGTCGGTCGTGTTGTGGCGCGTGTCCTGGTCGTAGCGGATTGCAGTATCCACTTCCCACTGGGCGTTGAAGGCATAGGTGGCATCGGCGAACAGGGCCCAGGCATTGTTGTTCTGCGCGTCGGCCAGGAATGTGGCATTGGTATTCGTGGCGTACGGGTTGGCCGCATTAACCAGCGGCTCCTGGTACACCCGGGGAATGCCATCGCCCCGGTCGAACAGATTGCCGGTGGAGATGAAGCGCTCCGTGTGCACGAAGTACGCCCCGCCGATCCACGAAAAGCCGCCGATGTGCTCGGAAGTGAAGCGCAGCTCCTCGCTGTAGGTGCGCACGTCGATGAACTGGCTCTGGCTCTCACCGGCCGGCCCGCCATCGGCCGCCGGGACCGCGGCGAAGAAATAATTGAAGGCGATGGAATCGTGGATGGGGCGGAAGTCGTAGGCGTCGCCGGTATCGATTTCCTTGGTACGGTTGAAGTCGGTGGTGGAGGTGAAGGTTCCAAACGGGTGGGCGTCATCAAGCTTCAGCGCGATGTCGGTAATGTCGCGCTGATCCGAACCGAGATTTTGGTTCTGGATGGGGCTGGTGACATCGTTGGCATTGGGGGTCGTGCTGAAGCTGGTGAATACATTCGCCTCATCGGAACGCGGGATGACGTAGTAGTACGCCGTGGTGTCCACATGATCACGCAGCAGGCGCAGGTCCGCGGTCCACTCATCGCCGGGCTTCCACTGCAGCCGCAGCCGCCCCGAATAATCTTTGTACGGATCGGCCTTGCGATCCAGGTTGGTGTTCTCCAGGTAGCCATCGGTGTTGTAGAAATTCAGTGACGCCCGGTACTTGAGGGTGCCGGCCGCATCGATCGGACCGCCCGCTGCCACCTGTGCCTTTTCCGAAACGCCGTTGCCCACTCCGACTTTGGCCTGGCCCTCGAAGTGATCGGGGAGGTCGGCAGTTTGAATGATGATGGCGCCGGCGATGGCGTCACGACCATAGAGCGCGCCCTGCGGTCCTTTGAGGACCTCGATCTGCTTGATGTCCGTGAGTTCCTGGTCGAATTCGTAGGGATTGGTCTCCAGCACTCCATCGACCAGCACGGCCACCGACGGTTCGCTGTTGCGCGCCTGGGAAATGCCGCGGATGGTGATGAAAGAATTGCCGACGTTCTGCACTTCCACCAGCGTCATGTTCGGTATCATGGCGATGAAGTCGCGTGGCGCCTCGATGCCGGCTGCCTCGATCGTCTGTTGGGTGAAGGCCTCGACCGTCACCGGCACATCGTGCAGCGATTCGACACGCTTGCGGGCCGTGACCACCACCTCCTGCAGCTCCTGGGAGGTATCGGCCGGCTGGCTGGTCTGTGACTGTGCCCGCGCGGGCGCGGCGACGAGGAGCACACCCGGCAATGCCGCCAGGACCGGAACCAACTTTCGGAAATGCATGAATGAGCTCCCTGTTCGTTACCGGCATTCTCGCGCCGCACCATCGCGCCGGCCCCTGAAGGCTGCTTCAACCGCGCGTTGACAAATCAATGTCGGGGTCGATGCACGCCGTCACGAGGACCACGCGATGATCGTAGTGTTGGATTTTCGAATATCGAAAGCATGCTTCGCAGTTACAAACATACTGAACCGCGGCGGGATGAATGGTCAAGCGCCATTACCATCCCGCAAATTTTCGGATATCGAAAACAATTGAGGTGCCGTTGATGCAGGATCGATTTTTTACGCGTGATGGTGTCCGCCTGCGCTATCGCGACGAAGGCCAGGGGCCCGCGGTAATGTGGCTGCACGGCTGGACGCTGGACCTGCAGATGTGGGACCTGCAGACCCGGGCGCTTAGCAATCAGTTTCGCCTCATCCGTTTGGATCGCCGCGGCTTTGGCCTCTCCTCGGGTCGCCCGTCCGTGGAACAGGACGTGGAGGACCTGACGGCGCTGTGCGGATTGCTGGGCCTTGAGCGCATGGCCTTTGTCGGCATGTCCCAGGGAGCTCGCGCCGCGGTGGCCTTCGCACAGGTCCGGCCGACCGCGGTTTCCTGCCTGGTGCTGGATGGCCCGCCCGACTTCGACCTCAGCGGCGGCAGCGAACTGCCCCTCGCGCACTATCGCGAACTGGTGCGTTCGCAGGGCATGGAAGCCTTTCGCCAGGAATGGCGGCGTCATCCGTTGGCCCGACTGCAGACCGATAATCACGAGGTGCGGGACCTGCTTGCGGCGACCATTGCGCGTTACCGCGGGCTGGACTTGCTCGAGCCACCGTCTGCGGCGGCCGCGGTGCCGGCAGCGGCCGGGATCGACTCACTGCAGGTGCCGGTACTCATCCTTCAGGGAGATCATGAAAGTCCCGGGCGGGCGGCAGCGGCGATGGCCCTGGCGGCGCGGTTGCCCGATGCCAGGCGTGTCGTCATCGACAACGCCGGTCACATGCCCAATCTCGACAATCCCGACAGCTACAACGCACAGGTGCGCGCCTTTCTTGCCCGGCATGCCGGCGGAGCGCTCACCGGATGACGCGAAACTCTCCGCCCAGATGCATCATGCTCATCAGATACAGCATGCCATCGAAATAGCGCTGCTCGCCCGCCGGCACCGGCATTTCCCAGAGTTCCTGCAAGAAGGCATCGGAGGTGGCACTGCGCGGCGCGGCCAGGCTGCCCACCGCCGCCGCCGCCAGCATGCCCGGGGAATGACGGGTCGACAGCGGTTGGCCCTCGAGTGTGTAGCGGTCCGCAAAGGTATGCAGACCCTGGCCGATGAGGAATTTCTGCACGCGCTCGCTCAGCACCGGCTCCTGCGCGTCGCGGTGCCACCAGCTGTAGTCGACCGACCAGTTGCTCACCGTGCGCCAACTGTCATAGCCGAATTGCACGGGCTTAGCGTCCCGGCCGGTCATGGGCGACATGTCGAAGCGACTGCGGTCCGGTGCCAACCCGGTGTCCGGCCCTGTCACCCGCGCGAACAGTTCCCGGCTCACGGTGGCGGCCCTGGCCCAGAAGGCACGGTCCTCCACCGGTCCCCAGCGCGCCCATAGTTCGTAAAATGCCGGCAGATGATAGGAAGCATCCGTGCCTGACACATTGGTCTCCGGGACGAACCGGATCATGGTATGAGCCTCATCCACCATCGGCCCGACCGTCACCGGATTGTCGGTCCGCTTGGGACGCGACGGGGGCCAGGGCTTGCCGTCGCGCGCCGCATCGGCCATTGCCCGGCGATTGTTCGGGCTCGGCCATGGCGCAGCCGGGGCCACGAAGGGCCGATCACCAGGATGGATGCGAAACGGAGGTGTACCCGTCAGCAGCGGATGGTGACGCATACCGCGCAGGATCCGGTCGGCCTCGCGCTGATAGTTGTAGATGCCCTGGCCGTTACCCCAGCGATGCGCCGCGAAGTATAGCGCCATGACGTAGTATTCCTCGCCGTCCGGCGCGGCACCGGTCGAACGGGGTGTGCCGTCCGTGTTCATCGACCAGGCGAAGTACCCTACCGAAGGATCCTTGGGATCGGTGATGAGCATGTAGGTCCGGGACCAGTTCCATAAAGCGTCGAATTCGCGCTTTCGGTCCAGCTGCACGGCAATCATCATGCCGTAGCTCATACCCTCGGTGCGCGCGTCGTTGTTTGCCCAGTCAGTGATGTAGGCCAGCGTGCCGTTGGAGTTGGCCCCAGTCTCGAAATAGACACGCTGCTCCTGGCCGTCACCATGAAAGAGCTGTGCGAAGGCCTGGCTGATCTTCTCGTGGACCTCCGCCGGTGTGTGGGCCAGACGCTCGACGAAGAGATCGTGATACTGATGCGTCGCATAGGCGCCCTCGCCCACCGGTTGCGGCGCGGCGTCGGCCTGAACCACAATCAGCAAAGCCAGGCTCGCCGTGAACGAGCGCAATGTTCGGACCATCAGGCGCCTCATAAGCCAAAAAATGTTACCGCTAACTTCAATTGTACCTGATGCGCGCCGGCTGGCATCGGGCATACTGGTTTACATGCGCAGCGATTGGCTTTTCTGACATGGCAAAACGCGGATCGGCGCCCACGACCATTACGGACGTCGCGCGCGAACTGGGCGTTTCCGTTGCAACCGTGTCGCGCGCGCTGTCACGCCCGCACCTGCTGCGCCCGAAAACCCGCGAGCGGGTCATGGGCGCGGTGGAACGCCTCGGTTACCGGCCCAATCTGTTGGCGCGCGGCCTGCGACAGGGACTGGCACAGGCCATTCTCTTCGTCGCTCCGAACCTCAGTCCCTTCTTCCTCGAGATCTTTGCCGGCGCGGAGGAAGTAACCCGCAATTCGCAGTTCGCGCTGCTATTTGGCAACAGCGAAGGCGACCCGGAGCGTGAACAGGATTTCTTCGAGCAGGTGGCGAGCGGCCGTGCCGACGGCATCATCCTCTTGACCGGCGTCGCGCCCGCCGCCTATGCGGCCGGTGATCGACCGTTGCCGCCCCTGGTGACCGTGCTGGAGCGCCTGCCGGGCGCGGCGGTGCCGGTGGTGAATACCGACCACTATGCCGGCGCCGTCGAAGCCATGCGCCATTTGATTGATCTGGGCCACCGGCGCATAGCACATATCAGCGGCCTGCGACGCGTGCCGAGCGCGATCCGGCGCCTCGAAGGCTATCGCGCCGCACTGAGCGCGGCCGGCCTTGCGGCGCCTGCCGAACTCCTTCACGGCGGCGATTTCACCGTGGGTTCCGGAGCCACCGGCATGCAGCAACTGATGGGACTGGCGCAGCCACCCACGGCAGTCCTGTGCGGCAATGACGAAATGGCCTACGGCGCGATCCGCGCCGCCCATAAGCTGGGACTATCAGTGCCCGAGGATGTCTCGGTGGTCGGCTTTGATGATCTGAACCTCGCCGAGTTCTACAACCCGCCGCTCACGACGGTGAACATTCCGCGCCAGGAACTGGGTCGACGTGCCGCGCAGGAGCTCATCGATCAGCTCAGCGGCCGTGAAGTGGCCCGCGAAGTGGTGCTGCCCACGCGCCTGATGATCCGGGAATCCACGGCCCCGCCGCCTTTGCGCACGCCCGGCACGGCGACCCGTCGCCGCAATAAACGCCGCGGCTGAGGCGACGCGACGACCTCAGTCGCGCTCATCCAGCTCGACGCCCAATTCAGCCAGGATGGCCAGGCGCAGCTGCTGCGCGTCCGGGGCGGACACCCGTCGCGGGTGTGGGAATGGCACCTCAAATGTCGCCTGGATCCTGGTGGGCCGCGCCGACAGCACGTGCACACGATCTGCCAGGTGGATCGCCTCCTCCACGTCATGTGTGACGAGCACGACGGTGTGATGCTCGGCCCGCAGAATGCGGAGCAGTTCATTGCGCACCCGCAGACTCATCAGGGCATCGAGCGCCGAGAAAGGCTCGTCCATGTACAGAATCTCCGGCTTCACCACCAGGGCGCGCGCCAGCTCGGTTCGCTTCAGCATGCCGCCGGATAGTTGGTAGGGATAACTGTCCTCGAAACCCTGCAATCCCACGAGGGCGGCATAGCGGTCCGCCAGCTGCGCGTGATCTTCCTGCGCGTGGCCGTTGAGGCCGAACTTGAGGTTTTCACGCACGGTGAGCCAGGGGAAGACCGATCCCTGCTGCGAAATCAGGATGCCCTTCTGGTCGGGTTTCGAGTGCAGCCTGCCATCAACGCCCACCTGGCCTGAGTCCGGATGGAGAAAGCCTGCCATCAGGTTCAACAGCGTCGATTTGCCACACCCCGAAGGACCGACGATCGCGACAAACTCGCCCTCGCCAACCATGAGGCTGACATTGTCGATGACCGTCAGCTGCCCGTGATCCGACGCAAAGCTCTTGTGCAGATTGCGGACTTCGATCTTAGTGCGCATAGCGCCACCGCACCCAGCGCGCCGACTCGAGCATGCGCATGAATCCGTCCAAGGACAGACCGATCAGGCCGATGATGATCATGCCCGCGACCACCAGGTCGTAGCGGTTCCCCGCGTTGCGCGAGTCCATGATCATGTAGCCGAGGCCCGAATGCAGCGCGATCATCTCCGCCGCCACCACCACCAGCCAGGCGACGCCCAGCCCGATGCGCATGCCCACCAGAATCTGCGGCAGCACGGCGGGAATCACCACTCGCATGAACAGAGTGCGGTTTGAGACGCCGAAATTCTCGGCCGCCCTCAGGTAGCGCTTCTCGATGGTGTGCACCCCGACGACCGTCTGGACGATCATGGGGAAGACCGATGAGATGAAGATCAGATAGATGGGCGAGGCGTCGCCGACTCCGAACCATAGAATCGCGATCGGAATCCAGGCAATCGGCGATATGGGCCGCAGGATCTGAAACAGCGGATTGAGCGTCTTATAGGCACCGCGCACCCATCCCATCCACAGACCAAGCGGAATGGCCACACACACCGCCAGTCCGAAACCCGTGGCGACCCGCATGAGGGAGGCGCCGATGTGGCGCCACAGGCTGCCGTCCCTGATGAGCTGAGCCGTTCCGGTAACGACGTCCCACGGGGTGGGGAAGATCACGCTGTGCGTGGCTACCACCAGCAGCCACCATATGGCCAGCAAGGCGGCGATGACCGCCACCGCCGGCAGCATGTCCCTCAATCGTTGCATGAACTCACAGCGCTCGCAGCAGCGTCCGCGCGCGCCACATGACTCGGGCCACGGGCGTCCCCGGGTAAGGATCGACGACGATGGTCATCTGGCCGCTGGCGTGCGCGGTGCACGCGAACTGATACTCGGCCGGCCGGTCGAACGGCAGCGTGAAACTTTGCCCGGGCATCATCAGCGTCGGCCCGAAAATCTGCGGCAAATCATCATGGTTCCTGAGGACGAGTACATCGCGCAGCCCCAAGGTCAAGTGTATGTGATCCGGCAGGATCTCGACTTTCCGGCCCGCCATGCGACGCGCCCAGGTGCCCTTGGGAATCACGAAGATATGTTCGCGGGAGCTCGTGTGAAGCGGTTCGACAGCCGCCCATGTTAGCGCTCCCAGGGAGGCCGCTGCAATCGCCACCACAAATCGCGTGCCGGTGCGCAACGGTCATTCCCTCAGCAGAATGTGCAGGTCGTTCACAAAGTCTTCCGGCGGGTGGCCATAGGGCATCAGCGCCCGAATGCGCCCGGCGCGGTCGATCAGGTAGATGGACGAGGAGTGATCGTACATATAGCTGTTGCCGTCGGGGATCCGGGTCGCAGTCACGCCGTAGTCCTTGCGTACCAGTGCGAGCTGCTTCTCAGTGCCGGTTGCGCCAAGGATCCGCGGGTCGAAACTGCCGACGAATTCCTTCAGCTTGACGGGCGTGTCGCGCTGCGGATCGACGGTCACGTACAGCACCTGAACGTCCGCAGCCCCCGCTCCCATCTGTCGCAGGGCCTGCGCAAAGGTGTGAAGGGTGATCGGGCAAACGGACAGACAATGCGAGTAGCCGAAGGCGAGCATCACCACCTTGCCGTGGTAGTGGCTCAGTTGCAGGGGCTGTCCGTTCGAACCCTCGAGCGTGAAATCCGGTGCCGCCCGCGGCGGGTCGAACACGCCGGCCTTGAAGCCCGAAGCGGAAGCCGCGGCCACGGCAATGGCGGCCGACAACACCGTCCCCAGCAGCAGTTTGCGCAAGCCTCTGGTCATCATTGGACGCCACCTCTTCTCATAGTGGAATTGCCGCCGGCAGCGCGTTACGGGCAAACCGCTCATCGGCGTAGGTCTCGTAGGGAATCGGATGCTGGATGTTCCCTGCCGCCAGTGACAACCCCATCAGCTCTTCGAACTCGCCGCGGACCATGCGCAGATTACCGTAGGTCACCCGATCGGGCGGATTCTGCATGACATAGCGAATCATCTTCGGGTCCTGGTTGAAGAAGTCCGGACCCGCGGCAATCTGCACCGCCTTCTCGCGATTCTGCGGACCCTGGTCCAGCCACGTTCCGGCGCCCAGCACCTGGTTGACCAGGTCCTGCACCATCGCCGGGTTCCGTGCAATGAGCTCACCGCGCACGGTGAGCACGCAGCAGATGTACTTCGGCCACTCATCACGCGTCATGCGCAGCGGCCGCGCATAGCCGGCGCTCTGGGCCGCGGCACCGAAGGGCTCGCCGGTGCAATAGGCATCGACGGCATTGGCGTAAAGGGCTGCCGGCATGTCCGGGGGGGCCATTTCCACGATCTGAACGTCCGCCGGGCTCATGTTCTCCAGAGCCAACATCCGCCGCAGAAACAGAAAATCGACTGCGAAGCGGCTGGGCACCGCGACCCGCTTGCCCGCGAGCTGCCGGAAGTGCTGGTAGGGAGAGTCCGTGCGCACCATGATCACCGCGCCGGAGCGGTGACCCAGGGAGACGATCTTCAGCGGTATGCCCCTGTCGGCGAGATCCATGACCAGCGGTGCCAACATGTAGCCCGCCTGGATGCGGCCCGCCATGAGAGACTCCTTGATCTCAGGCCAGCCATTGAACTTGGTGTACTGGAACTGGAATTTCCGGGCACCCGCGGGCGCCGACTTGTTGCTGACGCCCTTGGCGACACAGGCGACCGGCAGCGTGAGATTGCAGGTCACGGGCAGGCCGCCGATCACCAGTTCATCGGCATTCACCTTGCTGCAGCCGAAGGAGCCCAGGGGCAGCGCCGCGGTCACCAGCCCGCGTAGCGCCTGCCGGCGCGAAACCCCTACCCCTGACATCTGCGCCCCTATCCCCACCCCTCGGCATACGGTCGTGAGTATAAATGGGATGGGTGGGGACCGCGCAGATTCCTGGCCCGATGGCAGGGCCCGCCACGTCAGCGGTGGCGGGCCCCTTGTGCCTTTTGGCGCTGACTTGCGCGATTAGAAGTAGCCGCGTGCGCCCGGGAAGTCGAAGAAGTCGAACAGGTCATCCAGCGCCGGGCTGTTCACCGGAACATACGGATTGCCTGGAAAGCTCACCGGATTGGGGAAATTGTCCCGGCTGCGATTGGTCACGGGCCGCAGACCCCAGTTGCGCTCGATGAACTTGAGGATGGACACGTGATCGGCGTAACGATGCGAGATGTAGCCCGGGGCCTTCAGGAACGGCGCCACCACCAGCAGCGGTATGCGTGTGCCGTCACCGAAGAAATCGACCGGTTGGACATAGCCTGAGTCGTAGTAGCCGCCACCCTCATCGAAGGTGATGAAGATCGCGGTGTCCTGCGCGTACTGCGAGCCCTGCACCAGATCGACAATCTTCTTGGTGAACCCTTCGAACAGGTCCAGCTTCGAAGAGGCCGGATGACCATCCACCAGGCCGCTGGGCTTGACGAACGATACCGCCGGCAGCTTGTTGCCGGCGATATCCGCATACAGACTGGTCGAGTCCTGGACATGCGCCGCCACCACGTCCGGGTGCGACATGATGGAGGTGTCGTACTGGAACGGGTTGCAGATGGTGCAGTACGCGTCCGGCAGCTGACCCTTGGCGGGGCTATTGGTCTCGTAAGGATCGGTCTGATAGACGTTCCACTGATCGCCGTAGTACTTCCAGGAAATATTCGCGGCCAGCAGGCTGTCACCGATGCTGGGCACGGTGGATGGCGGGATCGTAAAGGGCGTGTTGGCCGGGTTGGTATCGGTATAGGCGTTCTGGTAACCGGCGTTCTGACCATTCACGACCAGCGGCTCGTAACCCGGGTTGTAGTTGTTCAGCAGGTAATAGTGTCCCGGCTCACAGCGCGACTCCACCCGTTGGAACTTCAGGTACTCAAGCACCGGGCCCACGCCGGGCTGCGAACGGTCCGCGCAATCACTGTAGGAGCCACCACCGAAGGCAGCACCGCCCGCACTACTGCCGTAGCCGTCCTCGGTGTACCAGTTGTTGGTGGCCTTGACCGGATTGGGATTCTCGACCTCGTTCAGACCGGTGGTGCTGGTGGGAGGAGCGGCAGGCTTGCCATTGTTGTTGAACCAGATCATGTCACCGTGGCCGAGCATGATGTGATTGGCACCCGTGCCGCCGTTGACGGACTGGTGGAAGTTGTCGCTCATGGCGTACTGATCGGCCAGCGACTTGAAATACGGGACATCTCCGTTCTGGACATTATAGAAACCCAGGGCGGTCGATCCTTCGTGCGTGGTCACGGGGGCGGGAGTCTCGCCGGTCAGGTAGTTGGTCGCGAAATTGGCGGGCTGGGCAGTGCCATTGGCGCCGGCACCGACCGTCGTCTCCACCCAGGAGAACAGCTTCGAATCACATCCCGAGGGGTTCTCCCAGGAGGCATGGAATATGCTGCAATCCAGCTGCTGCCACATCTGATAGAAGCGATGCACGGGGCTCGCCGCGTAGTCGGTGTACTGCAGACTTGCGCCGGTCAGCTGGAACGGACCCGGCAGCAGATCGTTATTGTCGACGCTGCGACCGGCCCACTGAATGCGGGTATCCGGTGTGCCACTCGGCAGGCCCGTCCCGCCCGAGGCCAGTGAGTTGTAGTAGGAAACATCCGGCAGTCCCGTTTCGATGGCTTCAGCCAAGGTCGTGCAGGAGGGGAAAGGCGCTCCGGCGAATCCACAAAACCCCGTCAGGTTGGCCTGTGCGCCGGTCGGGCCGCCGGCGAGCGGATTGGGCAGCACATCGAAGGGACGCTGCTGGGGCGGGCTGAGGAGAAAGGAGTCAGGGGCTTGATCGCTTGCCTGGTTCTGCTGCGCCTTGCCGAAGTTCCAGCCGGGCACGGCGTTGTGATTGGCATCAAGCGCGACGATGCCTTCGCTCAGCAAGTTGTGAACATGCTGCGGACGGCCCTGCACGGACTTGGGTTGATAGGTGGCAAACACGTGATCGAAACTGCGGTTCTCGCCGATGATGACGATCACATGCTTGATGGGTGAGGCGGTATGACCCAACGTGCCGGGGCTCGGCTGATCCGGATCGGCCGTGGCGGCCAGCACCGGCCCCACCGACATCTGCAGCACGGCCAGCGACAAGCCGGTCACACGTATCGCGTTCAGGGTATACGAGACGATTCCACGAACGTTCATACAACACCTCCCAGTGATTGCTGTGCGCAAGCGGCGCGTTGCAAGATTGAGGGGTGCGCATTGCAGGTCAGTGACCGTTCTTTTACAGCCTAGCGGGTCCGCGCGTTGCCCAAAGCCTGAGCGTTGCGTGCGGCTTGGTCCCTTTCATAGGAAGGCAGCGCCCGCGAGTCTGGCAGTGGAGGCTGCGGAGCTTGAGTGTCACCCTCACCATCGCTCGGAGCGGGAACCGCAGCTTCGTTGACGCCGTCCTGGGTTACGGGTCTATCCGAGCCAGATGTCGGCGGCAACGCCGGTCGCGTGGATACCGTGGGCGGAACAGCTGGCACAACGAGCGCCGGACTATGCGCCGCAGGCGGTTGATGACCTGGCCAGCCACGGACCACCATGGTGGCGGCAAAGGCGGTGAGGATGATTCCCGGAACGAGCAATCGGACGCGCATGCATGAAGCTCCGGGCGAAACCGAGTATCCCCGATATGATGGGGGTCCAGTGTGACGGCCGCTTGACGGACTTGAAGCGTAGGACCGTTTCAATCGCGCCCCATTCTGCGGCCCGCCCGCACGGCCGCGGCATAGCGCACACGACGCGGCAGAAGCTTTGCCACGGCCACAGCGAGCTGATACTTCCAGCTCGGAATGACCAGCAGGTCGTTGCGCTCCAGCGCTTTCAGGGATTCGCGCACCACGAAGTGTGCATCGAGCCAGAGAAACTTGGGGATGCGCGCGCGCTGCATGCCGATGACATCGTGGAATTCAGTGATCGTATAGCCAGGACACAGTGATTGGATGCGCACCTTCGAGCGCGTGCTTCTTAGCTCCAGGTAAATTGCCTCGCTGAGGACATGTAACCAACGCTTGGTCGCGGAATATCCGGCCGAACCCGACGCCAGCAAGAAACCTGCCACCGATGCGACGTTGATGATGGCACCCGCGTCACGCGCCACCATGCCACGCAAGGCTGCATGGGTCAGCTGCAGCGGTGCCAGCACATGCAGGCGATGCATGCGATCCAGGTCATCGATGGCAACGCTGTGAAACCGACCGGGTACGCCAAACCCTGCGTTATTGACCAACCAGTGAAGGTTCGGTATGGCGTCCATTCTGGTTTTGACCGCGGCGACCCCGGCATCGGTGGCCAGATCGGCCACCAGTATTTCAGTGTGGTTTCCGTGCTGGTCCCGCAGTTGCTGTGCCAATGCCGCTAGGCGCTCCTCGCGCCGCGCGGTCAGGATGAGATCTGCGCCCCGGGCGGCAAAAGCCCGCGCAAACTCGGCGCCAAGACCCGCGCTCGCCCCGGTGATCAATGCAACAGGTCGCCCTGTCATTTGCCTACGGTCGCTCGTTGAGATAAGTCCCTGCAGATTATCCTACTGCGGGTGGCGCTTCTTGTACTCGGGCAGGTCCTTGAACATTTCCCCCTCTCCCGGTCCGTGGGGAATGCAGCCGCCGCGCGTGGGCTGTATGTGCTTGAACGCTTCCGGTGCGGCAAGGTCAGGCGCTTCGGAAAGGATGTAGCAGTTCGCGCTGAGCCAGTAGTACGTATCACCAAACTGGTCGCGGTAGGATTCACCGGCTTTATGGACCGGCTGATTGGGGCGCGGCGGCGCAACTTCGGACCTGGGCGGGGCGCCAAATGCACGTGTCGCCGGGGGTTGAAGTACGGAGCCGGCCACACGCTGCTTTTCCAGATCCCAATCGATGGCACTGGCGGAAGTAACCGGCGATGACGGCGAGGGGACCGTCGAAGCGGGTCTCGCCACCGATTCTGGCACCGTGAATCGATGAACGACGGATCTTCTGACGGTCGGCGGACTTTCGGCAGTTCTGGGTTTGGTCGGCGCGAAGAGAATCATGGCCATCGAGATATCCTCGACAGGCTGGTGGCGGGATTTGAGGAGCTGCCGGTGCGCGAGTATCAGGATCAGGCAGGTATGGACGCCGCCCACCAGGATGAAGACCAGAAGCCGCCTGCCCGACGATCGCGCCGCGCGCATATGCCGAAAGACCCGTTTGTTTTCTGGTTCGACACGGCGCCAATGCTTCAGTTCCCTTCGGCACGATGCACAGAGGGCTGAGCTGCCAGTCGCTACCTGGCAGGCACCGTTGCCCTGGCGCTCGGACGAGCGAGCAGCCGCTCTTCCCACGCCTTTACACGCGGTCCGACGGATACCTCCATCAGTGCGAGAAAGTGCAGAAACGGCAGGTAGGCGACGTCGGCAAGCGAAAACGAGTCCCCCACCAGATAGTGCCGGTCGCCCAGCACACCCTCGACGATGACCAGCTGCCGCTCGATCTCCTGGCGGGCCGCGGCCATGGCGGGGCGGTCCCAACGGTCCTCCGGTAGGAAGCGCTTCGGCAGTAGAACGGCGCCGGCGTACCGGCCGACATGGGCATCGCAGAGCCGGACGTGCATGTCCACGAGCGCGCGGCCGCGCGCATCCTGGGGAACGAGGGGCGGCGCTGGATGGGTGGCCTCCAAGTACATCAGGATCGCCGCGGACTCGTACAGCGTAAAGTCGCCATCGACCAGCGTCGGTACCTTGGTGTAGGGATTCAGGGCCGCGTACCAGTCCTCCTTGTGCTGCCTGCCGGGCAGATCGACCTCAGCCAGCTCACAGGTGATGTTCTTCTCAAGGAGCGCGATGCGCACGCGCCGCGCAAAGGTCGACGCCGGGTAGTAATACAGTTTCACGCTTGACCTCCGTCGGTCATGTCATCTGAGCAATTGTAGGGTCCAAATCGAAAGTCTCACGCGAGCCTTGAATAGCAGATACCGCGAGACAAGATGATTGAGGCTAGGGTCGCGATCTGCGGCGACGCAATATATTGACTCTGAACAATTTACGCCAAAGCAACGCCTCTCTGTACCCCTTCTTTGTACGCCCCTTTGCTGCTCCTGAAAGGTGCCGGCACAAGATTGGTTTGCATATGGGTGCCCATATTTGATAATATTGCTAGAAGTATGAAGACCACGCTGGAAATCGCCGACCCCCTCTTGAAAGAGGCAAAACTCGCTGCACGGACGGAAGGCACTACTGTTCGTGCGCTCGTCGAACGCGGTTTACGCCTCGTGCTTTCGCAACGGCGAGTGACTCGCAGCTTTGAGCTGCGAGATGCATCCGTAGGCGGCAAGGGCCTTCATCCGAACGCCGTTGGTCTCTCCTGGGATGAGTTACGCGATCGCAGTTATGAAGGTCGTGGCGGTTGATCGCTGTTGATACAAACGTTCTGGTCAACGCGCACCGGCGCGACAGCGAATGGCATCAGCCCGCACTCAGCTGCATGCGTACTCTGGCCGAAGGATCCGCCGCTTGGGGTCTACCTTGGCCGTGCTTGCACGAGTTCTATTCGGTCGTCACGCATGATCGAATCTACGCCCCGCCCTCGACATCTGAACAAGCATTGAAGCAGATTGCTGCGTGGCTGGAATCTCCAAGCGTTGTGCCGTTTTCAGAGGCAGAGGGCTATTGGAGGGTGCTCGCTGAGCTCGTACGCAGATCGAAAATCTCGGGTCCGCGCATACACGATGCCCGGATCGCGGCCCTGTGCATCCATCACGGCGTACGCGAGTTACTAAGCGCTGATCGAGACTTCTCACGATTCTCCGAACTGAGGACAAGAAATCCCCTCGTCGCACGCTAGTTGCAGATTTGCAGGAAGTCCCGATTGCAAAGCCGTTCAAAGATCGGATTTCTGCAATTGATGTTGAACCCGATTTCCGGACAGTTTGGAACTTGACTCGGACCATTAACTTCCGCCACGAAACGAGCCGACTCACGACGCACTCATCGCACCGCGGCACATGTTGAACGAGACCACAGTGAGCAAGGCCGGTCCTGTCCACAAGACTCCGACGGACTTGAGTATTGCGCTGCGCTTGGAAGCGACGGCGCAGGCGGCCTGGAAAGATCTGACGCCGCTGGCGCGGAACGAATGGGTCTGTTGGGTTATCTCGGCCAAACAAGAAACAACGCGCAGCCGCAGAATCAAACGCGCGGTTGAGGACCTTCAGGCCGGCAAACGGCGTCCCTGTTGTTGGCCTGGCTGTCCGCATCGCCGACCCAGTGCGAACAAGTGGTTCGAGAAACGACCGCGCTAGCTGCGCAATTAACTACGCCAGTCCAAACGGACTGCTCATCGAGGTGTGTTGCCCGGACGGTTATGGATGATCGAGCGCTTTTCGGGCTGTGAGTATCCCGAAGGGACAGTGCCCATTTAGCGTGTGGCAGCGGCCCGACTTGCCCTACCGGTTGAGCGCAGCTCGGACAAATGCGTCGCGCACTGCCACCAGCTCATGGATGGCAATATTCACGCGTTGAGCGGCGCACCCGAAGCTATAGCAGCCTTGCGCTTCCGAGAGCTCCCGGAGGAGGAACTGCAAGAGCGAACCATCGGTTGCGGGTACCTCACTCGGCATTGTGTTTTTGAACTGTCCCTGCTCGAAGGCACCCAACGTGACCCGTTGATAGGAATCAAAGCGCGGCGGCACTTCGCCGCGGAACGCCCCGACGGTACCCTCGTATCCGCACGCGCAACACTGGCAGGTCGCCGTGGACACCCACACCGGGCTCCCGAGGATCAAGTCAGCGCCCTCATCGTGCACACGAACCTTGCCGGATTGTGTCGCGGTGATTTCAAATGGGCCAAAATCCCAACAGCTTGGGCACTGCATGCCCTTCAGGCAATTGACGTTCGGGTTTTCCTGCCGCCGCACCGCTCGAGCTGAATTGCGCATACCCCTTCCCCCGTGATCCGTCTGCCCGAGCCTGATCGGCTACTCGCCCTTGGCACAGCAGAGGACACTCACACGATATACCTACCCTACCGGCCCCGCTCTCTTGAACAGCTGAGCTAAGTGACATGTCATCACAATGGACTCGTTGCGTCCCGGCGCTGTGCCGGCCACGCCTGGCCGAGGCGAAGTTGAAGATGCAGAGGAAGGCTCCGGGCGTTTGCGTAGGCTTTGCAGTGCGGTGACGTGCTAGCCCCGATCAGGGGCGGTGTGACGGGGACCGGATATTCTTGGATGCCGCATATCCGAGTGCACCCGAGTTTCACGGGCAATGCACGACGGGTCCGAGCAGGTCAGTTGGGCGTGTGGAATTAAAGTTCCGGTCCCTTTTGATCTTTCGCCTTCTCGGCAGCGGCTTTGGTGGACGAAGAGCTGGCGCTTGCGGCAAGCGCAGCCGATGTCAAATGGCCTAATCGAGCACGGCCGTGCCCTGCCAGATGGACTACCCTTTTGAGCATGACCAATCCAACCTCTCCAAAGCGATTCTCGATGATCCGCGGGTTTCACCTAGCGGACTGGTTCACTCTGGGCAACGCGGTGTGTGGCACCGGCTCCCTGTTTTCGACCATCAGCTATGTTCAAAGCGGGAATACCCGCCACCTCTATCTCGCCGGCGCCTTGGTCTTCGTCGCGTTCCTGTTCGATGTCTTGGACGGCCGCATCGCCAGATGGCGTCGCACTCACTCCGCCATGGGACGGGAGCTGGACTCCCTGGCCGATGTCATCTCGTTTGGCGTTGCGCCGGCTGTCTTCGGATACGGCTGTGGCATGCAGGGTCTTTACGACCGCGTGGTGCTGGGGTATTTCGTCGCCTGCGGTGTCTCTCGTCTCGCGAGATTCAACGTGACGGCTGAGAGCCTCTCTGGAACCTCAGGCAAAGTCACCCATTTTGAAGGGACACCAATACCGACCTCCTCCGTCGTTGTGATCATCCTTTTGATCGGTGTCTCCATGGGTTCCGTCGGGGACATGCTCTGGTTCGGAGAGGTGCATCTTAAAACCCATGTTTTGCATCCCTTGGTGCTCCTGTTCGCACTGTCTGGCTCTCTGATGATCAGCCGATTCCGCATACCTAAGCTGTAGCTCACTCGTTTTACCGCTGCCGAAGACTTTTCTGCCTGAAGGGGAACATGGACGCGATGCCAATACGCCTCGCCACTGGCAGTGCACCGATGTGAAGACGCAGGTACTGCCGCGTGAGGATCGGAGTTTCCAGCACTGGGCAGCCGCGGCGGAAGCGCTGCGAAATCAGCGCCCTTGCTCCGTTGAGTAGCCCGTCTGGTGAGGCTTCGCGAAATGCTTCGCCATCGCAAATCAGGAATATTCGAGTCATGTCGTCGTTCTCCAAGAGTGAGTGAACGACGAACTCGTTTACCGGGCGGACAGACGTGGAGGGCGTTCAGCGCCTGCGACGCAGGGATGGCGACTATGATTAGCAGGGCCCGCTCACTCAACTGAGGAGAAGCCGTGAAAAATCCTTTCAGCTCACCGGAAACGAGACTTGCCAAGTTTTCCATGAAATTTCGCAGGAAAAAGAGCGTCGCAGACATCCCCTACCCCAAGCTGCGCGCCTGGCAGGAAGATACCGTCGACTCGCGCGGCACCTACCTGCGAAAGTACATGGCGGCGGACATCTGGGGGGAGAGTGCCAAGTCGCTGGCGACCGCTGCGAGTATCATTCGCACACTGCCGGCCAAATTTCTTGCGGCAAACAGGAGCGCGGTCAGCGTGGCTCAGGATTTGGAAGTGCACGCGTTACGCAGGATCAAAAGCGACTACGAAGCCAAACACGGCAAGATCTCTGCGCTGTTAGTTCGGCTCAAGAAGGGCAAAGAGAAGAAATAACCACTCGCTCGACTTCGCCCCGCCAGTGGCCGGCCCAAAGGCAGGTAGCAGTATGAACCGTTCCGGGAATCCCCACGGTATGCGTTCCATTGGCCGAAACTGTACCGGGACCCGTTGTAAGCGCATAATCGTGTCGCTCGACACGGCGCCGCCCACAAGGGCGCGACCGAAGTGGTAAAAGATGACTCGCGCGGAAGTCGCGGGAATTATAAGTCGCTCGATCAGGGGAAATCATGTTGCGCAAACGTCCGACTGCGGGCTCGCAGTCGTTTGCCATGGCAGCTTGGATCACACTGATTGCCACGTGTGGAGTGCTTGCCGGCTGCGGAGGCGGTGGCGACGGAAGCGGCGCTACTGGGACCGCGGGAAATACCGGCACTACTGGCAGTAGTGGCAGCAGCTCGGCAACCCAACCGATGATCCAAGGTCAGATCCTATCCTTCCCGGCGGAGGCCGCCCCGGCCTCATTCGTGGGTACCTCAAACAACACTGCCGCGGGCATCGCCGTCATGGACCAGTCGGGCACGACGCCGCTGACCAGCGCAACGGTCACCGTCAATGGGACAGCCCTGACCTACCAGTCCGCCAATCAGGCATATTACGGAAACTTGACGATAAGTCCTGGCGGTGGCGTGTCCATCGTAGTGACGGTCAACGGCGTCACTTACGACGCCTCTTATACGCAGTTCAATACTTACCCAACGATCACATCCCCCGCACCGAACTCGAACTGGTCAAGCCAGGGCGCCAACCTCGTCAGTTGGACGGGTATTAGGCCGGACTCTGTTTCCCAGTACCTGCTGGGCGTGATTGGCACTGATGGGAGCGTCGTCTGGCCTTCAAATGCCATTTTTCAGGAGACCACAGCGAGCAGCTTCACAATTCCATCTGGCAGCCTGACACCGGGGGCCCGCCTGGTCCTGGTTGGCGTCGCCGACGAGATCGGCGTGAGTGGCGGAGCCCCCGGATCCGACATTGTCTACGCCGGCTTCAACTACCAGCCCATCAACATTTCTAACACGACCCCGACAACCGTTTCTTTGCTCAGCATTTCACCAGCGTCAAGTTCGGTTGGAGTGGGTCGTACCGTGCAGCTTTCAGCCGCAGCGATAATGAGCGACAACACAAGACAGGAGGTCACTGCCGAGGCGACCTGGCAATCCTCTTCCGCCGGTACGGCATCGGTGAGCAATACTGGAACCGTAACCGGAGTCGCGTCTGGTACCGCAACAGTTACCGCAAGTTATCAGGGGGTCTCCACGACGGCCAACATCCTGGTATTCCAGACCACTCCTTCTCCCGTGACACCGTTAAGCCAGGCCGTCGCCTACCAGATCGACTATGCGCACTCAGGCTTCGTCACCTTCGGCGGGAGCGGCCCGACCTTTCCGCCTACCAGCACCTGGTCGGTTACGCTGGATTCGATGATCTTCTACCCGCTTATCGCCAACGGCAGCGTCTTTGTGGCGACTGAGAACGATTCTACAAATGCGCTCTCGCTGTATGCATTGAGCGAAACCAGCGGCACCACACTGTGGGGACCGGTGACGCTACCCGGCGGCGGGCTCCATTGGGCTGGTGCCGCCTACGACCAGGGCAACGTTTTTGCCGTCAGCTCCGGCACGGTGCAAGGCGGTGTCGCGATCCAGGCCTACAACGCGACCACGGGAGCGCTTAAGTGGAGCTCCATCCTCCAGGGTTCGTATGACATTGCGTCGGCCCCGACAGCCGTCAATGGAGTTATCTATCTGAATGGCAACGGCTTCACCTATGCGATTGATGAGCAAACCGGTAACACGCTCTGGTCTGCACAGGTGGAGACCGGAGGCGATGGATCACCCGCGGTCTCCGCAGATGGCGTCTTCGTTGCCTTCCCCTGTCAGGCGTATAAGTTCGATCCGCTATCGGGTGCCGCGCTCTGGCACTACAGCGGTCCATGCGATGGGGGCGGGGGTGAAACGCCGGTCTACGCCAATGGTCTCCTCTACATCCAGAATATCGTTCCTCTGCTCGGCGCCTCCAGCAATCTGATCTTCAATGCCCAAACCGGTGTGCAGGAGGGCTCATTTACCGCAAGCGTAGTTCCGGCTGTCTCCAGCAATGCGGCGTTCTACCTGAATAAGGGGACACTGACCGAATTCAATTTGAGCGCCCAAACAACGCTTTGGACCTTTCAGGGCGACGGGCAGTTGACGACGGCTCCGATTATCATTGATGGCACCGTCGTCATCGGATCTGCCTCCGGTACCGTTTACGCGTTGAACGCCGTTACCGGCGCGATCGTTTGGAGTGGCAGAGCCGGGAGCACTATTTCCTCGAGTCCCTGGACCGGTCTTGGCGCAGGCGAAGGCTGGCTGGTCGTTCCGGCGGGTAACGTGCTTTCAGCGTGGAAACTGACCCAATGATGCTGCGAATGGAGGCTAGGGCCAATGGCGCTTACTTAGCGCGCAGCCAGTTGGGCAGATGAGCGGATCGTTGTTGAGCGACATGTCTTGGGACCTTGAGCCAGGGGAAGGATTTGGGGCGTCGTTTTCGCGCCCGAGGTTCGCTACGGTGAGGTCGATGACCGACCGGCACCTGGGCGATCAGGCGCAACAGGGTGGAGAGCGAGTGAGCCGGTTCGGTGTTACGTGGCCGCGCGCGCGCCGTGAACTCGCTCCACAGTTGCACGGTGTGCTTGAACGAGAGCGCGCGCGGTGTCGTGCCATGTTCGGCCGCGGCTTGTGCCATCAACAGCCGGATCAGATTGTAGGCGAGCAGATACACCCACAGCTCCTTCTCGATCATCGCAGCCGACAGGCAGCGCAACACGTCCATGCCCAGCGTTGTCTTGATGCAGCGCAGATCCAGCTCGATGTGCCAGCGCTGCTGATACAGCTCGCCCAGAGCCCGTTTGGAGGTGGCGCGCGGATCGAGCAGGCTGGTGACCAGGATGCCTGCGCCGACCTCGACCTCGCGCAGGGTGAGCTGCTGGGGCATTGCGCGGTACTGTGCGGCGCTCATCCAAGCAGGCCGATGATCGGGCTTGGGCCAGCGCACCAGGTGATCGCGGCGGCCCAGGGAGAGCCCGCGCCGAAAGTCCGTCCCGCGCGAGCCGTGCTGGCGCATGACCACGTCGACGCCGGCGGCAAGCAGTTGGGCCAAGTCCCAGTAGTTGGCATACAGCGCATCGGCCAGCAGCACATCGCCCCCAGACAGCGCGCTCAGCAGCGTGCGCGACAAATCCAGTTCGCTGTGACCACTGCCACGGGCGGGGCCGGTGGCCGCCGCGAGGACAGCCCCACTGGACAGACAGATCAGCGCGCACACGCGCGCCAGTGGAAAGCCGACTCCGACGGCTTGGCAAGCCGGTTGCGGAAAGACGCGTTGATTGCTTGGCGTATCGGGCATCGACACACCGGTACCATCGAGCAATTTCACCCGCCGATCGCGCCAACGCCAACCCTGCAAGGCCCGCTCGCTCAAGCATCGGCCGCTCTCGCGCGTGAGCGCTTGCAGCATCGACAAGGGCAGTCGTTGCCGGGCGCGGCAATACCCGCCGGTGCGGATGCTCTGCGGCGTGAGCCCCTCTGCGGTGCGGCTCGCCGCCCACCCATCCACCGCACGCTGACAGGAGCCGTCGGCGCTGAGGGCCTGACGCAGGAACATCGCCAGCGTCACCGTGGGCGGATACAGCCGCTCGCGATGCTCGGGAAGGTGCGCTTCGGTGAGCTCCAGCAGCTCAGGGCCTGTGAGCACATTGAAGAACTCCATGGCCGCGCTCCCTTGAGCCCGACCCCCCACCCGCGCACATTGTTGCCGTCGCGACAGAGCGTCTCTACTATGAGTCAAGGCTGGCCTCGCAAGTCGGTTGGATATCCGTGTGGTAACGAACATCCTATCAACCCGAAGCCAGCCTTCTTCTCTTTTCCACTCAATCACTTGACTTCGCCCTGCTCACACGCTGGCAGCTTAAGTAAGTGCCATTGGGCCTAGAAGGCGTCGTTCTAGTGTGATTCTTTGATGGCGCCATCCCGCCACTGTGCTCGGCCACTCTTTTCACACAGTCGACCGTCAACGGTCCATAAGATCGAATTCGCAATGGCGTAAAACTCTCAAATGCACTAAAG
>DASZCK010000122.1:0-22710 GCA_035943195.1 Steroidobacteraceae bacterium
AGCTCCACGACGCTGGGCGAGCTGTCCACCGTGCAGCTGCAGAACCTGAGCGGTGCGCAGATCGCTGCCGCCGCCGCCAACCTCTCCACCACCCAGGTGGCCGCCTTCGGCACCGGGCAGTTGACGAGCGGCGCCATCTCCGCCTTGGATACCAACAGCCTTCTGTCCTCGGTCTCCACGACCGCGATTGCGGGCCTGAGTACTGCGGTGGTCGCGACCCTCAGCAGCACTCAGCTCACCGACCTGAGCACTGTTGAGATCCAGGCGATCTCCAATAGCGATATCTCGAGCATCTCGACGACTGCGATCGGCAATCTGAGCACGGCCACGCTGGCCCTGTTCACCTACGCTCAGGTTCAGAACCTTACTGCAGCGCAGTTTGCCGCGATCCCCGCTGATGACACTTCGTACCTGAACATCACCGCCTGAGCGCGGAGACGCCAACGGAAAAGAGCCCCAGGGTCTTGCGACCCTGGGGCCCGTATCCCGGTCACTTCCCCTGCGGTCCCTTCCCCTGCGGTCACTTCGTCTGGATCAGCCTCGCCGTGGATGTCGCGACCGCGGCAACCACGTCATCCAGAGACACCCCCGTGAGTCGCCAGAGAATCTCCCGGTCCCGATCACTGAGACTGCGCCACCAATTGAATAAAGGTGTCGCGTCGATGGTGGGACTGAGCTTCTCGGGGGGCTGCTCACCCAGCGCCCGATAGAAGCTCTCCCACATGCATTGATAGTTGACGGTGGCCCGGTTGGTGATCGCGATCCCGGTTAGCCCGCGCTGGCGCAACGACACCGAAAAGACTCGATCGCCCACCGGTGACATCTGCTTTGGCATCATGGCCCATACCGGTAACGCCTGGTATGAACCTGGAAAGAAGGCAAAGCAGTTGGTATCGATGAAGCTGCTTGCCGCCACCTCCTCGATCGGCATGATGGTCCCATCAGGGCGACGGAAGTTGCGCTTCGCCACCACGAAGTCGGTGCCCGGGGTTTCGGTGGCCACGCGCAGGCACGACTCCACATGGTCCGGTTCCAGCCAGTTGTCGGCATCCAACATCATGATCGCCGGATAACCTTCTGCCGTAGCCAACAGGGCGGCTACGCCGCGCGGGGTGTTGCCGTAGTCGCCATGAGCTCGATCCAGCCGCAGATGGCGTACCGGCTCCGAGTCGATCCAATCCTGTGGGTGACCATCGGCAACCAAAAGGTGCTCGGTGGAGACGGTCTGGGTCCGGACGCTGTCCATGCAGCGACGCAGCAGGGCCGGATCCTCCTTGTAGTAGGGAGTGATGACTATTGGACGTGATGTATTCATCCCCTCACCGCAGCGCTGCAATCCCAATGCGACGCACTGTACCAGCAGCAGGCAGGCCGATTCGAGAATTGCGTGATCCACCTCACATTCGCGCGGCGCCAGGACTCTGGGAGTTCCGGTTCGACTCCTCGGCTTGTGCGCTGTGTGCTGTTTGGTGGTGGGACGCATTGTTAAACTGCTGCGCCAACTCTTCTTACCAAGTCCGCTGCCAGCCGATGAACTCGAACGCCCTCAGTGTGCTGCTTGACCAGGTCAACAACGGACAGGCCGCTGAAGCACTGCCGGAACTTGACCGACTTCACACTCAGCAGCCAAACCATCCGGGGCTGCTGACGGTGCGGGCCGAGGCTCTGCGCCGCACCGGACGCAACGCCGAGGCCATCTGCGCTTATCGCCAGGCCGCGGCCGCCGGAGGTGGTGTCCGCAACTGGCTGGCGGCGGGAATCCTGCTGGCGGCGGAACGTAAGACCGACGAATCGGTGCAGTGCCTGACCAAGGCATTGGAGCAGACACCGGATAGCGAAGACGTGCTCGACGCGATCATCACCACGCTGTTCAACGGCGGGCGTCGCGGCGAAGGCATCGATCACGCCCGCCGGCAGCTGGCCGTGAGCACCAATCCCACTCTGATGTCCCGCGCCGCCCTGCTGTTGCAGGCCAACGATCTGTACGACGAATCGGTGGTCGCGTTCAAGAAAATCGTCGCGTTGGCGCCCGATGATCCGGCCCTCATAGGCGCCGCTCTGGTCCCGTCCCGCTTCACCTGCGAGTGGGAATGGATCGAGATTCTGCAACAGAAGATCCGCGCCTGGTACGACCAGGGCAACTTCAATGCCCCGCACGAGTATCCGCTCACGAACGTGACCTGGTGCGCGAATGAATTGTGGAACCTGGAAGTCACCCGCGCCTACCACGCCCGCATGGTGCCGCGGGCCGAAGCGCTGACCCCGATGGCTCTGCCGCCCGCCGGCCGCCGGATCCGCGTTGGCTACCTGTCGTGCGACTTCCGCAATCATGCCACCATGCACCTGATGGCCGGCGTGTTCGAGCATCATGATCGGCAACGCTTCGAGGTCTTTGCCTACGACTACACCGTCACGGACGCCTCGGACTACCGGCAACGCTTCCTGGACGCTGTGGAGCATCACATCCCGGTGCATGCACTGAGCGATCGGCAGGCGGCGTTGCGCATTGCCGAAGATCGCCTGGACGTGCTGTTCGACCTGAAGCTGTACACCGGCAACGGTCGCAGCGGGGTCATGGCCCACCGCCCTGCCGCACTTCAGGCCACCTACCTTGGCTTCCCCGGCAGCGCTGCGAGCCCCGACATTGACTACGTGGTCTCGGACCGCTTCGTCACGCCGGACAGCAGTGCGCCGTACTACACGGAAAAGTTCTGCCGTCTGCCGCATAGCTATCAGTGCAACGACCGCAAACGTGCCGCGGCTGCGGCACCGGGCACTCGCGCCGCGTATGGTTTACCCGAAGCGAAGATTGTTTTTGGCGCATTCAACCAGTCCTACAAGATCGAGCGCGGCAGCTTTGAGGTATGGATGCGCATCCTGCGCGATGTCCCGGACAGCGTGTTATGGCTGCTGGGACAAAGCGAGAGTGCCCGCGCCAACCTGTCCCGCCACGCGCAACAGGCGGGCATTGATCCGGCACGCCTGGTGTACGCCTCCTTCGCCGATCCACGCGAACATCTTGCGCGCCTGCAGCTGGCCGATGCGATCCTGGATACCTTGGTGTGCAACGGTCATACCACCACCTCCGATGCGCTGTGGGCTGGTGTTCCGGTCGTGACGGCCCGCGGAGCACACTTCGCCTCGCGCGTCAGCGAAAGCCTGCTCAACGGCGTCGGCATCCCCGAGCTGGTGGGCGCAGATGCGGATGACATGGTGCGGATCGCCACCCGCATCGGCACCGATCCCAGTTACCGCCAGGCGCTGCGTGCCCGGGTGGCCGGCAACCGCAGCAGTGCGCCGCTGTTCGACACGGCCCGCTTCACGCGTGACTTCGAGGTCGCCGTTGCGATGATGGTCGAGCGCCAGCGCAGCGGATTGGGACTCGAGCATATCGACGTGCCCGACCAGGGGCCCCTGGCGCAGGACCAAGCGCCGCCCGCTTTCACCGGCCGGGTGGCGGGACTGCAGACCGCCTTCGCAGGCTGCCCCCTATGCAAGGGACCCGCGGACTCTCTCGGATTCGCGGACTGTACCGGGGATGTCTCCTGGCATGAGCCCCTGCCGCCGACGATTGAGTGGCTGCGCTGCAAGACCTGCAGCCACATCCACACACGTCACTACTGGAGCGAGAGTGGGCGCGGCGAACTGTTGCGCGGCCGGAACCCGCCGGTGGCCGCGGCTGAATCGAATACATTGCAGCAACAGATCTTTGAACGCAGATCCGTGGTCGCGGGTGCGGTGCGCGCGCTGGGCGGCTACCCAAAGCTCCTCAAGCGTGACGGCAAGCCGGTGTGGGTGGATGTGGGCTGCGGCACCGGCTCGCTGCTGATGGCGGCGAGCGACCATGGATTCGCCACCGTGGGCGTCGATGCGGATGCCGACGCCGTTGCCGGGGTGGTGAGCCTGGGCTTCAGCGCGGTACACCAGGACTTCATGCAGCTGCGCTTCCGGATCGTGACCGACGTGCTGTCCCTGATGCAGGTTCTGGACTCGACCGCCGATCCGCGCGCGGTGCTGAACAAAGCTGCGGAAGTATTAAAGCCCGGCGCAGTGCTGATCCTCAGTACACCGGACGCATCATCCTCCGATTGGCGCCTGTTCGAGCGGGGCCAGAACAATCCCTACTGGTCGAACCCGCGCCTGCATCATGTCTTCAACCGCGATGGGCTCATCGCCCTGGTGCAGGAAAGTGGCTTTGAAGTCGTCGAGCTCGTGGCTGCCGGCGGCGGCCAGGCGCGCGTCGAACTCTACGCCGTACGCCAGTAACCGCGTTGCTTCAGGACAACGGATCGATGAAGAAGGTTGGGATCGCGGCACCGCTTTGCAGCGCCTGCAGCGTCTGCTTCCCCGCCGACAGCGCTTCGCCAATCGACACGTCCATATCCAGATAGCGATAAGTCCCGAGCCGTCCGATGAATGAGGTCCTGGGCGTCTGCTTCGCGAGCGCAATATAGTCGGAGAGCAGGCGTTTTTCGGCTACCTGTCGAATCGGATAGTAGGGGATGTCCCCGCTGGTGCATTCGCGGCTGACTTCCCGGTAGCAGACCGTACCGTCGAAGGAGGCGGACTCCCAGGGCGCGAAATGCTTGTGCTCGGTGATGCGCGTGAAGGGAATCTCGGCATCGCAATAGTTGAGCACCGCCGTGCCTTGAAAGTCGCCGTTGCCGTAAAACCGCTCGAAATCCAACGTCCGATAGCGCAGCGGGCCCAATGAATAGTTGAAGAACCGATCCAGTGGACCGGAAAAAAAGGTGTGTTCGAAATCCGCCAACGAGAGGTCCTCGTGACGTTGCCGGAGGTGAACTTCGATTCCGCGATGATCCAGTAGCCGCTCGAATATCGGCGTGTAGCCGTCCTTTGGCATTCCCTGGTATTGATGATTGAAGTAGTTGTCATCGTAGTTGAAGCGTACCGGCAAGCGCCGCAGAACCGAGGCCGGCAGCATCGCCGGCGACATTCCCCACTGCTTGAGCGTATAGCCGTAAAAGAAGGCGTGGTAGAGCTCCTCGCCGATCATCGCCAGGGCCTGCTCTTCGAAACTCTTCGGATCGATGATGTCGCGGCGGCCCTTGCCGGCGATGAAACTCTGCGCCTCGGTCGGTGAAAAGGTCTTGCCAAAGAACTGATTGATGGTCAGCAGATTGATCGGCAGGCTGTAGACCTGTCCTTTGGAGATGGCCTTGACGCGATGGGCGAAGGGCATCATGTCGGAAAACGCGTTGATGTAGTCCCAGACTTCCTGCTTGTCGGTATGGAAGATATGCGGCCCATAGGTGTGGACCATGATGCCGGTGCGCGGATCCCGGCCCGTATGGCAGTTTCCGCCCACGTGATCGCGTTCATCGACGACGGTGATCGAGTGGCCATGCTCCGCCAACTGTCTTGCCACCACCGATCCAGAAAATCCCGCCCCGACGACGCAAATTTTCATGCCAGGTCATCTCACTGTTGCCGTTGATGAGGGATCGTATACCGATCTGCCCGCGCTCGCCTCGAAGTCTATACAATGAGCGGCGCGGGCTGAAGTCGGAGACAGCGGTGCGGAGCGTAATGTGATGCGAGGCTTGGTGGTCCTGCGCTGCGGACAAAACTCACTGCACTGGGATTGGCTCGATGCGCGCCGGGAAAATTGGGATCTGGTGCTGTGCCCCTACCAGGAAATCGATGCTCGTGGTCATGAGGCGCACGTCATTCCGGGTCAGAAGTGGGACGGTCTGGGCAAATTCTTCGCGGCCCACCAGGCCTGGCGCGACTACGACTACATCTGCCTGCCCGACGATGATCTCGCGACCGATGCGGCGAGTTTGAATGCGCTGTTCGGCTTCTGCGATAAATTCAAGACCAGTCTCACGGCTCCGGCGCTGACCCCGGACTCGTATTTCAGCCACCCGATCACGATGCGCAATACGGAGTTTGCGGCACGCCGTACCAGTTTCGTCGAGATCATGATGCCCTGCTTCAGTCGGGCCTTCTTCCAGGAAGTCCTGCCGACTTTCGCTCTATCCCGATCGGGCACCGGCTTCGGTCTCGATTACCTGTGGCCGTACATGCTGGCGTACCAAGACATCTGGCTGTGCGACGATATTCCCGTGCATCACACACGCCCGGTCGGGGTCATGCGCAATCAACGCCTTGCGGCGCTGGCCAACGCCGACCTGCAATACGTTCACGGCTTCGGTATCCCGGCGCTGCAGAAGACCTTCGGTGGGATCGGTCACGACGGTAGCGTTCAACGTTGCGACGAAATGGGCTTCGCCGAACGTTATCGGGGCGGCTACGCGTATCTGGCAAACCGCACACCGCTGCTGTCGCAGTTGCTGGACCGGGACCTGGCTGCGCACGAGCCCACGGTCAGCCCGACGGGCCGCGACTATATCCGCATCGCGCTGGAGCACCTGGCGGCGGCCGACCGCACGGTGTCACGTGGCCGATCCAGTCGAACCTCCTCAACGTCACAGTGGTCATGGAGCGTCGATCCGGCGCTCGAAGCCAGCGGGGCCAATGACGGGCGGCTGAACGGATTGTGCGGCTTTCATACCAGCCTCGAGTTGAACCCCTGGTGGCAGGTCGATCTGGGCGCCCTGCACGGCATCGATTCGGTAGTGGTCTTCAATCGACTCGACCAGAAGCTGCGTTGCGTGGATTTTGACATCCTGGTGTCGGACGACGGGGAGAGCTGGAGTATCGCCTTTGCCAAGCGCGATGGGCTTGCCTTCGGCGGCATAGACGGGCATCCGTTCCGACACGACTTCGTTCCGTCGAGCAGCGGACGCTTCCTTAGAATTCAGCTCGCCGGAACCAACTTCCTGCACTTGGACCAGGTCGAAGTGTTCGGTTTTCCAAGGCAAAACCTCACCTGACATAATCCGTCTCCCGCCGCCCTGCCCTGTCCCTTAAGTTCCGGCGCGGGCCGCCGTTACATCGTTACGGCCCCTTGTATGGGGCAGGCATTGACTGAGCACGGGAAAGGCCTCGTTACCGGATAGGAGCCGGTCCGCGGGTCTGTTGTGATCATTCAGCGGATGGAGCGTGAGTATGAACGAGGAAACGGGTGCAATAGGCAGCATCGGAGCCATGAGCTCCATGGATGACTTTGTGTCTGCCCAGGACAACTCGCCTTCCCAGACATCGGCGGATCTGCCGGCGGCGATCGCGGCGGTCTCAGAGCAGGCCCCGCGGCCTTCTGAGGCGGCTGTCAGATCTGCACTGGTCCAGATCAATGCCCATCTGGCCAGCGTCAACCGGGTCCTGTCGTTGAAGGTTGATCCAGCCTCGGGTTACACCGTGGCGCAGATCTCCAACGCGCAGACCGGCCAAGTCCTGCAGCAGATGCCCACCGAAGACCATATCCAGCTCGAGAAGATGCTGGCGCGCTGGTCTCACGGTGGCAACGTGCTGATGGACGAGGAAGTCTAGCCGACGAAGCGGCGGGCATTGCGGAACAGACGCATCCAGCCGCTCCACTCTCCCACCCCGTCGGGCGTCCACGAATTCTGGACGTTGCGATAGGAGCGTTCCGGGTGTGGCATGGTGATCGTCACCCGCCCGTCCACGTTGGTCAGTGCCGCGATCGCCAGCGGGCTGCCATTCGGATTCGCCGGGTAGCGCTGCGCCGGCTGCCGATCGTGGCTAACATACCGATAGGCGATCAGGCCACGGCGCGCGCATTCCGCCTGCTGCGCCTCGGACTCGAACTCCGCGCGCCCCTCACCGTGCGCAACCGCAATCGGCAGCACCGATGCAGCCATGCCCCGCAGCAGCACCGAGGGTGATTCCAGAATCTCAACCAGCGTGAAGCGCGCCTCGAACTGCTCGCCCCGATTGCGGACGAAGCGCGGCCACAACTCGGTGCCCGGGATCAGCGCCTTCAGTGCCGCGAGCATCTGGCAGCCATTGCAGGAGCCCAGGGTGAAGGTATCGGCACGCGCGAAGAAGGCCGCGAACTGCTCCCGCGCGGTGGCGTTGAACAGGATGGACTTGGCCCAGCCTTCACCGGCACCCAGCACGTCCCCGTAGGAAAATCCGCCGCAGGCAACGAGGCCCTTGAACTGCGCGAGGGTGCGTCGGCCCAGCAGGATGTCCGTCATATGCACATCGTGCGGCTCAAAGCCCGCCTGCTCGCACGCCGCCGCCGTTTCAACCTGGCTGTTGACACCCTGTTCACGCAGGATCGCGATCCGCGGGCGCGCGCCTGTGGCAATCCAGGGCGCGGCGATGTCCTGCTGGGGATCAAAGCTCAGCGCCACCTTAAGTCCTGGATCGGTCACGTCGGTCTGAGCTTCGAGTTCCTCGGCCGCACACAGCGGGTCATCGCGCAACTGACGCATCTGGAACGAGGTCTCCGACCAGGTGCGCCGCAGTTCACTCCATGGCATGACCAGGTTCTGACCGGCGCCGGCAACATGGATCAGCATGTCGGTGCGCGGCGCCCCGACGCGGGTCGTATGCGCCTCGAGTGCATGCTCGGAGATCAGCGCCAGGAATTCGGCGCGGCGCGCGTCCGCGACCTGCACGACGACACCTGGTTCCTCGGCAAAGAGGTGCGCGACGGAGGCACTCTTGCCGGACGCGGCGGCATCGATGTCGAGTCCGCAATGCCCGGCAAAGGCCATCTCCAAAAGCGTCACCAGCAATCCACCGTCGGAACGGTCGTGGTAGGCCTGCAGCAAGCCGGCCGCACGCAGTTTCGGCAAGACCCGCGACAGCGCAATCAGCAGTTTTGGATCATCCAGATCCGGTGCCTGGGTGCCCAGCTGCCCGTGAACCTGCGCCAGCACTGAACCGCCCAGTCGCGCCTTGCCGGCCGACAGGTCGATCAGCCACAGCGACGAGCGGCCAAGGTCGGTACGCAGCACCGGAGTCAAGGTCCGACGCACATCGCCGACCCTTGCGAATGCCGACACGATCAGCGACACCGGCGCGATCACGCTGCGAGCGCCATCGGCCTGCCGCCAGCTGGTCTTCATCGACAGAGAATCCTTGCCGACCGGGATGGCTATTCCCAGCGCCGGGCACAGCTCCTCGCCGACGGCGCGAACCGTGGCATACAACGCAGCGTCCTCGCCGGGTTCACCGCAGGCCGCCATCCAGTTCGCCGACAGGCGCACTTCCGCAAGAGTGTCGATGTCGGCCGCGAGGATGTTGGTGATGGCTTCGGTCACCGCCAGGCGACCCGAGGCCGGCGCATCTAGCACCGCCACCGGCGTGCGCTCGCCCAGCGCCATGGCCTCCCCGGCGTGTCCCAGATAATCGCTGATGGTCACCGCCACGTCGCTTACCGGAACCTGCCAGGGACCGACCATCTGATCACGGCTGATCATGCCACCGACGGTGCGGTCGCCGATGGTGATCAGGAAGGTCTTGTCGGCCACGGTCGGACAGCGCAGCACCCGCAGGATTGCTGTGCGCAGATCCAGTGTCGAGGCGTCGAAGTCCACCGCCTGCGGGGCCTTGCTGCGCACCTCCCGATGCATCCGTGGAGCCTTGCCCAGCAGCACCTCGATAGGCATGTCCACCGGCATGCCACCCAACAGCGGGTCGTTGACCTTGAGCACCCCGCTGCCGTTGATCTCGCCGATGAGCGCGAACGGACAGCGTTCGCGTGCGGCGATTGCGGAGAATCTTTCCAGGCCATCCGCACGCAGCGCGATCACATAGCGCTCCTGCGCCTCATTGCACCACAGCTCCAGCGGCGACATGCCCGGATCCCCGCTGGGCACAGCGCGCAGGTCGACCTGGGCGCCGCGCTGGCTGTGCGCAACGGCCTCGGGCACCGCGTTGGACAAGCCGCCGGCGCCCACGTCGTGTATCAGTGCGATGGGATTGTCACCACCCAGCGCCCAGCAGCGATCGATGACTTCCTGGGCGCGGCGCTCGATTTCCGGGTTGCCACGCTGGACGGAGGCGAAATCCAGATCCGCGCTGCTGCTGCCGCTGGCCATGGATGAGGCCGCGCCGCCGCCCAGACCGATGAGCATCGCCGGTCCCCCCAACACCACCAGCTTGGCACCCACGGGCACTTCGCCCTTGATGATGTGATCACGGCGAATATTGCCCAGGCCGCCGGCGATCATGATGGGCTTGTGGTACCCGCGGCCGCGCTGCGGGCCGTCATCGGCGGCCTGTTGCTCAAAGGTGCGGAAGTATCCGCAAATGTTCGGGCGTCCGAATTCATTGTTGAAGGCCGCCGCGCCCAGCGGGCCCTCGATCATGATGTCCAGGGCCGAGGCAATGCGCTCGGGCTTGCCGAGGGTCGTCTCCCAGGGCTGCTCGAAGCCGGGGATCAGCAGGTTTGATACGGAAAACCCCGCGAGCCCCGCCTTGGGTTTGGCCCCGACCCCGGTCGCCCCCTCGTCGCGAATCTCGCCACCCGAACCGGTCGAGGCGCCGGGAAAGGGCGAGATCGCCGTGGGATGATTGTGGGTCTCGACCTTCATCACAATGTCGATGGGCTCGCGGTGGCCGCGATACACCCCGGCAGAATCCGGAAAATACCGGATCCCCACGGAGCCATCCATGACGGCGGCATTGTCGCGGTACGCCGAGGAGATCCCCTGCGGTGCCCGCTCATGCGTATTGCGGATCATGGCGAACAGGGACTTGCCTTGCGGCTCACCGTCGATGGTCCACTGGGCGTTGAAGATCTTGTGGCGGCAGTGCTCGGAGTTCGCCTGCGCGAACATCATCAGTTCAGCATCGGTCGGATCACGTCCGAGGCGCGAAAAGGCTTCCAGCAGGTAGGTGATCTCATCGGGTGCAAGCGCCAGTCCCAATTGCGCGTTGGCCGCTTCCAGCGCCGGGCGCCCCGCCGCGAGCGCGACCTTGCGTACAGGCTTGGGGGTATGGTGGGCGAACAGCTGCTCGGCCTCCGCGCCGCTGCCCACGACCATTTCGGTCATGCGATCGAACAGGCCCGCTGCCAGCTCCTTCAGCGCCGTGTCATCGAGCCGCTGCGACACTGCCAGCTCGTACCGGATACCGCGTTCGATGCGGCGCACGGCGCTCAGGCCGCAGACCTGCGCGATGTCTGTGGCCTTGCTGGACCAGGGCGAGATGGTGCCCGCCCGGGGCACGACCAGCAGCGACTGGGTGTGCGAAGCGCCCTTCGCGGACCGCGGCTGCGCTGCCGGACCATACGTCAGCAGTGTCGCCAGCAGCCCTTGCTGTTCGGCGGTGAGTGGCGCGGCAAGGTCAATGAAGTGGACATAAAGCGAGCTCACCGCCTGGATCCGCGGCTCCGCGGCCCGCAGGCGGGAACTCAACTTGGCGATGCGGAAGGCTGAAAGGGCGGGTCGGCCCTGGAGCTCGAGCATCAGCGTGGCAGCCTACTTGCGCGACGGCGGGTCGCCCGCCGGAGCCGAATATACGGGCATGGGAAACGCGGTCACATTGCCCCCCTCCAGCGCCGTGATCTTGGCCGTACCCTGCTTCTTGACCTCGTCAATGCGCAGTATCGAGTGCATGGGCAGGAAGCTGCGTTTTACGCCCTCAAACTCGGTTTTGATGCGTTCTTCGTTGGGATCGACGACCACGCTCGAACGCTCCCCGAAGACGATGTCCTCCACCTCGATGAAGCCAAAAAGGCTGCCATGAGTGACCTTTTTGGCATAAACCTCGTAAACCTTGCCTTGGTTCAGAAACAGGACTTTGAAAATGTGACTGGCTGCCATGGGTCCCGGGGGGTGAACTTGATACTTTGGGGCGCGATTATATGTCCACCCACCGACCGATTGCGGCCGGCTGGGAGTATTTGTCCTAACGGGGGCGCCGGTGGCGCTGCAACTTCGCATTATAAGTGATCACCGCAGGCTGCTCGGAGACCGCAGTTCCGTGGTGTTCGACACCGTGGGCGGCAATATCGGCCGTTCGGCGGACAACGATTGGGTGCTGCCGGACCCGCAGCGCTTCGTGTCCGCCCATCACGCGCGGATTCACTACCGCGAGGGCCTCTACATCCTCGAGGACACCAGTACCAACGGCGTCTACATCAACGATGAAGGGCGCCCCGTGGGCAAGCGTGGCGCCCACGTACTGCAGAACGGGGACATCATCCGCTTCGGCGAGTATCAGGTCGTAGTCATGGTGGAAGGCCGGTCAAGTGCCGGCGACGCCCACGGGCGCAATGACGCGCCCGGCAGCGCTGCGACGGACTTCTCCGGTGGCTTCACGCTCGCGGCGACCAGCAGTGTTCCGGTGCAAACCACGGCGCAGAGCGTCGAGGTGTTGGCGGCCATTGGCGGGGCAGCCCAGACCGATCTGGGCGCTTCGCTGGACCTGGACGATCTGCTGCTCGCGGATGCGGAGGAATTCAGTCATCCGCTGGCAGTGAATGCCTATGGCCAGCCAGTGCCACCACAGCAGCCGGCAGTGGCCCGCGCCTACCCGGCGCCGGTCAGCGCCACCGGTCCGGTGTCCGCGCCGACGGATCTGAGTGCAGCGCTCGCGGAGAGCGAGACCGAGCGTCGCGCCATCGCGCGGCGCATCGAGCGTCTGGCGCGGGCGGCGACGCGCGCCCAGGAGCGGCGCACGGCTGCGGGACCACCCGTGCTCGTCGATGCGAACAGCGGCCTGGCGGCGTTCTGCAAGGGAGCCGGCGTCGCAGCCGATCACTTTGCCCCCGAACTGCAGGTTCGGTTGTTGCACCTGGCCGGACAATTGATCCGCGAGACTCTGGTCGGCCTGAAGGACCTGGAACGCGTCCGCGGCGAAATGCTGCGGCCTCTGCAGATCGACTCCCCGGTGGATGAGGATGATCCGCGTCCATCACTGGCACGCGCCGGTGTCGAGGACCTGTTGGTACAGATCCTGAGCCAGCACGAGAGCCGGCGCCTGGACGCCGTGCAGTGGCTGCGCGAGGTGATCGATCGCGCCAAGACGCATGACCGCGCGACCATCGATGCCTTGCGCGCCGCTTTCGTGGACTTCGTCGCGCGCCTGGATCCGGCCGAGCTGGAATCGCGCTTCGGACGCCACGACCGCGGCACCCGCAACTGGGAACTGTACTGCGACTTCTACCGCACCATCGCCGCCACCGGTGATGGGCAACTGCCGCGGGTATTCCTGGAAGCCTTCGCGGCCGCCTACGACGAGAACCTGCGACAACCCCCCAAGTAACCGCTGCCACTGCGCGTGGCCGCGACCCGCGGCCGTTTGCGCGATCAATATGCGTTCAGCATATAATGCCGGCCGTGCCTGATGAACCGCTACCGACCCTGCTGAAGATCGCCGACGTCGAAATCGATCTACTGACACGGCGCGTGACGCGCGGTGCGCGGCAGCTGGCGCTACAGCCGCGGGAGTTTCGCCTGCTGGAGTTCCTGGTGCGCAACGTTGGCAAGGTCCTGGACCGCACGACCTTGCTGAAGAATGTCTGGGATTGTCACTTTGATCCGCGCACCAATGTGGTGGAGAGCCACATCAGCCGCTTGCGCGCCAAGATCGACCGCGGCTTCGAGGTGCATCTCATCCACACCATCCGCGGCTGCGGCTACAGCCTGCGCGAGCCCGGCTGACGCAGCGCTCAGCTTTGCGGCTTACCGCAGCGGGCGAGCACGGTGCGCAGGTCACGGATCGGCGGGAACACCTCGTTGTTCCAGTCCGAGCCCTGCGCATCGTAGGCGCGCTGCTCGAACTCCACGATCTCCTTGTCTTCGCGGAAGATGTTCTCCGTGAAGTGCGTGACGAAGGGCCACACGGCGTGGATCACCCCGGGCACGGGCGGCTTTTTCACCGACAGGTAGCCAAAGGTGCGATTGGTGCGCTGTTGCGCATCCAACGGCGTGTAACCCAACCACACTGACAGAACCGGAGCTGCCGTATCGTAGTCGACGTTACGGCCCAGCCACACCCGCAGACTCTGGTAGGGATAGTCGGTGCGGATGCGCATGTGGTCGGAGAAGTCGCCCTTTTTCTGGGTGCGACGATTGCGGGTCAGCTCGACGATGACGCGTTCACCGGCGGACTTGCCGCCGCCGGCGCGGCTGAAGCTGTACTCGACCTGCGCCCAGTTCTCGCCGTGATCCCGTCCCAGACACTGGGCGGTGATGGAGCCCATCTGTTTGCGATGCATGAACTGATGGTTCATGTCGAACAGGTTCTCGTGCATGAATGTGTAGTGGCAGGCCACTTCACGGTTCAGCTGCCGGGTCTTGTAGGCCTTGTTGGCAAAGGCCCCGAGGGCGGTGGGCCTGCGGGCATCCGCCAGCGCCGGGTCACCCGGGAATACGAAAATGAGGTTGTCGACTTCGTGGACCGGATAGCTGCGCACGCCGTTGGGCAGACGCTCCTTGCCGAGGTAGGGAACATCCACGCACTGGCCGGAACCGCTGTAGGACCAGCCGTGGTAGTGGCACTTGAGCTGGTTCTTGCACACCACCCCCAGGTGCAGGGGCACCTGCCGATGGGCACAGCGGTCCTCGAGGGCGTAGGCCTGCCCGTTCTCACCGCGGTACAGCACGATGGGCTCGCCGGCAAATTGTCGCCCCAGGGTCTTGCCCTTCTTGAGTTCATTCCCCCAGGCCAGCGGATACCAAAAATCAGGGTGCGCGCCGACGCGTCGCAGGTCGAAGGCATTGGGGGCGTTTGCGGGCGCTGGGGCCAGCCGGGTCACGGCATCTTCGAGCATGCCGCCATGCTACCACCGAACCGAAAAGCCGCCACTGCACGTACAATCGCGACCCGATGAGAACACTTGCAAAATCGACCGGGACCCGGCAATGGGCGCTGTTGTGCCTGGGGCTGCTGGGCGCCAGTAGCGCCGGCCTTCGGGCCCAGGAGCGTGCCCTGTCCTACTCGCACCTGCAAAGCGAGGCCGGCCGGGTGGCCTACCTGGCCAACTGCGTCATGTGCCACGGTCCGCACCTGAGCGATGGCCCGCTCGGCAAGCCGCTCAAGGGACCGGAATTCATGCGCAAGTACGGTGGCCGCAGTGTGCGCGATCTGTACGAGGTGACCCGCACCACCATGCCCAGCGCCAAGCCCGGGTCACTGGATGCCGCAACCTACGCGGACCTCGTTGCCTACATGCTGCAGGAAAATGCGATTGTGGCCGGTACCCTGCCGCTGCCCAGCGATCCGACGGAACTGGCGCGCATGAGGGTTCCCGGAGGCGGGTTCAGCATCATGGACTACTCGCCGTATACGCCGCAGAAGCCGGTGCTGTTGCCCAATCCCCTGGACCACTTCAGTCCGGTCGGCAAGAGCGATCTGGCGGATCCGCCACCGCAGGATTGGTTGACCTGGCGCAGAGGCTGGAACGCGCATGGCTTCAGCCCCCTGACCCAGGTCACTGCGGCCAATGCCGGCAGTCTGCGACTGAGCTGGAGTTGGACGCTGCCGTCGGGCTCGGCCGAGGCGGTGCCGTTGGTGCGTGACGGCACGATGTTCGTGCTCAGCTACGGCGAGGTGGTGCAGGCACTCAATGCGCAGACCGGCGAGCTGCTCTGGCAATACAGTTACAGTCTTGAACAGGGTGCGGCGCCATTCGTCAAGCGCGGACTGGCGCTGTGGGGTGACCTGCTTTATTTCGGTACCTCTGACGTTCATGTGGTCGCCCTCAACGCGCGCACCGGCGCCTTGGTGTGGGACCGGAAGATCGGTGACTTCAAGCGTCACGAGGGCTTGAGCGGCGGCCCGCTGGTGGCCGAGGGCATCGTGATGGTCGGCACCACCGGCACGGGGGTCAGTGCCCGCTTCGGCGGTCCACAGGTGGTCGGCCTGGATGCCAGGAGCGGCCGGGAGCTGTGGCGCCTTGGCACCATCGCCAAGCCCGGCGAGCCTGGCGGGGACAGCTGGAATGGCATCCCCTTTGCCGACCGCAGCGGCGCCTCCCTCTGGACGCCCGGTAGCTACGACCCGGACACCGGGCTTGCCTACTTCGGCACCGGCAACACCTACGACACCGGGCCGCTGCTGCCACTGAAGAAGCAGGCAGGCATCAGCAATGAGGCGCTCTACACCGACTCGACGCTGGCCATTGATCCGCACAGCGGCCGGCTGGTGTGGCACTACCAGCACTTCGCCAACGATCAGTGGGACCTGGACTGGGCCTTCGAGCGGCAGCTGGTGAACCTCAAGGTCCAAGGCGTACAGCGCCGCGTGGTGATCACGGCGGGCAAGAGTGCCATCTATGACGCGCTCGATGCACGCAGCGGACAGTATCTGTTCTCCATCGACCTTGGCCTGCAGAACGTGGCCAAGTCGATCGATCCCATCACGGGCCGCAAGGTGCCGAACACGGCTTTGTACCCGGATGGCAAGGTAAAGCTGGTTTGCCCGCACGGCGCCGGCGCCAAGAACTATCTGCCGGCCTCTTGGAATCAAGGCACTGGCGTGCTGGTGGTGCCGCTCAATGAGAGCTGCATGGATCTGTATCCGGTTCCCGGTGGTGGTGCCGTGAGCGCGCTGTCCTCCGGCGTCAACTGGGGCATCCGCCCCCGCCCGGACAGTGACGGCAACTACGGACGCCTCGAAGCGCTCGATCTGGCCACCCGCAAACCGTTGTGGATGGTGCGTCAGCATGCGCCCATGTCATCCGGCGTACTGACGACCGCCGGCGGCGTGACGCTGGCGGCAACCTACGATCGCGTGCTGCATGTCTATGACAGCGCGAACGGCCGGGAACTGTGGCACGCGCGCCTCAACGACATATCCAGCTCCAGTCCCATCAGCTTCGCGGTCGCTGGCAAGCAGTACCTCGCGCTGGTGGTGGGCGAAGGCGGCTTTCATGCGCGCAGCTTCCAGCCCCTGGTGCCGGAGCTGCGCAGCCCGCCGAATCGCGGCTCAGCGGTGTGGGTATTCGCGTTGCCCTGAAGCTCGGTGCGTTGAATCAAGAGGGAGAGTCCATCATGAGAATGTCCCTGAAGCATGGCCTGGCAAGCGCCACCGCGGTGCTGATGGTCGGTGCCTGGACCCTGTACGCAATGCCGGTACGAGCCCAGGCAGCCCCGCTTCCGGCCAATGTGGGCAGTGGCGATTGTGATCGTGCCTGCCTGCAGGGTCTGGCGGAGCAGTTCATCGCAGCGCTGCTCGCGCATGATCCCGGCAAGGTCGCACTCGCCAAGGGTGTGCGGTACTCCGAAAACAGCGTGCCGCTGCCGATACCGGACGGGTTCTGGAAAAACGCGTCCGGGGTGCGTAACTATCGCCTGTACATTGCGGATCCGGAATGGGGCACGGTCGGCTTCTATGCCCGCATGTACCAGAACGGCGATCCGGTGATCGTCAGCACCCGCCTGAGGGTCTACAACCGTCAGCTCACCGAAATCGAAACCATCGTGACGTCGGAGCGCGGCCGCATCGGACCGGCGACGGCCACTCCCAACCCGACGGACTATCTGGGTGAGAAGCCGCGTCCGGAATACACCCAGATCGTACCGCCTGCCCAGCGTCGCTCGCGCGAGGAGCTGATGAAGATCGTCAACACGTACTTCACCGGAATCGAGAACAACGCCGGGGACAAACCACCCCGGTTTTCATCCCACTGTCAGCGCCTGGAGAACGGGCGTCCCACGTCCAATGTGGCGGTCGCCCCGGGACGGGAACGCGGCGGCATCAATATGAGCTGCGCCGAGGATCTCGCCACCGGCTATCACCGCAACGACAACCGCATCCGCAGCCGGCGTGTCATGGCGGTGGACGTGGAGCACCAGGTCGTCATGACCAGTGTCTATTTCGACCATGAGAACGATGCCCCGATCCGCAGCTACCAGCTGAAGAACGGCAAAACGGTGACCGTGACCGAGACGGGCCCCTCGACCCTGCAGGCCCATGAGACCTTTTCGATCGACCGCGAAGGGATCAGCCAGGTGGAGGCTGTATTCACCAATGTGACTTATGGCACCCGACCCTACTTCAGCACCGGCTTCCACATGGATAGTCCCGAGGCCGTCCGGGACGGGTTCGACGAGTACGAGCGGTAGAACTAGAGAAATTGGCGGAGAGGGTGGGATTCGAACCCACGTGCCGGAATTACCCGACCATCCGATTTCGAGTCGGCGCCGTTGTGACCACTTCGGTACCTCTCCCGGCTGCGATGATCCGCACAGATTTTGTTTTAAAAACAATCACTTGTTTCGCTGAAATCCATTAGACATAATCCATCTGGATTCTGTAGCGCCGTGAACCTGCGCGGGGTCCGCGGCTGGTATTCTAGCCCAACCTGAAGGCTTGAAGTGAGGTACCCATGAGTCGAATGTCGACCATGGAGTCGTTTTATCGGTTCTATAAGGGCAGGCAGGTAACCCGCTGTGTCATGGCCGCCGTGGCCATGATGGTCCTGGTGGCCAGCAGCTATTCGCCGCCGCCGCGTTCGGTGAACCCCGTGCGCGGCAAGGGCGAGTTGCGGGTGGTGACCCTGGAGGGTCCGACCACCTATACCAAGGGGACCGGTGGTACCGCAGGCCTGGAATTCCGACTGGCGCAGGAGTTCGCGCGCGAGCAGGGATTCGACCTGTACATCTACCCGGTTGCCAGCGTCGCCTTGATGCGCGCCGAGCTCGCGGCCGGCCGCGCCGATATTGCCGCCGCGCAGCTGACTGCCGATGCCAGCTGGCGCGGGGTGGGTGACGGCGCCGCGGTTTACGATCAGGTTCCGCAGCTGGTGGTGTACCGTCGGGGCGAGGATGAGCCGAGCGCCGCGGATCTGGGTTCGCTGCCCCTGCTCGTCAGGGCCGGCAGTTCCCAGGAGGCGATGCTGCGGCGGCTGAAGATCCGGCTGTTCCCCAAGCTGGCCTGGACGGCTATCTCGCCCCACGCAGTGAGTCCAATGCAGGACATCCAGAACGGTGTGGCTGACTTTGCCGTGGTGGACGCCAACGAATACGCCTATGCGCGCCATCTCTACCCCGATGTGGTCCCGGCGTTCCCGCTGCCGGAGACCCGCCCGGTGCAGTGGATTGTGCGGCACACCGACCCGGACCTTTACGCAGCGGTGAACAGCTTCGTCGCCGCCGCGCGCCAGTCGGGCGTGCTGGCTTCGCTGCTGATGGCACCGCCGCAGGATCGGCGGGTTCTGCCGTATGAGGATACGCGCCAGTTTCATCATGACCTCGACGCGCTGCTGCCCCAGTACCGCGCCTTGTTCGAAGAAGCCTCGGAGCAGACCGGTGTCGATTGGCGGCTGCTGGCGGCGATCGGCTACCAGGAGTCCAAATGGGACCCGGAGGCGGAATCACCCACCGGCGCCTCCGGCGTCATGATGCTGACTTCGAATACGGCCGATTCACTGGGTGTCGAGGACCGCTCGGATGCGCGTGAGAGCATCCTCGCCGGCGCCAGATATTTCCAAGAAGTGCGCGCCAAGGTGCCGGCGCATGTTCCCGAGCCGGACCGCACTTGGCTCGCGATCGCCGCGTACAACGTGGGCTACGGACACCTCGAAGACGCACGGCGCCTGGCGCAGATGCGGGGCAAGAATCCGGACTCCTGGCAGGATGTTCGCGAGCAGCTGCCGCTGCTGGCCGATGAGACCTGGTACGACCGTCTCAAGCATGGGTTCGCGCGCGGCGCGGAGCCGGCGCAATTCGTCGATCACATCCAGCGCTTCCTCAAACTTCTGGAATGGCAGCAGGGCAATGTCACCAAGCTGCAGCCCGCCAGCGTCAATCCAGACGCCACCTGGGTTGCGCGGCCGGCGGCCTGAGCAAGTTCAGCGGCGCAGCTCGAAAAACTCCTGCAGCTGCGCGCTGCACTCCTCGCTCAGGACTCCGCCGAACACATCAACGCGGTGATTAAGTCCGGGTAGCCGGAAGATATCGACGACGCTGCCCGCGGCGCCCGCGCGCGGGTCCCAGGCACCGAACACCACGCGCCGCACCCGTGCATGCACGATGGCCGCCGCACACATGGCGCACGGCTCCAGGGTCACATACAGGGTGGTATCACTCAGACGATAGCTGTCCAAGGCCTTGCCCCCGGCTCGCAGCGCCTCGATCTCCGCATGTGCAGTGGGGTCGTGCGTGGCAATGGGGCAATTGCTGCCGCGGGCAATCACGCGCTCCCCCAGCACCAGTAGCGCGCCCACCGGCACCTCGGCGCGCTGCTGAGCCTGCGCCGCCAGGGTCATGGCCTGGCGCATGTAGTCGGCATCGGAGGGCATGGCGAGACATTAGCCCAAGCAAGATCTGGCTACTTGACTCGCAGTGTGGATATATCTAAGATATATCTTAATTAGATCGCACAATGCGACTTAAGACTGACTCAAAGGAGTCAAGATGCGCTTTTTCCATCACAGAAACCCTGGCCATCACGGCCACCATTCCATGGAGCACCTGCGAGAGCACTTGGCGGGACGCCATCACGGCCCCCACGGCGGCTTCTTCGGCTTCGGCGATCACTTCGGCGAAGAGTTCGGTCCAGGGGGCCGCGGCGGTCGTCACGGCTTCGGCCCGGGCCGCAAGTTGGGCTCAACCGACCTGCAGCTGCTGCTCTTGGCCCTGCTGGCCGAGAAGCCCAGCCACGGCTACGAACTCATCAAGGCGCTCGAGGAACGCTCGACCGGTTACTACTCGCCCAGCCCCGGCATGGTGTACCCCGCCCTGACCTATCTCGAAGAGATCGGCCACGCCAGCGTCGAACCCGAAGGCACCCGCAAGCTCTATCGCGCCACCGAGGCGGGCCTCAAATACCTCGCCGACAACCGCGCTGCCGTCGACACCCTGCTGGCACAGTTGCAGCAGATCGGGCGGCGCATGCAGAGGTTCCGTCGCGCCATGCGGCCTGAATCCTCAGCCGACCCGGCCGAGGCGGGCGATCCGCGCCCGGATGACACCGCGCCGGAACTGCAGGTGGCGCGCTACGACCTCAAACTGGCACTGTCGGCCAAGGGCGATGCCACGCGCGATGAACAGTTGCGTGTCGCCGAAATTCTGCGCAAGGCCGCCGCAGACATTCGCGGCAAATAACTACCGCTCATCCTGCTCGCGCGGCGTCGCATAGCGTTGCGCCAAGGTCTGGTACAACGGCGGCGTGAGCAGTTTCGAGACGGCAGCACCGATAGCCGCGGTGATCATCAGCGGCAGCACCATGGCGTGCTGGGTTGTCATTTCCATCACGATGACCAGCGATGTCAACGGTGCCTGCGTGACGCCGGCCAGGTAACCGCACATGCCAAGAATGGCAAATGGCACCGCGCTCGGCTCGTGCATGAGGTCTGCCAGCGTCTGGCCCAGGCCCGCACCCACCGACAGGGACGGTGACAGAATGCCGGCCGGAACGCCGCTGAAAAACGCCGCCAGCGTCGCCATGGCGCGCGCCGGCGCGTAATACCAGGGCAGATGCGCACCTGCCTCGAGGATGCTGCGCGCTTCATTGTAGCCCGTGCCATAGGTCAACCCGTGGCTGCCCGCGGCGATTGCGGCCACCGCGAGTCCGCACAGAAAGGCAAATATCTCGGGGCGGTTGCGCCGGATGCGCCCGAGTGTGGTCGGAAGGTGCATGACTCCGATGAGAGCGATGCGACTGAAAAGTCCCCCCGCCAACCCGCCAGCGATGGCGACGCACAGCGTGGTTGCCGCGAGCACGCTCGGAACCGCCACCACGCCGGGCTGACCGAAGTAGGTGTAGTCCCCGATCAATGCGATGGCCATGACGCCGGCAATGATGACCGCCGTCAGTACCGTACCGCTGGCGCGTTCCTCGAAGGAGCGCGACAGTTCCTCGATGGCGAACACGATTCCGGCCAGTGGCGTGTTGAAGGCCGCCGCAACCCCGGCCGCGCCCCCCGCGAGAATCATAGCCCGCTGCTGCGCCTGTGTGCCTCCATGGGGCATGAATCGGCCCAGGTAGCGGGTGATGATGGCGCCCACATGCACGGTCGGGCCTTCGCGACCGATTGAACCGCCGCACAGGAGGCCAGCCACCGCCAGAACCATTCGGCCGATGCCCACCCGCACCCGCAGCAGGCGGTCACCGGCCGCGCCGGCGTCGGGTGTCAGCGCAAATATCGTCTGTGGGATACCGCTACCCTCGGCCCCCGCGAAATAGCGGCGGGTGAGAAAACTCAAAGTGGCAAAACCAACCGGCGCCAGCACGTACGGCAACCAGTACACGACATGAGTCATGCGGTGCAGGCCAGCGAGGGCGAGGTCGGCGCACTGCGCGAACGCGACCGCCATACCGCCCACGGCGGCGCCGCCGATCCAGACAATTAGCCGGGCGCGCCACTGTGCGGCCGAAAGCAACGAGCGCTGCGTACGCTGCGCGACCTGTCTAGGCGAGGGCAAATTCATGTGGTGATTCTACTGCTTGTCGGAGTCCTGTCGTGGTGCTACCGTTTTTCACCGCTCTACGATTAAGGGGAATTGCCCATGCTCGGATACGTCACACTCGGTACCAATGACCTCAATAAGTCCGCCGCGTTCTATGACGCGCTGGCGAAGGAACTGGGCGCCAAGCGCACCATGGAATCGGAGAAATTCATCGCCTGGGGCGGGGTGCCCAACTCGGCCATGCTGTTTCTGATCAAGCCGGCCGACGGTAAGACGGCGACGGTCGGCAACGGAGTGATGGCGGCGCTGCCGGCCAAGGACACCGCGCAGGTGGATCGGATCTACAAGCTCGCGATGAGCCTCGGCGGCACGGACGAAGGCCCTCCGGGAGATCGCGGTGGTGGCTTCTACGCGGCCTACTTCCGCGACCTCGACGGCAACAAGCTCAACACCTTCCACCACGGCTGAACCCGCAGAGGGCCGCGCCCACGCGCGGCCTTTGTGC
>DASZCK010000123.1:0-23607 GCA_035943195.1 Steroidobacteraceae bacterium
GGTCGTCAGCGCGTAGACCTCACGGATACGCTCCGTGGCCTCGGGTCCCTGCAGCACGACGAAATCGCCCCGCTCAACGGCCGCCAATTCGCGCTCCAGCTCGGCGAGCTTTTGCCGCAGGTGGACGGTGCGGCTCCGGGGGTCGGGATTGAGGCTCGATTCGAGACCTTCGATCTCTCGTTGTACCACCGAAAGGCGTGACGCTGTCGAGGTCATGATCCGCCCGCCGAGTGCGGTCACGAAGCGCAACGCCTCCTCGAAGGCATCGGTCGCGTACACGCGCCCTTCCCGCTCGACGACCAGTGAAAGCTTGATCCAGCTTCTCAGCTCTTTGCGCGCCTGCGCGGCAAAGTCCTCGTCGCCGATCTCGAACTCCCCAGCGTTTCCACGGTCGGCAAGCATTTCCGCGAGGGCACGGAGCGCGTCGTCGAAGCCGACGCCGTCCTGGCTCTGCTCGAAGAGAGTCTGCAGACAACTCAGGATCAGCGGCGCGCGGCGTGCAGCTAGGAGTTGCCACGCCGGGTGGTGGTGCCTGGCATGGATATAAGCGTAAGTACGCTCTCGAATCTCAGCTTCCATGAAGTTCCAATCCGCTCCGTGGGCACAGTGATCTATGCGCCAACACCACTGCTCATTTGGCGCGATTTTGATTTCTACGTCACAAAAGCTTACCTGTCGGTGGCTCCCCCCGGGGCGGGCATGCTGGGCCTCCGCGGATAATTACAACGGCTTCCGATCGAGGACGTCAAATTGATGGCCCCCCGCCCAGGGTTAACTATATGAACATAATGGATTATGGAAGATAGGCATTAGGAAGCGTCGATAAGCCGACGAGGTAGCAGCGCCTGGACCGCTTAGGCTTTGATCCGTCGTTCGGTCTCGCTCACAGCGAGTTGACTCTTGCTCGAAGAATTGAGGCGCTGACCGCGAGCCCGTTACGCTCATAGCCCGCAATCATCTCCTGTGCCGAGACTAGCGGATTGATCAAGCGACGGCGGATTCTCCGGACTGCCTCGGAGGCTGCTTCAAGATTGAGATCAAACACGTGTTCAACAGAGGCGTCTGGATGGATGGCTCGGATGCCATACGGTTGCAGCATGGTTTCAGGAAAGTCTCGCAGATTGAACGTGACGATCTCTTGAGCACCGCAATGAATCGCCGCGGCCAGTACGTGGCGGTCGTCGGGGTCCGGTAACTCGGCAAGCCCAGATTCAAGCTGCTCAAACCCGCTTACCAGAGAGTCCGGAATAGCGCTGTTCATGAGAGCAGCGGCTCGTTCTAGTCGTGTACGGTCAAGTTCAGGACGATGCCGCATAGCCGCGTTGATCCACTCGGCATTGATGCGAGCGGTCCACTTGGCACGAAACAACCCGGTGCGCGCGAGTTCGACGACAAGATCGCGTACCGATGGAGGATAGAGCAGGCAGGCGTCATATATGACGGTAAAACTCGCCACCCCACTTCCTCTAAATGTGCGTCGTCCGGGATGATCAATAGAGCTTCATATCTTGCGAGAGTGAGGCGAGTTCCCGCAGTGCCACCTCACTCTCCGCATCACGTCGTCGCTTGTACGCCATGAGATCGGCAAACCTCACCCGTCGATGCGTACCGACCTTGTGATGAGGCAATTGGCCACTCTCGAGGAGATTGACGAGGAACGGCCGCGAAACATTAAGAAGATCAGCTGCCTCTTGCGTTGTCAGCTCCGCATGGTGCGGCATCAGCGTGACTGCGTTTCCCTTGGCGAGCTCCGTCAGGAGGGCACCAAGGAGACGAACGGCCGCGGCCGGGAGCACCACAGGCTCCTCGGGTGCACTTTCGAATCGAACAACACACGTCTCCTTGGCATCCGCTCCGATTACGCGAAAGAGACGGCGACTTGCGTCAGCCGCAAGCGCGGAGACCTCAGCCGTCGGCTGAACAGGTTCTGGGCCCAGGGCAAGTACAGCAGTCATTCGCATCCTCCCCGCTTGATAGACTACTCCTCACAAACGAAATAATCGAACAAATATTCGAATTATCTATAACGTTGCAATAGACTGATCGGGAAGATTAGCTATTCACGAATAGCGAAGCACTCAGCTAGTTTTCGAGCCGTTCAACGGGTGCCAATCCCGTCATTCATCGCGCTGACCACGTCCCTCTGCGCCTGTTTCTGGCCCGATTTTTCGCTCCAGATTCAAGCACTTATGGCGATCTAACCATGATTAATCGGATCTGAATTTCGTTGCTGAATTTCCTGGTGACAGCCTGGAGACAGCAACAGGGGGTCCCAGGGGATTCGGAAAAAATCCAATGAACGTCAACTCTTTGTTTTATTACTTAAAATTGGCTGGGGTGGAAGGATTCGAACCTCCGGATGGCGGGATCAAAACCCGCTGCCTTACCACTTGGCGACACCCCACCATATAAACCCCAATCACTCATCGTCGGCTCAGACCCGCAATGCCAGTAGTGGCGAGACATTCATTCCGCGGGCCGTCATGCCGCGCCACTGCGCAGGCACCCTGGTCACGATGTCTTGTGCCTCATTCCGGCTTGCGCAGGGTGCGAATATGCACGACCCCGTGCCCGTCAGCCGCGCCGGTGCAAAGTGCCCCAGCCAGTCCAGCGCCTGCGCGACTTCCGGGTAGCGTGCTCGCACCACCGGTTCGAAATCATTCCGCCCGCCCGACTGTAAAAAGCCGGCTATTGTGATGGGGGGTGAATTTCGTGTCAATTCAGGTGCCTGGAACAGGGCCGCCGTCGGCACGTGGACTCGCGGATGCAGCACGACGAAGTCGCGATCGGGCAGGTCCAACGACACCAGGCGTTCGCCGCGGCCCTCCGCCCAGGCCGACCGGCCGCGAACGAAAACCGGCACGTCGGAGCCAAGATCGACGCCGATGGCAGCCAATTCGTCCTCATTCAGGCCACAATTCCACAATCTGTTCAGTGCCACCAGCACCGTGGCCGCATCGGAGCTGCCGCCGCCGAGGCCTCCTCCCATGGGGATGCGCTTGGTGACGCTCAGAGTCGCGCCTAAAGGGGAAGCGCTCGCCGCCTGCAGCGCCCGTGCCGCACGCACCACCAGATCGGCCTCGGCCGGCACCCCTTCGGGCCCGGTCTGGCGCTCAATCAGGCCATCCGGTCGCACCTGGATGCGGATGTCATCGGCCAGGTCGATGAGCTGAAAGACGGTCTGCAGGTCGTGGTAGCCATCACCGCGCCGACCCGTGACATGCAGGAAGAGATTGAGCTTGGCGGGCGCCGGCCAGGTCGTGACGGCGCTCATGGTGCATGCCAGCTGTCGAGAATCAGCCGCACCCGCACGTTGCCTCGCGTGACGGTCAGTTTCTGCGGCAGGGGCCCGTCGGCGGTTTGCATGTAGGCACTGAAAGTCACCGTCCAATCTGCCTGAACCAGGGAGCCCAGATACCCCTGTTCGTTGGCCATTTCGCTACCGGGACTCGCCGGATCCGGGACCCCCTGCAGCCAGAAGCGCAGACTGTTCAGCGGCGGCTCAAATCCCATGCGCCGTACCAGTTCGTCGTGGGCGGCCTGACTGTCGAGCGCCTCCCCCGAAGGGGTGGTGAGGGTGAGTGTCCCGGCGTCGTTGACGATGCGCACGCCCCCCACTCCCAGCGGCCCGTCCAGGCTGATCGAGCTGCGGGTGCCCTCCTGGATCCAGCGCAGTCGGCCGTTGAAGCCATCGTTTCCCGCCACCACACCAATGCGTCCCTGTGCGGTGAATTGGCTGCGTGCCTGCAGCTGCGCGCGCCGCGCCGGCCACCCGGCAATCACGGCGGCTGGCGCAGCCGATGGCGCTACCGGCTTGGGTGCGGTCTGGCAACCGGCCAGCCATAGCACCAGCGCCAGCCATGAAACAAGACGAAGCGGCCGCGCGTCGGCGGCCACGGGCCTGCGAGCCCGCATATCAGGGGTGTCCGGAGCCTGGCACCAGGCGGTGCCGGGTGGCCTCGAGCGCGGCCGATTCCGGATGGCGGGCCAGCGCGTCGCTCAGCACTTTGCGGGCCTGTGACTGCGAACCGCTCAGCCACAGGGCCTCGACCCAGTGGGCTGCAATGTCCGGATCCTGCCCGACGGTGTAGGCGTGCTCGAGAATGCCCGCCGCCTCGCGCGAATCCCCCCGCCGCAACCGCACCCAGCCCAGGCTGTCCAGTGCCGCCGGACTGTCAGGGGTCGCCTGCAGCGCCTGTCTGATCAGCTTTTCGGCGCGCGGCAGCTGTTCGCGGTGATCGGCCAGCGTATAGCCGAGCGCGTTGAGCACCGTGGGATCCTCGGGCCGCTCCGCCAGCAAGCCTTCGAAGGCCTGCAGCGAGTCGCGGGTCTGGCCGGCACGCTCCAGCATCGTGGCGCGCTCGTATTCGAGCGTCGGATGATGCGGATAGGACTGCGAAGCCGCTGACAGCAGCACCAGCGCCCCATCGGTGTCGCCATGGTCCGCCAGCAGATGCGCCTTCTGCACCACCATGTCCAGGGTGCTGTGGGTGTCATGGTTCGCGAGATCATCGACCAGCGCGAAGGCCTCGGCACGCTTGTTCGCATCCAGCAGCAGGCCGGCGGCCGCGACGCGCGCCTGGGCCCCCATCGAGGAATCAATCAGTCGTCGATAGATGGCGAGCGCCGCATCCTTGTCACCTTGGCTCTCAGCGATCTGGGCCAGGTAGAACATGGCGCCATCGCCCGCCTCGCCACTGCGCATCAGCTCGGTGAAGCGCTTCTGTGCCTGCTCGAGATCGCCGTTGTCGAAGGCCAGCAGCGCCAGGCGGCGGTCGACTTCCTGAGTGTTGACGTCGCCGCTGCCCCGCAGTCTCTCGAGTTCCTTTCGTGCCTCGTCGGTGCGACCCAGATCCTGGAGTACCTCGGCCACTTCGAAGGTGCCGTCGGTCGCATCCAGGCGCGTGACCTCGCGCGCCGTGGACAGGGCGAGGCTGGCGTCGCCGCGCAGCACCTCGATCCGCGCCCTGAGGCGCAGGGCATCGATGGATTTCGGGTCGCGCTGCAGCGCCTCCTCGACCAGGTGTTCGGCACGTTTGAAGTCATAGGCCTGAATCGCCAGGTCTGCCAGCGCCGTCAGCACCGCGGCCGAACGCTGCGGGGCATCCACCACCGGATCGAGGGCCGCGAAGGCCGCGGTGGCGTCGGACTGTTCGGCCAGCACCTGCATCGAACCGATGAGATCCCGGTCTGCCGCCTTGGTGTCAGCGGCCAGCGCCAGAGTAATGGCCGCGCGCGCCTCGGCGACGTGATAGAGCTTCAGGGCGACCAGGGCGTAGACCAGTGCCGCCTGCGCATCCTTGGGCGCCGCCTTCATCCAGTTCTGGGCGGCCGTCCAGGCGGCGGGAATATTCTCGCAATCCAAGGCCACCTGCGTGGCGTGGCCCGCCATCTGCGCGGTGGCTCCGAATGAGGCCGCCGCGAAGTCATCCCCCGCGACCCGGCAATCACCGCGCTGCAGGGCCAGTTCCCCGGCCACGCTGGCCTGGGCCGGATCCGTCGGTACCCCTGAATTGGGCTCGGCGGCCGGCAGCCCGGTCGCGGCGACCGGGCGCAACCCGGGCTGGGCCGCGGGGTCAGCCGCGGCCGGCGGGTCCGCCGCCGCGCTTACGCCTGCCGACGGGCCGCTGTGGCATGCTGCCAGGACCAGCGTCGCCATGACGCCGGCCGACAGGTTCAACCAGGTTCGTGTCGCACCCATATGGCCACTATATCTGTGTGGAGCGCCGCATACACGCCTTGTCACCTGCAGCAGCCTTACATGAGAATGCCGCGCCCGTGTTCGGGCTGGATCTGTAACGCCTTGTAACCCATGAAGGATTCGATACGCCAGCGCCTTGAGAAAATGGTCGACCGCTTCGAGGAAGTCGGCGGCCTGCTCGCTGACCCTGCCACCGACGGCGGCTCGCAGCAGTTTCGCGAACTGTCCATGGAGTATTCGCGCCTCCAGCCCCTGACCGAGCAGTTCGCAGCCTATCGCGGCCTGGAGAGTGAACTTGCCACCGCGCGCCAGATGGCAACGGACCCGGATCCTTCCATGCGCGAGATGGCAACGGAGGAACTGCAGCGCGTGGGCGGCGCCCTGGAGAGCTCCGAGGCGCACTTGCGCAGCCTGCTGATACCGCGCGATCCGCGCGATGAAAAGAACATTTTTCTGGAGGTCCGCGCCGGCACCGGCGGTGACGAGGCCGCGATTTTTGCCGGCGACCTTCTGAGAATGTACATGCGCTACGCGCAAAACCGCGGCTTCAGCACCGAGATCATCAGCGAGAGTGCCGGCGAGCACGGTGGTTACAAGGAAGTGATCTGCCGCATCGCCGGACACAACGCCTTCTTTCAGTTCCGCTTCGAGTCCGGCACGCATCGCGTGCAACGCGTGCCGGCGACCGAAGCGCAGGGACGCATCCATACGTCCGCGTGCACCGTGGCCATCCTTCCCGAAATCGACGAAGTGGAGAAGATCGATATCAATCCGGCCGATCTGCGCATCGACACCTACCGCTCCTCCGGCGCCGGCGGGCAGCATGTGAACAAAACCGACTCGGCCATCCGCATCACCCATATTCCCAGTGGATTGGTGGTGGAGTGCCAGGAGGAACGCTCGCAGCACAAGAACCGTTCCAAGGCGATGTCCTTGCTGAAGGCACGGCTACTCGCCGCCGAACAGGAGAAGCAGCACAGCGAGCGTGCTCAGACCCGCAAGCTGCAGGTCGGCAGCGGCGACCGCTCGGAGCGCATCCGCACCTACAACTTCCCGCAAGGCAGGGTCACCGATCACCGTATCAATTTGACCTTGTACAAGCTGGCCGACGTCATGGACGGCAACCTGGACGAGCTCATCGGCGCCCTGCAGCAGGAGCACCAGGCCGAGGAACTGGCGGCGCTGCAGTGAGCCTGCGAGTTACGCATTCTTAATACGCCCGCAGGGCGCTCGAACTGCCAGGTTCGCTATTGTTCGGCCATGATCAAACGTGGCGCGGGGACATCCTGTCAGAGGCTTCTGCCACACCTGCTGCTCGCGGCCCTGGTCGGCCTCGCACTCGCAGAGCCGCTGGCCCAGGCTGCGGATGCCGCCCATCCGGTCACCGCGACACCCCCGCTGGTGGCAGTACCCGCGACGCCCGTTTCAAAGAACGTGCAGCAACGCATGCGCGCCTGCAATGCCACGGCCGATGCCCGCAAGCTGCAGGCCAGCGCTCGTGAAACATTCATCAAAGGCTGCATGGCCGCGCACCACCGGCGCGCTGGCTCACGCGCCGGCAGCGAACCCAAGCCGAACCCGTAGCCCGGGCTGATTGTCTTCCATCAGCAGCTGCGCGTGGTGCAGCCGCGCGATCGCCGCCACCAGACTCAGGCCCAGGCCGCTGCCATCCTTCGACTGCGCCTGCGGCAGCCGCACGAAGGGCTGGAGCGCACCGGCGCGATCATCCGGCGCGATGCCGGGGCCGTCATCGAGGACCTCCAGCCACACCAGCTGCGTGTCGTGCTGCGTCCGGATGTCGATGTGGCCGCCCGGCGCAATGTATTTGAGGGAGTTCTCCACCAGGTTCGCCACCGCCTGCGCCAGCAGCTGGCGATTGCCATTCACGGCACAGTTGCCCGTGGCCGTCACGCGCAGCGTCAGGTGCTTTTCGCGCGCCGCCGGCTCATACAGTTCGCCGATATCGGTGATGAGCTCGGCGAGATCGACACGGACGTGATGGGCCGCAACCGAGCCCGACTCGGCCTGCGCGATCTGCAGCAGCGTGGCCAGCGTGCGCTGCACGCGGTCCAATTCCGTCAGCGCCGCATCAATGCCGGCGCGCACCGGCGCGTCGGTGGTGGGCATGCGACCGGCGTCCTCCAGTCGACCGCGCAGCCGGTACAGCGGCCCACGCAGGTCATGCGCGGCACTATCGAAGGTGGCGCGCAGCAACTGCGTGTTCTCGGCCAGCCGGTCCACCATGTTGTTGACCGCCTGCGCCAAGGCGTCGAACTCATCCTGCGAACCGTCCATCGACAGACGCCGATTCAGGTCACCACCGACGATGGCATCGCAGGTTTCCGCCACGCTCTGCACCCGGCGGCTGAGCCGGCGGCTGAGGAAGTATCCGGCCACCGCACCGCCCAGCGCCGTGAGCCCGATGCCCCACAGCATCGCGTAGCGGAAGGTATTGGCGAAGCGCCGCTGCTGAATCACATCGATGCCCACCAGGAGCCGATGATTGTCCGGCAACAACGAGATGCTGGCGCGCACCGGGTGGGTCACGGGCGCGCCGTTGACCTGCGCCTCGATGCTGAACTGTGTCCACTGGCCGTCGGGGATGTCTTCGAAGGGCCACTTCTGGAGATTGCCGCCTTCCTTCACCAGATTGGGATCCACCAGCAGGTACACGGCGCCAGTGCCGCTCCAGCTGTCACCCCGGAAGCTGAGCTCATCGGCGAGGCCAGGGAGGCCCGCGCGATGGTAGGCATCCGTCAGGCCCTCGAGCTCCGCGGAGATCACCGCATCGGCATCGTTGTTGATGACCTTCATGGTCAGGAAGTACACCGTGCCCAGCAGTGCACCCACGCCCAGGGTGAAAATGGCGCCGTAGCCCAGCGCCAGGCGTGCCGCGGAAGTCCTAAGCGGACTTATCTTCATCGCGGATGACGTAACCTGCGCCGCGCACGGTGTGGATGAGCGGCCGCGCAAAGCCCTTGTCCACCGCCTGGCGCAGCCGGCTCATGTGCACGTCGATGAGGTTGGTCTGCGGGTCGAACTGCAGGTCCCACACCCCCTCCAGCAACATGGTGCGCGTGACCACCTGGTCGGCGTGACGCATCAGGAACTCGAGCAGCTTGAACTCGCGCGCCGTGAGCTGGATGTCCTTGGTGGCCCGCGTGACCGAACGGCCGAGCAGATCCATCTCCAGATCCGCCACGCGCAGCCGCGTCTGCGGCACATTCTTTTCGGCGGCGCTGCGCCGAAGCAGTGCCTCGACCCGCGCCAGCAGTTCCGAGAACGCGAACGGCTTGGTCAGATAATCATCGCCACCGGCCTTGAGCCCCAGCACCCGGTCATCGACGGTGCCCAGGGCGCTTAAGACCAGCACCGGCGTCCGCACTCCCTGCTCGCGCAGCGCGCGCACCACTGCCAGGCCATCCAGATGCGGCAGCATGCGGTCGGTGATCAAAAGGTCAAAGGTCTGCTCCTGCGCCTGCCTGAGACCGTCGCGGCCGTCACTGGCCAGGGCCACCTCGTAGCCACTTTCCTTCAGGCCCTTGTGCAGGAATCTGGCGGCCTCCAGGTCATCCTCGATCAGCAGCAGTTTCATGCGTGCATCACTTTAGGCATTGGGTCCGGTGCTGGTGCCGTTGCTGTCGTCCGTGCCGGCACGACGCGCTTCCGCCTGACGCACCATGAGATCACCCATCATCGCCAGCAGCTGCGCGCTACCCCACGGCACGATCAGCGCATCGCACACGATGCTCAGCGGCAGGGCCATCGGCGCCGCCAGCTTCAGGTCCGTGATGCCGGACATCGCCATGATGGCACCGACCAGCGTCGCCACCAGCACCAGCACCAGCACGAGGATGCCGGCCACCGCTGCGGACAGCAGCGAGGCTCGCCACCAGTTGCCGCGCAATACCCCGAAACTGAAACCCATTGCCTCGACCGGTCCGAGCTTCTTCAGCATCAGCGCCGTCGGCGCGAACATCAGTCCCAGCGACACCCAGGCCCCGGGGAGTGATGCCGGGATCAGCAACAGCAGCATGCCGACCTTGACGGAGGCCAGGTTGGTCTGCGTGGGACTCAGGCCCGTCAGCGACAGCACGGCGAACGCCGGCACCAGGGCCAGAAGGACCGCCCCCAGGGACAGTGCCACACACACGATCAGTCGTGACCAGAGCGCCCCGGCCTGGCGCATTTCCGCCGCAGCGCTGGTACGCTCCCCGGCGGCCAGCGCCTTCTGCCGCAGTATCAGGGCGCCGAACACCAGCAACGCGAGCAGGGTGCCGGCCACCCACCACGCCCACCAGGCAGGGTCTACGCTCTCGAAGGTCGGCAACGGAAGCTCGAGGCTGAGGTTGCGCAGATTGGCGAGCTGGCCACACAGGGCGAAGAGGATGCCGTACGGCAAGGTTGCGCTGAGTGACAGACGGAAGATCTGGCCGCCGGTCTTGAGCACTTCGCGCACGGTTTGCGCCCGGGCGGGGGGATAAAGGATCTGTGGCATCCGCCAATACTAAAGGATGACCGTGCAGCTCACGACTTCGGATTTACTGGCACGTGGCACAGCGCTGCTGGCGCCGGTCCTGGAACGGCCCAGCCTCGATGCCGGGCTGCTGCTGGCATTCGCGCTGGGTTGCACCCGCGTGCGGCTGAAATCCCACCCCGAGGAGCCCCGAACGAGCGCGGATGAGGCGCGCTACCTGGCGCTGATCGAGCGCCGCGCCCAGGGCGAGCCGCTGGCCTATATCACCGGGGTTCGCGAGTTCTGGACCTTGGAACTGCGCGTGAACCGTGAAGTACTCGTGCCACGGCCGGAGACCGAGCTGCTGGTGGAGCGCGCCCTGCTGCTGGTGCCGGCGCCGCAGGCACGCGCGCTGGATCTGGGCACCGGCTCCGGAGCCATTGCCCTGGCGCTGGCGGCCGAGCGGCCTGGCTGGGAGCTACTGGCAACCGACGCCTCGCCGGCGGCCCTGGCGGTCGCCCGGGACAATGCCCGACGCCTGCGCCTCGCCAACGTCAGCTTCCACGCCGGCACCTGGTTTGCGGGGCTCCCTGAACGCCGCTTTGACCTGGTGGTCAGCAATCCGCCTTATGTGGACGCCCGCGACCCGGCGCTGCTGGCGCTCAAGGATGAGCCGCGCCAGGCGCTGACTCCCGGTGAGGATGCCCTGGCGGACCTTCGCACCATCGTCCAGGCGGCGCCGCACCACCTGCACACCGGCGGCTGGCTGGCGCTGGAGCATGGCACCACGCAGGCCGGCGCGGTGGCGCGTGAACTTGTCGCGCGCGGCTTCGTCGGCGTACGCTCGCACCGCGATCTCGGCGGCCACGAGCGCGTGACCGAAGGCCAATGGCGCTAGATCGTGCCACCCGCAGTTACTAAGGAAGCTCTTCATGATCCGATTCCAGACCACACTCGGCGACTTCACCATCGAGCTTCTTCCCAAGGAAGCGCCGGTCACGGTCGAGAATTTCGAACGCTACGTACGCGAGGAATTCTTTGACGGCCTCATTTTCCATCGCGTGATTCCCGGCTTCATGATCCAGGGCGGCGGCCTCACGCCCGACATGAGCCAGAAATCCAATCACGCCCCCATCAAGAACGAGGCCACCAACGGCCTGAAGAATGAGCGCGGTTCGCTGTCGATGGCGCGCACCAACGACATCAACAGCGCCACCTCCCAGTTCTTCATCAATCTGAAGGACAACGACTTCCTGGACCACAGCCCCGGGTCCTACGGCTACGCGGTATTTGCCAAAGTCGTCGACGGCATGGACGTGATCGATCAGATTGCCGGGGTGAAGACCGGCCGGCGTCGCGGCCATGATGATGTACCCGTGGAGGATGTGCTGATCATTGCCGCGCGCGAAGTCGCGGCCAGCTGAAGGGCTGGCGCACAGGATCGCAAGCCATTCGCCGTCTTTTCAGCAAGCTGCTGCGCTGGATCGTGGCCCTGCTGCTGATCGGCGCGGTCCTGAGTGGTGCGGCGGTTGTGGTGATGCGCTGGTGGCCACCGGCCACCAGCGCTTTCATGCTGGAGATGCGCGTTGACGCCCTGGCGCGCGGCGATTTCACTTTCCACCTGCGTCACGCCTGGGTCGACCGCGCGCACATCGCGCCCCCCATGCAGCTGGCCGTCATCGCCTCCGAGGATCAGAAGTTTCCCTTCCATCACGGCTTCGACCTCGACTCCATCCAGGATGCGCTGCGCGAGCAGGAGGACGGGATCCGCTCACGCGGCGCCAGCACCATCTCCCAGCAGACCGCCAAGAATCTGTTCCTCTGGGGCGGCCACAGTTATCTGCGCAAGGCGCTCGAAGCCTGGTTCACCCTGCTGCTGGAACTGTGCTGGCCCAAGACCAGGATCCTGGAGGTCTACCTGAACAGCGCGCAGTTCGGTCCCGACGTCTTCGGCGTCGAGGCCGCGGCGCAGACCTATTTTCATAAACACGCGTCGGCCCTGACGCGCACCGAGGCTGCGCAACTGGCCGCCGTACTGCCCAATCCCCTGCGGCTGCATGCGGACCGACCTTCCGCCTACGTCGCCAGCCGCCGTGAGTGGATACTCACCCAGATGCGTGCTCTGGGTGAGAACACCTATCTGCGAAACCTGCGCTGATGGCTCGGGTGCTGCTGGCCACCTTCGGCTCCCTCGGTGATCTGCATCCGTACATCGCCGTGGGCCGGGCACTCACGGCCCAGGGTATCAACGCGCGCATCGCCACCTGCAGCGACTACCGCTCGCAGGTGGAAGCCGCAGGCCTGGAGTTCGCGCCGGTTGCGCCAAGCCTTGCGGCGCTCGGCACGCCGCAGGAGCTGGCGCGACGCGTCGCCGATCCGTTACGCGGCAGCGCGGTACTGGTCAAGGGTCTGATCATGCCCCACCTGCGCGAATCGCATCAGCAGCTGCGTGTGGCCGCCCGGGACTGCGAGCTGCTGATCGGCCATCCGCTCACCTACATGCTGCAGGTGGTCGCCGCGGAGCAGGGCAAGCCCTGGCTCTCCAGCATCCTCGCGCCGGCGAGTTTCCTGTCACGTGAAGACCCTCCGGCCATGGCGCCGATCAATTCGCTGCAGATCGCGCGCCGCCTGGGCCCCTGGATTTACCGCCCGCTGCTGCGATTCGTGCGCCTCGCCGTGCGCCGTTGGGAACGACCCCTGCACGATTACCGTCGCGAGCTCGGCTTGCCCGTGAGCACCAAGGTCATGATTTTCGAAGGCCAGTTCTCGGCACTGGGGACGCTGGCGCTGTTCGATGCGCCACTGATGCGCCCGCAGCCGGACTGGCCGCCCAATACGCGGCTGTGCGGCACGCCGCTGTTTGACGGCGCCGCCCCCGATGCACGCGATCTTAAGCGGCTGCAGGATTTTCTGGCCGCGGGCGCGCCACCGCTGGTGTTCGCGCTCGGCTCTTCCGCGGTGTGGCTGGGCGGGGAGTTCTGGGTCCAAGCGCTCGAGGCCGCCCGCCAATTGGGCCGCCGGGCGATCCTGATCACCGGCAGCGGCAGCCTGCCGAACCTGCCTGACTGGGCCTGCGAATTCGGCTACCTGCCGTATTCGCAGGTTTTCCCGCATGCCTGCGTCATCGTGCACCAGGCGGGGATCGGTACCCTCTCACAGGCGCTGCGCGCCGGCCGGCCCCAGCTCATCACGCCCGTTTGGTTCGATCAGCCGGACAACGCGGCACGCGCGGTGCGGCTCGGAGTGGCCCGCACCCTGCCCTTCCGGCGCGTGACCGCGGCGCGCCTGGCGCAGCAGCTGCGTCCGCTGCTGAACACGCCCGCCTACGCCACTGCGGCCCGGGATCTCGCGCGCCAGGTGCAGGCGGTAGATGGCGCCGCCGTCGCGGCGGCCTACATCATGCAGGTACTGTCCCGCTCAGTGCAGCGCCTGCCCTGAGTCGCGGCCCTTGTCGGCTTCCTGACCCGCCTGCGGATCCGCGGTTGCGAACAAGGTGTCCACCGCAGCCGCATCGTACTGGTAGGGACGATTGCAGAAGTCGCAGGTCACCGTGACCGCACCCTGCTCGCGCAGCACCTCGCGCACTTCCTGCTGGCCCAGGCCCCGCAGCATGTTGTCCACGCGCTGCGTGTCGCAGCGACATTCGAACCTCACCGGTACACCGGCGAACACCCGCACGTCGTGCTGACGGAAGTCCTGCAACAGCAGCTCCTCGCCCGTGAAGTGCAGCAGATCACTCGCGGTCACCGCCTCGAGGCTGGCCTGCGCGTTTTCCCAGGCGCTGCCGGCCTCATCGTCGGCAGCTTCCGCGGCGTTCCCGCCCACCCCCGGCAGACGCTGCACCAAGAGGCCCGCCGCACTGTTGGCATCGGCGGCCAGGCGCACCCGGGTCGGTAGCTGCTCCGAGGAGGTGAAGTACTGCTCCAGACACACGGCCAGGGAATGACCGGCCAACGGCACCACGCCCTGGTAGCGTAACTCGCGTTCCTCGGCCTCGATGGTCACCGTCAGGCGACCCTCATCACCCACCAGCCAGCGGAATACTTCGGGGGTGAGCGAGGTCGCCGCGCCATCGCCCTGGGCCCGGGCCAGGGCCCGGTAGCGAAAGTCGTGCGTGCACTGCGCCACCAGCAGGCCCACTGCGCCGTTGCCCTGCAGCTGCAGCGTCAAGGTGCCCTTGAATTTGAGGGTGGCCGCGAGCAACAGCGAGGCACACACGGCCTGGCCCAGTAGCTCCTGAACCGGCGGTGAATACTCGCGGAACTGGCGCAGGTCCCGCCAGCCCTGGCCGATTCCCACCCAGTGCCCGCGCACCGGCCGGCCCTCGAGAATGAAGCGTTGCACCTGTTCAAGTGCCTGAAATTCGGTAGTCATGAGGCTCACTGTGGGGACAGATTCTCAGCCCGCAAGCTTCTTCTTGAGCAGTTCGTTCAACTGCCCGGGGTTGGCCTTGCCGCCGGTGGCCTTCATGACCTGGCCGACGAAGTAGCCGAACAGCTTGTCCTTGCCGGCCCGATAGTCTGCCAGCTGGCCGGGGCTCTTCGCCATGACCTCATCGATGGCCTTCTCGATGGCGGCCGGATCCGAGATCTGCTTCAGGCCCTTCTCGGCTATGACCGAGTCGGCGTCGGTGCCACTCGCCCACATGGCCTCGAAGACCTCCTTGGCGATCTTGCCGGAGATGGTGCCATCGGCAATACGCTGCAGCAGGCCCGCGATCCGTGCCGGACTGAGCTTGCTCGCACCGATGTCGATGCCATCGCGGTTCAGCGCCGCGGCCAGCTCGCCCATCACCCAGTTGGCGGCGAGTTTCGGATCCTGGGGTATCTGCTTCACCACCGCTTCGAAATAGTCACCCAGCTCGCGGCTGGCCGTGAGTACGCCGGCATCGTAGGGTGACAGGTTGAAGGCGGTGGTGAAACGTGCCGCCTTCTCATCCGGCAGCTCCGGCAGCGTGGCACGGATGCCGGCGATCAGTGCGGCATCGACCGCGACAGGGAGCAGGTCGGGGTCAGGGAAGTAGCGGTAGTCATTGGCCTCTTCCTTCGAACGCATGGAGCGAGTCTCGCCCTTGTCCGGGTCGTACAGCCGCGTCTCCTGCAGCACCTTGCCGCCGGACTCGAGGATTTCGATCTGACGCGCCACCTCGTAATGGATCGCCTTCTCCACGAAGCGGAAGGAGTTGATGTTCTTGATCTCGGCGCGCGTGCCGAGCTTGTCGGCGCCCCGGCGTCGCACCGACACATTGGCGTCACAGCGGAACGAACCTTCCTGCATGTTGCCGTCGCAGATCTCCAGGTAGCGCACCAGGCTGTGGATCTTCTTCATGTACGCCACCGCCTCCTTGGCCGAACGCATGTCCGGTTCGGAGACGATTTCGATCAACGGCGTCCCGGCGCGATTCAGGTCGATGCCGGAAAATGCACCCAAGCCCTCGTGCATGGACTTGCCCGCATCCTCTTCGAGGTGCGCGCGGGTGATGCCGATGCGCTTGGTGGCGCCGTCCTCCAGCACGATGTCCATGTGCCCCTTGGCCACGATCGGCAGCTCGTACTGGCTGATCTGGTAGCCCTTGGGCAGGTCCGGGTAGAAGTAGTTCTTGCGCGCGAATACCGACAGCGGCGTGATGTCCGCGGCGATGGCGAGGCCGAACTTCACCGCCATCGCCACGGCCGCCTGATTCAGAACCGGCAGCACCCCCGGATATCCCAGGTCGACGAGATTCGCCTGCGCGTTGGGCGGTGCGCCGTAGGCGGTCGGCGAGGCGGAGAAGATTTTGGAGTTCGTCGCCAGCTGGGCGTGGATCTCCAGCCCGATGACGGTTTCCCAGGTTTCGTTATTCATAGCCAGCAGGGACACGGGTGTGCCAATCGGTTTCTCGCTGATAAGCATGGGCGGCGCTGAGCAGGCGCTCTTCGGCAAAGTGCCGCCCGATGAGCTGCAGTCCCACCGGCAGGTTCTGCACGAACCCACAGGGAATGGACATCGCCGGCAGCCCCGCCAGATTCGCGCCGATGGTGTAGATGTCGTTCAGGTACATGGTGATCGGATCCGAGGTCTTCGATCCCAGCTCGAAGGCCGGTGTCGGCGTCGTCGGGCCCATGACCACGTCGACCTGCGCGAAGGCCTGGTCGAACTCGTTGGCAATGAGGCGTCGCACTTTCTGCGCCTTCAGATAGTAGGCGTCGTAGTAGCCGGCCGAGAGCACGTAGGTGCCGGTCATGATACGGCGCTTGACCTCGGCGCCGAAGCCCTCGCCCCGCGAGCGCTTGTACAGGTCCATGAGATCCTTCGGCTCCTTTGCGCGATGTCCGAAGCGCACGCCATCGAAGCGCGCGAGGTTCGAGGAACACTCGGCCGGCGCGACCACGTAGTAAGCGGGAACCGACAGGCCCAGGTTCGGCAGACTCACCTCGACCAGCGTCGCACCAAGTTTCTCGTAGACCGCGAGGGCATCGCGTACGCAACGCTCGTTGTCGGGGTCGAGACCTTTTTCAAAGAACTCCTTGAGCAGCCCGATCTTCATGCCCGCAAGCGGCAGCTCCAAAGCGGCCACGTAGTCGGGCACGGCCCGATCGACGCTGGTGGAATCGCGCGGATCAAAACCCGCCATCGCCCGCAACACCAGGGCGGCATCGGCCGCCGAGGCAGTGAGCGTGCCACCCTGATCGAGGCTCGAGGCAAAGGCGATCATCCCGTAGCGTGAGACGCGCCCGTAGGTGGGCTTGAAGCCCGTCACACCACACAGCGCCGCCGGCTGGCGAATGGAGCCGCCGGTGTCGGTGGCAGTGGCGAATGGCGCCAGGCGCGCGGCCACCACGGCCGCCGACCCGCCCGAGGATCCGCCCGGAACCAGCTGTGGATTCCAGGGGTTGCGCACCGGTCCATAGAAGCTGGTCTCGTTGGAGGAGCCCATGGCGAACTCATCCATGTTGGTCTTGCCCAACATGATCATGCCTTCGGCCTTGAGCTTCGCCACAACGGTCGCATCGTAGGGGGCGACGAAGTTGTCCAGCATGCGCGAGGCGCAGGTGGTCCGGACCCCCTCGGTACAGAAGATATCCTTGTGAACCAGTGGGATACCCGTGAGCGGTCCGCCGCCGCCGCGCGCCAGCACGCCATCGGCCACCGCCGCGGCCTGCATGGCCGAGGGGGCCGTCACCGTGATCAGGGCGTTGAGCTGCTCCTGGTGCGCCTCGATGCGCTCCAGCAGCGTCCGCGTCAGTTCGACGCTGGAGAATTCCCGGGCACGCAGGCCCGCCGCCAGCTGCGCCAGCGATTTGGTATGCAGACTCACTCGATGACCTTCGGCACCAGATACAAGGACGCGGCCACCTGCGGGGCGTTGGCCTGGTAACGCTCGTGCGCATCGGTCTCGGTGGCCAAGTCGGGCCGCATGCGCTGCACCAGCCCCGGCAGCGGATGCGCCATGGGCTGGACATTCTGAGTCTGGGCCCGCTCCAAGTCGCTCACGAACGACAGAATGCTCGCCAGGCTTTGCTGGTAGCGCGGAATCTCGGCCTCATCCATGGACAGGCGCGCCAGGTGGGCAATCGCGGAGATCTGCTCGGGCTTCATGTGGGACCTTGGTTGGAGTTCACAAAACTGCGGGAAAATGGGCGCGAAATGATACACCTCGCCTTGCTCAATGTCGCATCGGTTGCTATGGTACGCGCCACTTCCGGGAGGCTCCTCCCGCTTGCTTCAAATGCCGGTTTTTTTTCATGTTCAAACGTATTCGCGGTTACTTTTCCAGTGATCTGTCGATCGATCTGGGTACTGCCAACACCCTGATCTACGTGCGCGACAAGGGGATCGTACTCAACGAACCCTCGGTCGTCGCCGTTCAGGACGAACCGACGCGTGGCGGCAAGATCATTGTCGCCGTCGGCACCGAAGCCAAGGGCATGCTGGGGCGCACCCCCGGCCACATCAACGCCGTGCGTCCGATGAAGGATGGCGTCATCGCCGACTTCACCTACACGGAGAAGATGCTGCAATACTTCATCAACAAGGTCCACGGCAATCGCATGCTCAAGCCCTCGCCGCGGGTGCTGGTATGCGTGCCGTTCGGCTCCACGCAGGTGGAGCGTCGCGCCATCCGCGAGTCCGCCGAAGGGGCCGGAGCGCGCAATGTGGCCATCGTCAGCGAACCCATGGCCGCGGCAGTGGGCGCCGGCCTGCCGGTCCACGAAGCGCGCGGCTCCATGGTGCTGGACATCGGCGGCGGCACCTCGGAAGTGGCGGTGCTGTCCCTGAACGGCATCGTCTACGCCAACTCGGCCCGTATCGGTGGCGACCGCTTCGACGACGCCATCATGAATTACGTGCGCCGCAATTACGGCATCCTCATCGGCGAGGCGACTGCGGAGCGCATCAAGATCGAGATCGGCTCGGCCTACCCGGGCCAGACGGTGCGCGAACTGTCGGTGAAGGGCCGCAACCTCTCCGAGGGTGTGCCGCGCAGCTTCACGCTCAACAGCAACGAAATTCTCGAGGCGCTGCAGGAACCCCTGCAGGCCATCGTCAGTGCCGTCAAGCAGGCCCTGGAACAGACCCCGCCGGAGCTCGGCGCGGATGTGGCCGAACGCGGCATCGTGATTACCGGAGGTGGCGCCCTGCTGCGCGACATCGACAAGCTTCTGACCGAGGAAACCGGCCTGCCCGTCGTGATTGCGGATGACCCGCTGACCTGCGTGGCGCGCGGCGGCGGCCGGATTCTCGAGCTCATGGACGAGATGGGTCCCGGGCACTTCGGTCTCGAGTAACCGCCTGCCACCCCAGCAATAACGCGTGTGGCTGCCTACGGCGCAGGAAACTACCGGGCATCACAGGGCAGGGGACCAGCCCCCGGCTTCAGCTTCTTCCTGTATGCCCTCCTGGCCATCGTGCTCATGGCCCTCGATCGGCGCGGCGGCTACCTGGTACAGGTACGCTACTACCTGAGCGCGGCGGCCTATCCGCTGCAACTGGCCGTGAGCTCCCCCGCCCAGGCCTGGCACTGGACCCAGGACAGCCTGATCGCCCGCGAAACGCTGGAAACCCAGAACGCCGAGCTCTTGAAACAGAATCGTGATCTGTCCATGAAGCTGATGCGCCTGGACGCGCTGACGCGCGAGAACGCGGAACTGCGCGGACTGCGTCAGACCCTGCCGGCGGTGGCTGACCACTGGATGCCGGCTGAAGTCGTCGATGTCGAGCTCTCCAACCTGAGACAGCGGCTGCTGATCAACCGCGGCGCGCACAACGGCGTCTTCAGGGGCCAGGCCGTCATGGACAATTACGGCCTCCTCGGCCAGACCATCCGGGTGGGACCGTGGAGCTCGGAGGTCATCCTGATCAGTGATCCGGAACACGCGGTGCCCGTGGAGATCGCGCGCACGGGCGTGCACACCACCGCCACCGGCACCAGCGATCCGGACTCCCTGATCCTGCCGGACCTGCCGGCCAACGCGGACGTGAAACCCGGCGACCTGCTGCTGACCTCGGGGCTCGGCGGCGTCTTTCCGCAGGGCTACCCGGTGGCGCGCATTGCCGAAGTCCGCCATGACGCCGCGCAGACGGCGCAGTTTCGCGCCACACCGCTGGCACACCTGAACGCGCTGCACGAAGTCACGCTGGTGTGGTTCGATGACACGCATCCCGCGGCGCCGACCCGCTTGAAGGACGGATCGAGCACGACCGGCAATCCGGCGCTGCAGAAACAGCCCTCGCCGCCGCTGGAACTGCTGCCGTTGCCGACGCTGCCGCGTCTGACCGCGGGCCGGCCAGCCGGCCAGGACCATCAATGATCGAGCGGATTCGCGATTCCTTCGGGCGGCTGCTGCTCACGGTGGTGGTGGCGCTGGTGCTATCGGTGCTGCCGCTACCGACGTGGCTGTCGGCGGTGCGGCCCGCCTTCCTGGTCATCACCGTGCTGTACTGGTCGATCGCGGCGCCCCGGGTTGGCGGCATCGGGCTGGGCTTTTTCAGCGGCCTGTCGCTGGACGTGTTTCGCGGGGCGGTGTTGGGAGAGCATGCTCTGGCGCTGACGGCCATCACCTACGTGGTGGTGCGCGAGCACCAGAAGATTCGCCTCAAGCCCTCCTTCCAACAGGCCCTGATCATGCTCGGCGCTCTGGTCGCCTATGAGTTCATCCTGTTCGCCATCGATGGTTGGACCGGCCATCCCATGACCAGCCCCCTGCGCTGGATCCACACTCTCACCGGCGCGCTCATCTGGCCGGTCGCGTCCGCGGTGCTGGATCGCGTGCGCGGCACACGCTGACCGGTAAGGCAATCATGCGCGGCGTCCGCATCAAGGATCACTGGAAGGAGCAGCGGCTGTTCGACCAGCGCGCCCTGGTGGCCAGCGCCATCGGCGCCATCCTGCTGCTGACCCTGGCCGGGCGCCTGGTGGTGTTGCAGGTCGTGCGCTTCGACTACTACTCCGAGCAGTCGCAGTACAACCGCGTCCGTATCGAACCGATCCCGGCGGCTCGCGGATTGCTGCTCGACCGCAACGGGGAGGTACTCGCCGGCGGTCAGCCCGGCTACCAGCTGGAGCTGGTGCGCGAGGAAGTGCCCGATCTCAATGCCACGCTCAAGGGCCTGGTCAGCATCGGCCTCCTGACCACCGATGAGCTACCGGATATCCGCCGCACCATTCTCTCGCGGCGCAGCTTCGACAGTGTGCCGATAAGGCTGCGCATGACGGACGAGGATGTCGGGCGCTTTGCGGTACATCGCTTCGATTTTCCCGGGGTCGACATCAAGTCGCGACAGATGCGCTGGTACCCTAACGGCGCGCTGGGCGTGCATGCCCTGGGTTACGTCAGTGCGCTCAGCGAGGCCGATCTGCAGCACATCGACACCACCGCCTACGCCGGCACCTCGGTGATCGGCAAGCTCGGCGTGGAAGCCGCCTATGAAAAGCAGCTGCATGGGACCAATGGCTCGCGCCAGATCCTGGTCAATGCGGAAGGGCGCTCGGTCGACAAGATCGGCAGCCTGCACCCGCAACTGCGCACGCAAGCACCCATTGCCGGGGAGACTCTGGTCCTGGGACTGGACCTGAAAGTGCAGCGCGTCGCGGAGGATGCTCTGGGCACGCATCGCGGCGCGATCGTGGCGCTCGACCCGCGCAACGGTGACGTCATTGCCCTGGTGAGCAAACCGGGTTTCGATCCCACCGAATTCGCCCGCGGCATCACGCGCGCCGAGTACACGGCGCTCGCGAACGATCCTGACAGTCCACTGCTCAACCGCGCCCTGCGCGGCCTGTATCCGTCCGGCTCGACCATCAAGCCGGCGATTGGCCTGGTGGCCCTCACCGACCACAGCATCACCGCCGATCAGAAAGTGCTTTGTAACGGCACCTTCGAGCTGCCGCACAGCGCCCATATCTATCGTGCCGACAAGGATGAACCGCGCGGCATGCTGGACCTGACCGCGGCCATCGCCCATTCCTCGGATGTGTACTTCTACAAGCTTGCCCACGAAATGGGTATCGACAAGCTCGATGAGGGACTCGCGCCCTTTGGCTATGGCCAGCTCACCGGCATCGACATCGGCGGCGAGAAGGCCGGCCTGCTGCCCTCGCCGGCATGGAAGAAGATCGCCTTCAAGCACCCCGCCGACCAGGTCTGGTTTCCGGGTGAAACGGTCAACATGGGAATCGGCCAAGGCTACCTGCAGGTGACGCCACTGCAGGTAGCGCACATCGTGGGCGAGATCAGCGAGCGCGGCCGCAGCTTCCGTCCGCGGTTGGTCATCGGTACGCGCGCACCTGACGGTCACATCACCACCTTCGCACCGGAGGAGGAAAAACCGGTGACGGGTATAGCCCAGGAGGACTGGACCACCGTGATCAAGGCCATGATGGGCACCATGATCTACGGCACCGGACACACCGCGTTCGCCAAGGCGGCTTACAGCTCTGGCGGCAAGACCGGTACTGCGCAGTTGTACACCGTGGGTCAGAACGAGAAATACAACGCCAAGACGGTGGCCGAAAGTTTGCGCGATGATGCCTGGTTTGTAGCCTTCGCGCCCGCCGAAGAGCCCCGCATCGCGATCGCAGTGCTCGCCGAGAATGCCGGCTTCGGCGCCGGCACCGCGGCGCCCATTGCCCGCACCGTGCTCGACTCCTACCTGCTGGGCACTGATGGCCGGCTCAAGCCGCAGTTCGAACCCTCCGCCGCCGCCAAAGCTTTGCTCGAGATCCCGCGACCGGCCACGCCGGATGCGCCGCCGGCAGCAGTGGGCCAATGATCCGCGAGGAACTGACCGACGGTCCCAGCGCACGTCGCGCAGTCACCGGCGCGGCGCGCATGCTGCTGGCGCTCAAACTGGATGGGCCGCTGCTGGTGGGCCTGGGGCTGATCGCCGCCTACGGACTGGTGGTGCTCTACAGTGCCTCGGGCCAGAGCCTCGGCACCGTCATCCGCCAGATCGGCCACCTCGGCATGGGCACGATTGCCATGCTGGTGCTGGCGCAGGTGAATCCCAACTTCCTGCGCCGGTTGTCGCCGTGGCTGTACTTGATTGGGGTGCTGTTGCTGCTCGTCGTCGCCGGCATGGGCGTCATCGGCAAGGGCGCCCAGCGGTGGCTGGATCTGGGACTGGTGCGCTTCCAACCGTCGGAAATCATGAAGCTCGCCGTGCCGATGATGTGCGCCTGGTATCTGCACGAGCGGCCGCTGCCACCCAGCCCGCTGTCGCTGATATTGCTGGCGGCACTGATCCTGATTCCCACGGGGCTGGTGGTGATGCAGCCGGATCTGGGCACCGGCGCGCTGATCGCCATCGCGGGCGCGCTGGTGGTCATGATGGCGGGGCTGCAGGTGAGGGTGGTGCTGGGGCTGCTGGCGCTGGCGGCGCTGGGTGGCTGGCTGGGCTGGCATCACATGCACGACTACCAGCAGAACCGCATTCTGACCTTCATCAACCCGCAGATCGATCCGCAGGGCGCGGGCTATCACATCATCCAGTCGCAGATTGCCATCGGTTCCGGCGGTGTCTTCGGCAAGGGCTGGATGAACGGCAGCCAGGCGCAGCTGGACTACCTGCCGGAAAGCTCCACCGACTTCATCTTCGCGGTGATCGGCGAGGAGTTCGGCATGCTGGGTCTGTTCGTGCTGCTGCTGCTGTATGCCTTCGTGGTGGGCCGCGCCATCTACCTCTCCACCCAGACCCAGGACACTTACGCCAGGCTCCTGGCCGGAAGCCTCGGGCTGACATTCTTCGTTTACGTGTTCATCAACTCCGGCATGGTCAGCGGTCTGCTGCCGGTGGTGGGTGTGCCATTGCCGCTGATCAGCTACGGCGGCACCTCGATGGTGACCCTGCTGGCAGGCTTCGGTATTCTGATGTCGATGTATTCGCACCGGAAGCTCGTCGGTTCATAGTGAACCGTGCGCGCCTGCAACTGTGGCTGTGGTGCACGGGTCTGCTGTGCACGGGTCTGCTG
>DASZCK010000124.1:0-11475 GCA_035943195.1 Steroidobacteraceae bacterium
GGATGGATCTGGGCCAGTGGGTGGACAAGGGACTGCTGCGGTTTCATGCGGCGCGACCGACGCTCCACGGTCTCGAACACCATCTTTCGGTAATGCACCGCGAGATTGCGACATTCAAGCCGGCGGTCGTCGTCATCGATCCGGTGACGACGATGTTGACCGAGGGCGCTGCGTACGACGTGCGCTCCATGCTGCTACGTCTGATGGACTACATGAAGAGCCTGCAGATCACGGCCTATCTCATCAGTCTCAGTCACAACAACAGTCCGGTCGAACAAAGCGAAGCGGAGATCTCCTCGCTGATCGATACCTGGTTGCTGGTGCGCGATCTGGAGTACGGCGGCGAGCGCAACCGCGGTCTGTACATTCTCAAGTCCCGCGGCATGGCGCATTCGAACCAGATTCGCGAATTCGTACTCGGACGTCGCGGGGTCGAACTGCTCGATGTGTACCTGGGACCTGCGGGTATGCTCACCGGCTCGGCGCGCGTGATCCAGGAAAGCAAGGATCGGGCCCAGGCCCAAGCCGGCGAACGCGAATTCAACCGGGTCCAGGCAGAGATCACGGCCAAGCGTAGTGCGCTGGAAGCGCAAATCGGCGCACTGCAAAGTAAGATCAAGGTGCAGGACCAGCTCATCGATCAACTGGTTCTCGACCGCAGCACGCGTGAGTTGACCGGACAGGTAGAGCGACAAGCGATGGCGGTCAGTCGTCGGGCCATTGTCGAGCCTGCCGCTGCCGGCAGTCGAGGTAGGGCGAGATGAGGATGGGATCCATGACGGCCAGGATTTCAAGAAGCAAGCTGCCCGCAGCCGATCCGGTCTGGAACCTGCGGTTGTATGTCGCGGGGCGCACCCCGAAATCGATCACGGCATTCGAGAACCTGCAGAAGATCTGCGAGGAGCATCTGAAGGGTCAGTATCACATCGAGATCATCGATCTGGTGCAGCAGCCGCAATTGGCAAGGGGCGATCAGATCCTGGCGGTCCCCACCCTGGTTCGACGATTGCCAGAACCGATCAAGAAGATCATCGGCGACCTTTCCAATACCGAGCGCGTTTTGGTCGGCCTGGACCTGCGTCCCAAGGGCTGAAGTGGCAACCAAATCAAAACGCGAGTCTGGACTGGGAATCTCGGCCCGAGAGTTCGAACGGGCAGTGGCCGAACACCCGCAGGCGCGTTACGTGCTGAAGCTGTACGTCAGTGGCATGACGCCGCGATCGCTGCGCGCCATCGGCAATCTGCGCAAGCTGTGCGACAAGTTTCTTCCCGGGCGTCACGAGCTTGAGATCATTGACATCTATCAGCAGCCGGCCATGGCCAAGGGCGCGCAGATCGTCGCGGTTCCGACCCTGGTGAAGGAACTCCCACCGCCGCTGCGCCGGGTGATCGGCGACCTGAGCGACCGTGGCCGGATTCTGCTGCTGTTGGGCATTAAGCCCGGCGACGAAGGTGAGAAGTCCGTAGCGTAGTCAGGAAATGAACTCCGAACTTAAAAAGCAACTGGAGGCCGCAACAGGCGAAATCGAGCAGCTGCGTGCGGAGCTTGGCGAGGCCCGCGAGACGCTGGCCGCAATCCAGAGTGGTGCCGTGGACGCTCTGGTCATCAATGGTTCTGATGGACAGCGCATCTATACCCTGGATGGGGCGGAGCATGGATATCGGACCTTCATCGAGCGCATGCACGATGGCGCCGTAATCCTCGATGCCGATGGCACGATCCAGTACTGCAACGGCTGGTTTGCGCAGCTGCTGCAAGTGCCGTTGGAATCTGTAATCGGCAGCGTGCTCGAGGATTGGGTCAGGACCGAGGATCGTGATCGGCTACGGGCGCTCCTGGCTGAGCGCGCCGGGCGGCTCGAGCTGGAGTTCTGTGTAACGGGCGCCGCACCGGTGCCGACCCTCGTCTCCACCATCGCCGAATCCTCGGGTGCCGCCGAGCTGCGCCTGATCATCACCGACCTGAGCGAGCGCAAGCGCTATGAGGCCGGCATCGTGCAGTTGAACGCCCAGCTGGAGCAGCGAATTCAGGAACGCACGGCGGAGCTGGAGGCTGCCAATGCGCTGCTGAAGGATGCGGATCGGCGCAAGGATGAGTTCCTGGCGGTGCTCTCGCATGAGCTCAGAAATCCGCTGGCCCCGATCCGCACGGCATCGCATCTGCTGGACTCGCCACATCTTCCGCCCTCGGACCTGTTGTGGGCGCGCACGGTCATTCAGCGGCAGGTGCGGCATATGTCGGCGCTGCTGGATGATCTGCTCGACATCGCACGCATCACGCGCGGCCGGATGGAACTGAAGATCAGGCGCGTGAATCTGAAAAGCGTGGTAGATGCGGCCGTGGAGGCCGCCCGCCCGCTGATCGACCGCAACAGTCATAACCTGGTCGTGACGCTGCCGGACCCTGACCAAATGCTGGATGCAGATCCCCTGCGCCTGGCACAAATCCTCTCCAACCTGCTTACCAACGCAGCGAAGTACACCGATGCCGGCGGGCAGATCGAACTATCGAGCGAGGTTGCGGACGGTCGCCTGCGCATCAGCGTCCGAGACAACGGCATCGGACTCGCGCCAAGCGCGCTTTCCGAGATCTTCACCATGTTTTCTCAGGTCGATGGTTCGGCCGGGCGCTCCGAGGGAGGCCTCGGAATCGGTCTGGCGCTGGTCAAGGGCCTGGTGACGCTGCATCGCGGCACGGTTCGGGCGCACAGCGCCGGCAAGGGACGCGGCAGCGAGTTCATCGTCGAAGTTCCAGTTGCCACCACCCGGACCGAGCCAGTCGCGCCCCCGGTCGCTGATACGACGCCGCCGGTGGGCAGCCGTCGCGTACTCGTTGCCGACGACAACCGCGACGCGGCGGATACTCTTGGGCTGCTGCTGGAGCTGTATGGCCACGAAGTGCGCATCGCCCACAGTGGCAATGCGGCCCTCGAGGTCGCCCACTCATTTCGCCCCAATGTCGCCCTGCTTGACATCGCCATGCCCGACTTGAGCGGCTATGACGTGGCGCGCAATCTGCGCCTGGATGCCTCCTGTCCGCACATCGTGTTGATAGCCCTGACTGGCTACGGGCAGGATGGCGACAAGGAGCGCGCCCACGAGGCCGGCTTCGATCATCACCTGACCAAGCCCGTCGATCCCAGCAAGCTCGAAGCCCTGATTTCAGGGTACTGACAGTACCGGCACCTGTAACCACGACGCCGTCTCCCCGCCCGTCCAGATGCAATGGGTGCCGCGATTTACGGTGTCCTCATGCCTTGCGTAGAGCAGTGGCTTCGGTGCACGGAATACATCACGTCCCTGAATCCGCAGGCGCAGGCTTTCGCCGGCGTCGAAATGAGTGCCCGAGGGCAGTATCTCGAGGTCCGCCTCCACGATCTCGCCCGGGGCGAGCTTGCTTTCGCTGCGATGCGCCAGCACCGGGAGATAGGGCGTGCTGCGGTCGGGATCGAGTTTGCGATGGGAAATTCGCAGCCACCCCAGTGCCAGCGGCCCATTCTCGAAGATCGCGTAGTGCGTCATGCCGACCACTTGCCCGTGCACATCGAGTTTCTCCAGGGCCACGAACAGATCCAGATCATCGGCAGCTTCGGCGCTGACGAAAAGGTGCAGCCGGGAGTGTCCGACAATGTCGGTGTCCGCCTCGAACCACAGGTCGAAGATGGCGGCGGCATCCTCGGCCAGGGCGTCATAGCGGCAGCAACTGCTCACGGCCGGGCGCTCTGCGCCCAGCGAACCTGCGTCGGCCGCCAGATACAGTTTGCGATAGGACAGCTCGGGCAGCGGCCACTGGCTCGAGGAATGCCGTCGTGCATGGCCGCATCGCTCGCGGATCTCCACCTCCACGGCGGCCCATGCCGGAGCGGGTCGCGTGCCCTTGAGGAAGTGATCGAAGAAGGCCAGCTGGCGCGCGCGGCTTTGTGGATCGTAGTAGTGCGCCCATTTCTTGCGTCCGTGAACCTCCAGCCACTTTTGCGGGGAGGAAATGCGCCGGAACCCCTCGAGCGTGCCACGGGTATGCAGACCGTGATCGCTCCAGCTGCCCACGACCCAGGCAGGAATTTGGACCTTCTCAAGATCCGCGGCCTTCGATGCCCAGAACTCATCGCAGAACGGGTGCTCGGCGGTCTCGGCCCACAGATCCTCGATGGGATGGTCGGAGGCTCCCCAGCGCACCTGTATGTAGGGCCAAAAGGCGGTGTCCGGTATGCCTCCGTGGCGAACCACCTCCCGGTAGGTGTCGGACCAGCCTTCCCAGGGATTGATCGCCGCAAGGTGCGGCGGATTGAGCGCGGCCACGTGCCACTGCATGACGGTGAGGTAGGACACGCCCGACAGGCCCACCTTGCCGTTGCTCCAGGCTTGCGTGCCGGCCCACTCAATGGCGTCGTAGAAGGCTTCGGCCTCTTCCGGGGACAGATAGGTGGCGGGCGACTGGGCGTACCAGACACCGGGAATGTCGATGGTGATGACGGCGTAACCCTGGGCGACCCAGAACACCGGATCAGGGGCTTCGAAGATGGTGAGATCGGAGAGCCAGCCGGACTGCACGCCGCTGTCCGGGTAGATCCTGGCCAGTGGCGCGGGGTCGTGCTTGCCATAGGGTGTCCAGGCGAGCAGCGGCGGGGCCCTGGTTTGGCCGGCAGGCCTGAAGACGTCGGCGTACAGCGCAAAGCCAAAACGCGTCGGAATCTGCACGTCGCGCTCGATGAGCATGCCGCGGGTGAGCTCGCGAGAGTATTGGCGTGGCCGCGCGCCGCGGGCCTCAGGTGTATTCAGCGGCTGGCGGTACCGGTAAGTACGTGGTGGCATCGGTGGGTCACTCCCGCTCCAGCATCGTATCGGCATTCCTGAGCAGGCGGTCGAGCTGCAATTTGAACGAAGCTGAGTCAATGCCGGCCAGCAGTTGTCGCTCGTGGGCCGCCGCCAGCGGCCGCACCCGCTCCAGAAGCGCCCGACCCTTGGCCGAGAGGCTCACCACCCGCAGGCGCGAATCCGGGCCGTGACCGCGGCGGGCAACGAGGCCGGAACTTTCAAGCTCGCGCAGACAGCGACTGACCCAGGCTTTGTCGACGTGGGCGCGCCTGGCGATTTCGTTCACCGTGACACCGTCCTTGCCGTTGAGCAGGTTCATGAGCCGCAGGTCGGTATTGCGCAAACTGAAGCGCGTCTCGAAGGTCTGGATCGCAAGTCGCGCGACGACCTCGGCGATGCGCACGATGCGCACCGCGACCAGTTCTTCCAGTGATTTGCGTTCGGCCATTTGACAACAAGTCTCCGCCCGGACCATATTGTTGTCAACGCAACAAAGCGGACGCGCCATGAAATTTCCCGACGTTCCGATGTTTGCCGGTGTGAATGCGCCGTGCCGGGCCGAGGTCGATCTGCAGGACCTCGAGGTCGACGGCGATATTCCGCGCGAAATCGATGGTGCGTTCTATCGGGTGGCGGCCGATCATCAGTTCCCGCCGCTTTTTGCTCAGGACGTGCCCTTCAATGGTGATGGCATGGTGTCCATGTTCCGCTTCCGGGACGGGCGCGTGCACCTGAAGTCACGCTACGTGCAGACCGACCGTTTCAAGGCCGAGCGCGCCGCCGGCCGGGCGCTGTTCGGAAGATATCGCAACAAATGGACCGATGATCCCGCGGTCGCGGGCATGAATCGCAATCTCGCCAATACCAGTGTGCTGATCCATCACGGTGTGCTGCTCGCTTTGCGCGAAGATAGCCCGCCGATGGCCCTCGATCCGCTGACTCTCGAAACCATCGGCAGCTGGGATTTCCATGGGACACTGCCCGGGCCGACCTGCTCGGCGCACTGCAAGATCGATCCGGTCACCGGCAATCTCGTGGGTTTTGGTTTTGGCGCCAAAGGGGACTTCACCCGCGATGTGGTGTATTTCGAGGTCGATCCGCGTGGCCGCGTGATTCACCAGGCGTGGTTTCAGACGCCGTATTTCGAGGAGCAGCACGACTGCGGAGTGACGCGTGACTACATCGTGTTCCCGGTGGTCCCGATCCTCGGCGCCGGCGAGCAAGGATTGAAGGCGGGCTACACCTACTATGGGTGGAATCCGGATCGGGAAATCTACCTGGGAGTGCTGCCGCGTTTCGGCAAAGGCGGCGACATCCGCTGGTTCACCGCTCCGAACCAGTTCACCAGTCATGTCATGAATGCGTTCAATGAGGGCTCCAGGGTGCATATCGACGTGTGCCGCTCGCCCGGCAATCTGTTTCCGTTTTTCCCAGAGTTCGGCAAGCCGTTCGATCCGAAGGGGCTGGGTGACGTGAAGCTGACGCGCTGGACCGTGGATGTGACCCATGGCAGCCCCAGCCCCGAGAGCGCTCCGCCCTTCGAGCGAGTGCTCACCTTGAGCGACTTCATCGGCGAGTTTCCGCGCAACGATGACCGCTTTCAGATGCGTGACTATCGACACGGCTGGCTGCTCGGGTTTGCGGGCGCGCGCAACAGCCTGGGCCACGTCGACCTGCAATCCGGTCGTCTGGAGCATTGGCAGGCGGCGGACACCTCGCCCGTCATGGAACCGTGCTTCATTGCGCGCAGTCCCGATTCGGCCGAGGGCGATGGGTGGATCGTGCAGGCGCTGACCAATGGTCAGACCATGCGTACGGAGCTCAATCTGTTTGGCGCCACCGAAATCGCCAAGGGGCCGATTGCGAACATCCGGCTGCCGCTGCGCCTGAAGCCCGCTTACCACGGCAGTTGGTCAGCGGCCGCGGCGGTCAAATCCTCCGGCCTGCTGTAACGAAGGGGTGCCCATGCTCAACTACGACGACTACATCGCCGTGTTCAACACCGGCGATGACGCGGCGCTCCTGGAACGGTTCTTCGCCGAGGACGTGGTGTTCACCGGCGGCAGTCGGGACTATCAGGGCAAGGCCGCGCTAAGGACCTTCCTGGACTGGGCGCACGATGGGGTGCGCGAAGTCATGCGGCCCCAGAACGTGATCCGCCGCGACGACATGATCTTTGCCGACGTGGACATGGACTTCCATGCCAGCAAGGTCCGGTCCGACTTTCCCTTCGGATCCCTGCGACCGGGGGATCAGGTCACCGTGAAATTCTTCGTCACCTACCGCCTGCGGGACGATCGGGTGGTGGAGCTGAAATCGATGACCTGGCCGCCCGGCAAGGGGGTGACCCGCATTGCGCGGCTTGGCCCGCATCCCAGCCAGATGGCCGCCTTCGGCGCCTACGTGGCGGCGTTCAGCCACGGCGAATTCGAGCGCTTCCCGCGCTTTTACACCGAAGACGTGCGGCTCGAGCTCGGCTCGGTCGCACCCATACACGGTCGTCAGGGGATCGTCGATTTCTACCGCCCCATGTTCGAGCGCGTGAGCGAAAAGCTGCGGATCAACAGCGTCAGCGCGACCGTAAACGGCATCGAGTTGGACGCCGTGACCCGCTTCAGCGCCCTTAAGGATGCGCCCGATTTCGTGGTGGCCCCGCTGCGGGCCGGCGAGTATGTGGAAGGCCGGGTACTGGTGAGCTACGAGCTGCGCGATGGCCTGATTGCGCGCATCTGCGTACGCCGCAGCGGCGAGATGCAGAAGTATCCCCGCAGTGACAAATAGAAATTCATGCTAATCAAGCACTTGGATACATTTTGTTACACCCTCTGCCTGCCACCCGGAAGGTCGCGCTCCCAGGGATGCGATGAAAAGTCAACCGCCCCCAATGGCGTCAAAACATAGTTGGCTCTCACGTATGTCGCATGTCGCCGCGCGCGGCTGCACAATAGGAGGATGACCACGAGGATCAGGGCTGGGGGAATGCGCATGAGCGGAGCTTTGTTAAAACAGGCGTGGTTGCGCTACGGCGCCTGTCTGCCCCTGGCCTGGTTGACCCTGGGGGCAATGGCCAATGCCCAGGCGCCGGCGGCTGCCGACGTGGTGAAGCCGTTCAACGACCTGATCAATACCAACTGCGTCAAATGCCACAATTCCACGGACTGGGCCGGTGGCGTGGCCATGGATACCATGGACCTCGGTCAGGCTGGTGATGATCCCCAGGTCTGGGAGGAGGCGGTCACCAAGCTTCGCGGGCGCCTCATGCCGCCCGCCGGTCAGAAGCAGCCCAGCCAGCCTGCTGTGGATGCCTTCGTCAACTATCTGGAAACTTCCCTCGATGCCTCCGCCACGGACAAGGGCATCGGCCACGTGCCGCTGGAGCGCCTGACTCGCACCGAGTTCTCAGCCTCGGTGAAGGGCCTGCTCGGGGTGGATGTCGATCCGAAGCAGGTGCTGCCCACCGAAATCGAAGTGGATGGCTTCAGCAATGTCGCCGGTGCCCTGACGGTCTCGCCGACCTTCCTGGAGCAGTACCTGCAGGCGGCGCGCCGCGTCGCACGTATTGCGGTGGGCCAGCCGGTCCCGAAAATGGAAAGTGTGTTTCATGGCGGCGGCGGAGGTGGCGGCGGCCAGGCCGGATTCGGCTCCCCGACCCAGTACCAGCACCGCGACGGCTTTCCCCTGGGCACCCGCGGCGGCGTGAGTTTCACGCATGTATTCCCCGCCGACGGGGAATACCATTTCAACTTCCTGGACGGGGACAGCATCGACGCCGGCCTCTATCCGCGCGGCATGGAGACCCGGGCCACGGTCGTGTACCTGCTGGACGACAAGGAAGTGGCGCGGCGGGAACTGGGTGGTCCCGACGATATGTCGCTGGCCGAACGTGACGGGCCCAATGGCCGCACCACCCTGATCGCCAAAATCTCGAACATTCCCGTGCAGGTCACCGCCGGCCCGCACACCGTCACGGTCACCTTCATCGACCGCTCCTTGGCGGAGAGCAATGACCCGACCGGCGCGGGCCATGCCAATGGCATCCCCATCATCCGCGACGGTATTCAGGTCGTCGGCCCGTACCAGCCCCACGGCCTTTCCTTGAGCGCGAGCCGCGCCAAGATCTTCGTCTGCCAACCCCAGCAGCCCACCGAGGAACGGCCCTGCGCTGCAAAGATTGCGCGACACCTGGCGACGGAGGCGTTCCGTCGTCCCGTGACCGACGATGAAGTGAATTCGCTGCTGAAGTTCTACGACACCGGACGCACCGATCCGGGTGGCTTCGATTCGGGCGTGATCGAGCTCATAACTGCGGTGCTCTCCAGCCCGGACTTCCTCTATCGCGCGATTTCGGCGCCGGCGAATGCGGCTGACTCTCGTCAGCTGGACGACCTGGAGCTGGCCTCGCGTCTGTCCTTCTTCATCTGGAACCAGGGCCCCGATGACCAGCTGCTGGCGCTCGCTCAGAAGCACCAGCTCACCAATACCGCGGTCCTGGATGCCCAGGTCGCCCGCATGCTGAAGGATCCGCGTGCCGAGTCACTGGTCTCGGACTTCGCGTTCTCCTGGCTGAACTTCGGCACTTTGAGCCAAGTCGAGCCGCTGGATCGGGAATTCAACGCCGCCATGCGCCAGAACTTCGAGACCGAGGCGCGGCTGTTCCTGGAGAGCGTGCTCTTGGAAAACCGCAACGTCACCGACCTGCTGACGGCGAACTACACCTTCGTCAACGACGCACTCGCGCGCCAGTACGGCATCCCCGGGGTGCTCGGGCCGCAGTTCCGCCAGGTGACGCTGACCGATGAGAACCGTTGGGGCCTGCTGGGCAAGGGCGCATTCCAGCTACGCACTTCGTATGCCGATCGGACCTCCCCGGTACTGCGCGGCGAATACGTGCTCGACCGTCTCATGGGCTCGCCGCCGCACCCGCCGCCGCCGAATGCGGTGACCGATATCTCCTTCCACGAGGGTCAGCCGCCCACGACCGTGCGGCAGCGTCTGGAGGCGCATCGCGCCAATCCCACCTGCCGGGCCTGTCATGGTCTCATCGATCCGTTGGGCCTGGCGCTGGAGAACTTCGATCTCACCGGTCGTTGGCGCACGGCCGATCCGGTGACCAAGGTGACCATCGATCCCACCGCGGAGCTTTCCAGTGGGCTGGTGCTGCGCAATCCCACGGATCTGCGGCACTATCTGACGCGCCAGCCGGATCTGTTCCCGACCACCGTGACCAAGCGCCTGATGATGTATGCGCTGAATCGCGAGCTTGAGTACTACGACATGCCCGAGGTCCGCAAGGTCGTGCGCGATGCCGCCGCGAGCAACTACACCGCTGCCGCGCTCATCACCGGTATCGTCAACAGCGATGCCTTCCGGCGCCAGGGACCCGATGTGAAATCACGGAAAGCACCTGACGCCCACGGTCTGAAGGTGGCCTCGATCGATACCAGCGGCAAAGCCGCGACGCAGCGACAGGAGTGATAGGCGATGGCGACCTTCCTGACCAAGAAGTATCTGTCCCGACGCACCTTTCTGCGAGGTGGCGGAGTTGCTCTCGGGCTGCCTTTCCTGGACGCCATGGTCCCTGCCGCCACGGCTCTGGCCGACACGGCCGCGGCACCGAAGACTCGTGCGGGGTTTTTCTATATCCCGCACGGCGCCATCATGAACAACACCGTGTACGGCAAGGAGGTCGACGTCTGGACGTCCACCGGCAAGGGTGCTGATTTCAAGCTGGGCAAGACGCTCGCCTCGCTCGAGCCCTACAAGAACTACGTCACGACCTTCGACAATCTCGAGAACCTCGCCGCCCTGGGTTCGGTGCACACACTGAACCCCGCGACCTGGCTGTCCTGCGTGCGTCCGGATACCGCGGCGAAGGGCGCCAGCATGGGCATCACGCTTGATCAGGTGATCGTCCAGCATCTGGGGCAGAAGACCGCGCTGCCCTCCCTCGAGCTGTGCTCGGAAACCACCATCCAGGTTGCCGCCTGTGGCGGCGCGGGCTGCTACTACGCCTCCACGACCTCCTATTCAGGGCCCAATTCGCCGCTGCCGATGGAGTACAACCCGCGCAAAGTCTTCATCCAGCTCATGGGCGAGGGAGACACCGCGGCCGAGCGCGATGCCCTGCTGCGCAAGAACTCCAGCATCCTGGACATGATCAACGACCGTGCGAAGGCGCTGAACGGCACCCTGGGAGCGGGCGATCGGGCGAAACTGGACGAGTACCTTGATACCGTTCGCGAGCTTGAACGTCGTGTGACCGTGGCCGGAACACGCGACCTGCACGGCATCACGGTTCCGGATGCGCCCGTAGGTGAGTTGGAGGACTTCGACAAGCAGGTTCGGTTGATGTTCGACCTGCTGGCATTGGCGTATCAGGCCGATCTGACGCGCGTCGCCTCGTTTGTGATGGTCTCCGAAGGCACCAACCGCACGTATAATTTCGTCGGCGTGCCCGACGCCTTCCACCCGGTCAGCCACCACTCCAATGACAAGGAGCGCATCCGCAGGCTGCAGGTCATCGAGCGTTATCACATGGAGCGCTTCGCGGACTTCCTGAAGAAGCTGGCCGCTACCAAGGAAGGCGAGGGCAGCATCCTCGATCATTCGCTGTTCCTCTATGGCTCGAACATGAGCAACAGCAACCAGCATGACAACTAT
>DASZCK010000125.1:0-41749 GCA_035943195.1 Steroidobacteraceae bacterium
CTCCGGAGCAGCAGGCCGCGACGGCTGCGCTCACGCGTCAGGCAGTTTTCAAGCTGCAGGGTTTCGTATTCGGTCCCGTGGGCGGCATGCTGCGCGGTGCGCCGTTTGACGCCAAGGTGGCCGAGAAGGCCGGTGCGCGCCTGATCGTCACCGGCGGCATGATCCCCGAGCTGTTCATGGCCGACACGCACACCTTCACTGGCACGCCGACCAAGGCGCGTGAAGGCATCTGGACCAACAAGTCCGATTTCGATGGCAAGGCCGGTGACCTGGTCAAGGCGGCCACGGACCTGCAAGCGGCGGCGAAGACCGGCGACGAGGCAGCCACCCGCAAGGCGGCACAGGCCGTTGGCAAGAGCTGTGGCGCCTGCCACGATCAGTTCCGCGACAAGTAAGCGTTCAGCGCATCGGATCTGACGCCGTGACCCATCGGGTGCGGCGTCAGATTCTGTTGGCTTTTCGGATTTCCTTATCCTCAGTATTCCGGCGCTGCTGGCGGTGGTGCCGCATGCACCAGCCAGAATACGCACGCCGCCGCCACGGCGATCACGAGCACGGCCTTCCACAGCTGACTGCCTGAGATGGCCTCATGCGCCGGCACCTGCTCGACGGGCTTGCGGCCATGGACCATGGCCGGCACCAGGGGTACTTTCTTCACGAAGGTGTAGTAGAGGATCGCGGCCAGGTGCAACACGACGGCCCCGAGAATCACATAGAAGTTCTTGTGGTGAATGCCGGTGAGGGTCTCGCCCAGGTCGTGGCTCACGGAAGGGTTGTAGGGTCCGGTGAAGGCGATGTCATCGGTGCTGAACAGACCGGTGCAGACCTGCACGATCAGCAGTAGCAGCATCAGCACCACCGCGCCGGCTCCCAGGGGATTGTGTCCCACGCTCACGATGCCGCCCTTGAGGTACTGCAGGACCGAGGACGGGCCTTTGATGAAGTTGACGAAGCGCGCATGCCGCGGCCCGACCAGGCCCCAGAGAAGGCGGAAAATCAGCATGCCTATCACGCAGTAGCCCAATCGGAAGTGCCAGTTCATCCACGTCGAACCGGGCTGGGCCGTCAGGTACATCCCGATCAGGGACAGCACCAGAAGCCAATGAAACAGACGCACGGGCAGGTCCCAGACCAGGCGGGATTCTTTGATCATCATGAAACGCCGTTGATTGAGAAGACGGGCAGCGAAGCTTAGCTCAGTGCTACTGGCCGGCGGTATTGGCCGCGGTCGGTGGCGCTGCCGGGTGGCCCGCCCCCTGGGCATTGTTGGCCAGCAGCTGCTTGATGAGATCCGCGGTGCTCTGATGCGCCGTCGCGCCCGCGCCTCCCCGACCCAGGCCGCCACCCTTGCCCAACGCCATGTCGAGCGGGGTATTGCCACGCTTGTCCTTCGCATCCAGGTTGGCTTTATTGGCCGCCAGCGTTCGCACGACATCATCGAAGCCCAGCAGGGCCGCCCCATGCAGTGCCGTGAGGCCCCTGACGTCGGCGGCATTGACATTGGCGCCGCCGGCGACCAGAAGCGTGATGGCCGCCGAGGCCTCCGCCTGGGTCTTGTACTTGCCACGGGTGTCCACACCCGTGGTGCCCACGCCAGCCGCCGCCATGAGCGGCGTGACATCCGAGTTGTTGCCCAGATCCGCCAGGGCATGGTGGGCCAGCAGCAGCTTGATGGCCGGCGCGTCACCGGCCTTGGCAGCCCGCAGCAGCGGCGTCGTGCCAATGGTCAGCAGTGAGTCGCCGCCGCGATCCGCGCCCAGCGAACGATACGGGGGAAAGAGCTTCAGTTGCGCATTGGGATTGGCGCCGGCATCCAGCAGCAGCTCGATGAGCTTCAGGCTCGTGGTGTCATCCATGGAGATGTGATCGGCGCGACCGCCGTAGGGCAAGGTATTGAGGTCCACGGCGGCATACAGCGGCGTACGGCCCCACCAGTCCCAACGGTTCACATCCGCGCCCTGCTTGATGAGGTAGGCCGCGACATCGAAATTGAAGTTCTCGGTGGCAATCAGCATGGGCGTGATGCCTTCCGGATCGGCGAGATTCACATCGGCGTGCCCCTCGACCAGCGCCTTCACACAGCCCAGACACCCCTGACGCGCGGCGTACAAGAGCGGAGTCATGCCCCCCGGGGGCCGCGCCTGCGCACGCGGCTCACCGGTGACCTGGCGCCGGTTGGTGTTCAGGAGCGAGCGCGCATTGACGTCCGCGTGGGCGCCGATCAGCAGCTTCACCATCTCCGGCTGGCTCTCGGCCGCCGCCCAGATGAGCGCCGTCTGGCCGCGGAAATCCTCGCGTGCATTCACATTGGCGCCATGCTGCAACAGCAGTTTCGCCGCGGCGACGTTGCCGGCACGGGCCACCAGCATCAATGCCGTCTCGCCATCAGGATTCGGTGACTCGACATTTGCGCCGGCCTTGAGCAGGGCCTCAATGGTCCGCAGGTCGCCGAACTGCGCGGCCTGCAACATGGCGTTGGCGCCGTAGGCGTTGCTGACAGCGACCTTGGCGTGGGCCTTCAGCAGGGCCTGCACCAGGGCGAAGTCGCCGGCGTGTGCGGCCCACATCAAGGGCGTGGTGCCGTCCTGCGAGGTTGCGTTCACGTCGGCGCCGTGTGCGATCAGCGCCAGCGCCGGGCCCGAATCCTGCTGCTGGGACGCATCCACCAGGGACAGCGGGGCGGCGCTGGCCGTAGCCGCCACCAGGCTCAGAAAAGTCGCAGCGAGCATTGCCGGTTTCACGATTCAGATCTCCGCGAACTGTCCGGTGCTGTCGCCGAGCTTCTCGGTCGGAATGCCGGAACGGTTGAGCAGGGTGAGCCACAGGTTGGCGAGCGGCGTGTGCTCCGCGCACTGCAGATGCTGGCCCATTTTGAGCTTGCCGCAGGCCCCGCCCAGCACCGAGGTGGGCAGTGGATACTGGTTGTGGGCATTGCTGTTGCTCATGTTGCTGCCGTACACGATCAGCGAGTGATCCAGCAGCGAGCCCTCGCCATCGGGTGTATCGGCCAGGCGCTTGAGGAACTTCGCCACCTGCTGCGAGTGGAAGGTCTGGATCTTCACCAGCTTCTCGATCTTGGTGGCATCCCCCTGGTGATGGGACACCGGATGGAAGGCATCCGGAACGCCGATGAAGTTATAGGTCATGTTGCTCACTTCCGCCGCCATCATCATGGTCGCGATACGGGTGAGCTTGGCCTGGAAAGACAGCGCGATCATGTCGAACATGAGCATCTGTTCCTGCGGGAACTGGTCCGGGACGCCGATGGGCACTGCCGGCAGCTTCAGCTGCGACAGGTCCTGCTTCTCCATCTTCTGCACGCGCCGCTCGACCTCACGGACGCTGTCCAGATAGTCCCCGAGCACCGCGCGGTCGCGCGCACCCAATTGCGCGCGCATGGTCGCGGCATCGCTCTGCACCATGTCGAGGAGGCTGTCGTACTGATCGCCGAGTGCCTTGCGCTCCTCGGCGGTATCGCCACGTCCGAACAGCCGCTGGAATAGGGTCCGCGGATTGTTCTCCATGGGCAACGGCGTGGAGGGTGTGCTGAAGGCGATCGTGCCCGAATAGCTGCAGCCGTAGGCGCGGTCACAGGAGCCGCCGCCACCGCTGGTTTCGGTGCGCACCTCGAGCGATGGGAGCGGGGTGTCCTGGCCGATCTTCTGCGCCGCCATCTGGTCGATGGTCACGCCGCCGTAGGGATCCTGGGTCTCGCGCGGATGCACGCACGACAGCCACGTGCCCGGCACGATGGCATGAACCGCCGCGCTTTCCGCCGGCCGGTTTCCCAGGTTACTGAGCACCAGCATCTGCTTCTGATAGTCGGCGAGCGGGGTGAGGATGCGGGACAGCTTGAAGTCCGTCCCCGTCCCGGCCGGCGTCCATTGATCCATGATGGCGCCGTGCGGAAAGTAAATATAGGCCATATGCAGCTTCGCGGCCGCGGCCGTCTGCGCCAGCGCCGTGCTGGCCGGAATCATGGCATCCAGCAGCGGCAGCGCGATCGTCGCACCCACGCCGCGCAGTACGGCGCGGCGGGACAGATGCTTCTTGGTGATGAAATACATAGGGGCTCCTCTCGCCGGCCTCAGGTCGGCGGCCGGGGCGGCCGCGCCACTGCCGTGCTCGCCGTTTTGTCGGCCTGACCGGTACCGCTGGGCGGCGGCTGCTGCGTCTGGAACTCGGGGCTGGCGACTATCCCCATGACGATGGCCGCGAAGCGATCGCCACTGTGATCCGCATTGCGCACGATCTGGCGCACCACGGGCATATCGAAGTACTCCACGGTGCGCCCCAGTGCATAGGTCATCAGATTGACCGTCAGGGTCTGCACGAACTGATCCGGACGCGAGGCCAGCGCCTTGCGCAGGTCATCGGGTCCGTTGACCGCGGTTCCGTCCGCCATCTTCCCCACGGTGTCGATCAGCGTTCCGGTCTCGGCATCCTTGTTCTGCCATTTGCCCATGGCATCGAAGTTCTCCAGCGACATGCCGATGGGATCCATGATGCCGTGACAGGCATTGCAGGAGGGTTGCGAGCGGTGCATCTCCATGCGCTCGCGGATGGTCAGCGGCTTGGCGCCGGGTACATTCTCCTTCAGCGCCGGAATGGCCGGCGGCGGCGCATGTGGCGGGGTGCCAGTGATCACCTCGAGCACCCAGGCGCCGCGCAGCACCGGGGCCGTGCGGTTGGCATACGAGGTGCCCATGAGAATCGCACCCTTGCCCAGCAATCCGAAGCGATGGGAGTCGTTAAGTTCGACCCGCCGGAAATCGCTGCCGCGAACACTGCGGATGCCATAGTGCAGCGCCAGCCGTTCGTTCAGGTAGGTCCAGTTGGCCGTGAGCAGGTCCGTGACCGGGCGGTCCTGCAGCAGGATGCTGCCGACGAACAGCTCCATCTCCTTGCGGAAGGCGCTGCGCAGGTCCTCATCAAAGTATGGGAATACGTTCGGGTCGGCCTGGATCTTGTCCATGCTGTCGACCTGCAGCCAGTCGAACGCAAAGTTGGTGACCAGCGCCTTGGCGCGCGGGTCCGCCAGCATGCGCCGCACTTCGCCGTCCAGCACCGCCGGCTCATGCAGCTTGTTGCTCTCCGCGACGCTCAGCAACTCCGGATCCGGTCCCTGGCTCCACAGGAAGAAGGATAGACGTGAAGCCAGCTCCAGATCGCTGAGGTGGTAGGCGGCAGGCGTGGTGCTCACCTTGAGGTTGGTGGCGCCCTGCGGCTCCGCTTCCATCCGGTACAGGAATTTGGGACTCGCCAGGATCGAAACGATTGCATTCTGGATGCCCGCATCGAAGTCCTTGCCCTGCCGACCGACGGCGAAGAAACGCAGCGGCGCCGCGAGATCCGCCTCAGTCACCGGACGACGGTAGGCATCGCGTGCCAGGGAGGTGAGAATCTGCCGCGCGCACGGCTGCTCCTGGCTGACCTCGGTGGGGTGGCAGCTGAAGATCCGCGCCCGGCTCGGCGTCTCGCTCAAACCCGTGACGTTCGTCGGACCGTTGATCTGTATGCCACCGATGCGCGGCAGACCACCGATGCCGCCCAGGGGATTGAACGAAGCCAGCCATTCATCGGACTCCGACTCCGCCCGCTGCACGAAGGCCAGCGACAGGCGGTGCGGCCCGGCCGTGATCGGCAACTGGATGTCGCGGAAGCGACCGGCAAACTCCTTGGTCGCCTCCTGTTGCTTCTGGTCCGCGTCCTTCAGATCCTTGGGTCCGCCGATGGTGCGTTCGAGGACCTGCTTGCCGTCGATCAGGAACACGACCTTGTGTTCCTGCCCCAGATCGCCGATGTAGCCCAGGCCGGTGCCGACATTGAGCGTGAAGGTGTAGGTGCCGTCGGCCGGGAAATCATGCACCACCGACATGCCACCGCGCGTCCCCAGCGGCAGGCCCTCGACATGGAAACTCTGGTCATGAGGCGGCGCGCGATAGGTCACGATGGCCTGCGATGCGTGAGCACTGCCCACGGCCAGCGCGGCAACAGTGCGCGCCGCGGAAATGTACTGATCGAGGAAGGTCGGTGAGACCTTGAGCACACTGGCCACGTTGTCGAAGCCATCACTCTTGGTGTCTTGCGGCAGCAGCCCCGCCGGGTCCACCTCGACGTTCAGCAGATCCTTGACCGCGCGGGCGTACTCGACGCGATTGAGACGATGCAGCGACACGTAGCCGGCATCCGGATGGGCTGCGGCCGCCTTGTCGAGGTTGCCCTCCATCCAGGACACGAAGGAATCCACCGATGCCTGATCGGGCTGCTTCTCACCCGGCGGTGGCATCATGCGGCCGCGCAGCTTGCTGACGGCGGCTTCCCACACCTTGGCGTCCTGGGGAATGCCCTCCGGCTGCATGGTGTCGAAGGCCACACCGCCGGTCCAGTCGGTGGCGTTGTGACACTTCTCGCAGTAGGTGCTGAGCAGCGTCCAGTGCTTATCGCCCGGTGACTCTGCGCGCACCGTGGTGGCGGCCGCCAGTCCGAAGGCAAAAGCCAACCATGCATTGCGTCTCATCAGACGACCCCTCGCAGTTCGCGCACGTGACCGTAGAGTCCGCGATAGGCGTTGCTGACGAACAGGCTCGGATCGCCCCACTTGCCATCGAATTTCTTGGTGGCACCGGCGGCCAGCATGTCGTCGGCGCCCATGCCCTTGCGCATGAGCTGCCACAGATCCTCGTGCAGCGTCGCCAGCATGTCATGCTCCGCGGCAAGATCCGCCTTGGTCTGCACAGGCCCGGTGCCCGGCACGATGCGCGTCTGATCGTCCACGAGCTCGAGCAACTGCTTGGTGGCATTGGCCATACCCAGCGTCCAGCCTCCGGTGGTGTAATCGAGGATCGGGTAGTGGCCCACGGCCATCACATCGCCCGCCACCAGCACATTCGCATCGCGGAAAAAGACGTAGATATCGCCATCGGTATGGGCCTGGGGCAGGTAGCCGTACTCGATGGTGGCGTTGCCGAAGGCGAGTTTCTGCGCGCCTTTGTAGAACGTGTCCGTGGGCAGGGCCTTGGGGCGCGCCGGATAGGTACGCTGCTCCCACTCCTCGATGACCGGCTCGGTGAGCCACAGGCGCGTGTTCTCCTGGGCAATGATCTTGACGCCGGCCTTGCGCAAGGCCTCGTTCGAGCCGGTGTGCGGCCAGTGCCAATGGGTATTGAAGGCCGTCACCACATGACGGCCGCCGGTGGCCTGGCCGAGGGTCTTCAGCAAGGCGCCGCTGTGGGCGGCCTCGCCGCCATCCACCAGCACCACCCCATCGGGCCGGGACAGCGCCACCACGTTCGCCCCCGCGCCCTGGATGAGCAGCAGGTCATCCGTCAGGTGGGTCACCCCGAGCGCATCCGCGGCCCTGGCCGTGCCCGGCCGCAGCCCGCACAGGCCTGCCGCGCCCAGCGTGAACGCCGCCGCGCCGCCCGCCACTGTGTGCAGAAATTGCCTACGATTCCTCATGATTCAAGGGGTAACACATGCCCTAAACAGGGTCAACGCAGCCGTCATGGACGGGTCGGGGGCATCCATCAGATGCCCCCGCTGCGTCTTTAGATGCGGGCTTAATTTGACGTTGCAAACGTCGGCTTGGCCGAAGGCGCCAGCGGCGGATGTGACAGATCGCTACCCGTGGGCGGGATGTGCGAGGGGATGAGGAAGTAGCTGACGGTCGTGATCAGGGCGCAGCCGGCCACGAACCAGAAGAAGCGGTCGATGGTCGGCACCGGGGTCATCTTGAAATACACCTGGGGGACCGTCGCCGAGAGCAGTCCGCCGAAGCGCGAAAAAGCCTGGGCAATGCCGATGGCCCCACCGCGGATTTCGGTGGGATAGGAATGTGCACTCACGGCATATAGATAGGACTGCATGCCATTGACCACGGCGCCACCCAAGAAGCAGGCAGTCAGGAGCGCGAACTGCGGATGACCCCCTTGCAGCAAGAACACACCGATGGCGGCCGTGGCGACCGCTCCGATGAAAGCCGCAGCGGTGCCGACGCCGCGCGAACCCCACAGCCCCATCAGGAAGGCGCCACCGATGGAGCCTAAGACGCCGCCGCCACTGAACAGGCTCAGGGCGTGCGAACCCACCACCCTGCTTTGATTGGCGAAATCGAACATCAGCGGCAGGCTGTTGGTGAAGATGTACAGCACCAGCGTGTTGAAGGTGAAGGCAATCCAGATGAAGAGCGTGGCGCGCCAGTAGTAGTGGTTCCAGATGGTGGCGAGCCAGTTGCCGGAAGGCTTGGCCTGTTCGAGCACGATGAAGGTCTCGGTGCCATCGAAGCGCTGCGCGCCGAGCAGGCGGTTGAGCGCCCGCGCCAGCTGTGGATGCAGGGCCGGCCGCAAGGCCAGGTACTTGGGGGATTCGGGCAGCAGGAACCAGAACAGCGCCAGCAGCACCAGCGGCATCACCGCACCGGCCAGGAACATCGAACGCCAGCCAAAAGCCGGGATCAGCCAGTTCGCGAGCACCCCGGTCAGCGAGCCGCCGAGCGGCACCGACACGATCACACAGGCCACGATGAGACTGCGCACGCGCTTGGGTGTCCACTCGGAGATGAGGGTCGTGGCGAGCGGCGTGATGCCGCCCAGCCCCAGGCCCGTCACAAAGCGAAATCCCGCCAGCGTTGCAATGTTGCCCGCGCTGTAACACAGCAGCGAACCCACGAACAGCAGCACGAGACAGCTGAAGTACGCCTTCTTGCGACCGATGCGATCGCTGATCCAGCCCAGCAGCACGGATCCCAGGGCCATGCCGCCCATCTGCGTGTAGCCAAGCCAGGAGAGCTGGTCGCGGCCGATGTGCCAGTCCTTGACCACCAACGGGCCGATGTACCCCGTGGTGAAGAGGCCGAAGCCGTCGGTCAGCATGATGATGACCATCATCACGGTGATGCCGAAGGGCACCCAGAAATAGTTGGCGGAGTCGATGACCTCGCCGACATTCACGGTCTTGTTGTTATTCACGCCCAAAAGCCTTCTCCCCCGCCGTTATCCGCCCGCGACTACGCGCCCCCGTGATACCCGCCCTGGAAGGTGGAATACACCTTCTCCTGAGTGGTGATGAATTCCAGCAGCGCCGGCCGCCCTTCACGCGTGGCCGCGATGCCGTTGCGCAGCGCCTGCGCAATCTGTCCGGGCTCGGTCACGCGCTCGCCATAGCCCCCTAAGGCCTTGGCAAACTCGCTGTAGTTGCCCGAGATGTCGGTGGAACGGAATTTCTCCTTCGACACCGCCATGACCTTGAATTCCATCGCCATCGAGAAATTATTGAACAGGATGGAGAGGATCGGGATATCACTGCGCACGCAGGTCTCGAAATCCATGCCGGTCATACCGATGGCGGCATCGCCCCAGAAATTCACGCACAGTTTATCCGGATGCGCGACCTTGGCGCCCATGGCGAGCGCCAGGCCATAGCCCAGGTGCGTGGACTTGCCCCAACCGATATACGACAGCGGCGTGACCGAGCGCCAGAACGGCGACAGCTCATCACGCGGACTGCCGGCATCGTGGGTGACGATGGTATTGGCCACATCCGTCAGCTGCAGCAAGTCCCAGATCACGCGATACGGCTGCAGGGGCTTTTCCTGGCTCGTGAGGCGTGGCATCCATTCCTTCCACCACGGTTCGTTCAGTTCCCGGATGCGCTCCTGCACCTGCGCGGTGAGGCCGCGTGGCTTCTTCAGCCGCTCCTTCAGCGCCTCGTACAGCATGCCCAGCGCGAGCTTCGAATCCCCCACCAGCGGATGGTCCGTGGCGATGTTCTTGTCGATGTCCATCGGCTCGTTGGTGTTATGGATGAACGTCTTGTTGCGCGTCGGGAACTTGATGCCGAAGTTGGTGGCGGAGAAGCTCGCGCCGGCACCGAACACCAGGTCGGACTCTTCCACATACGCGGCCACGGCGCGCGGCATGGCCACGCCACCGGAGCCCAGCGCCAGGGCATGAGTCTCCGGAAAGGCGCTCTTGCCCTCGAGGCTGGTCGTCACCGGTGCCTCGATCAGCTCCGCCACGGCCTTGAGCTCATCCCAGGCCTTGGCATAGTGAATGCCCTGCCCCGCGTAAATCAGCGGATTCTTGGCGCTGATCAGGGCCGCGGCAGCCTTGTCGATGGCGCGCGGATCCGGGGCACTGAGCGCTCGACGCCGGGGCGTGTAGTCAATCGCGCCCGGCACTTCCACATTCCACAGGTCGGTGGGGATCTCGATCAGCACCGGACCCGGGCGGCCGTTGCGCGAGAAACTGAACGCGCGGCGCAGCGCCGGCACCAGCTGCTCGGGAGTATTCACGGTCTCGGCGTGCTTGGTGACGTGCTGGAAGTTGAGCACGGCATTGAAGTTCGGCCGGGAGAAGGCGATGTTGCGCGGATAGCCGCCCGGGATCACCACCAGCGGCACGGCTTCCGACCAGGCCTGCGCCACCGCGCCGAAGGCGTTCTCGATGCCGGGGCCCACCTGGCAGCAGAAGACCCCGACCTTGTCACCGGAGGTCATGCGGCTCATGGCGTCGGCCATGTGCACGCCCACCCGCTCCTGGCGGACCACGATGGGGCGGATGTTGGCCGCGGCAGCAGATTCCGTCAGGGGATTGAGCGGGTAGGTAAAGAGCACCTCCACGCCTTCGCGCTTCAGGATTTCTGCGGTGACTTGGGCAACATTCATCATTCGATCCTGGGGGAAAAAGAGCCGGCATAAATACCCGTTCCGACCGGCAAACACAATGCGGCGAGCCTAAGACGGGACTGCATTGCTATAATCTTCGGATCCTGAGCCTTGATGAAGATTATGTCCACCGCTGACCAGACCCACTCCTCCGCGGGCGTCGTTGTACACGGCCCGCTGCAGCCGCGTTTTGCCGAGATTCTCACGCCCGCGGCGCTGGATTTCGTGGCCGCTCTGCACCGCCAGTTCGATGCCCAACGGACCGCGCTGCTCGCGGCCCGGCGCGGGCGCCAGGCGCGCCTGTCTGCCGGAGAACTGCCGGATTTTTTGCCCCAAACCCGCCATATCCGCGACGCCGACTGGCGCGTGGCGCCCATACCCGCGGACCTGCTCGACCGCCGTGTGGAAATCACCGGCCCGGTTGATCGCAAGATGATCATCAATGCGCTGAATTCCGGCGCCAGTGTCTTCATGGCGGACTTCGAGGATGCGAACTCTCCCACTTGGCACAACAATCTCGAAGGCCAGGTGAATCTCGCTGACCGCTGGCATCGCAGCATCGATTTCAAGGATGCCGCGAGCGGCAAGCAGTATGCACTCGGTGCCAAGCCCGCAGTCCTGCTGGTACGTCCGCGCGGCTGGCACCTGCCGGAGCCCGGGCTGACGGTCGATGGCGCAGTCGTTGCCGGCTCGTTATTTGATTTCGGTCTCTACTTTTTCCACAACGCGCAAGCGCAGCTCGCCAAGGGCACAGGCCCCTACTTCTACCTGCCCAAGCTCGAGAGCCATCTGGAGGCGCTGTTGTGGAATGACGTGTTCGTGTTCGCCCAGGAGCGGCTGGGCATCGCCCAGGGCACCATCAAGGCGACGGTGCTCATCGAGACTCTGCCGGCCGCATTTGAGATGGACGAAATCCTCTACGAACTGCGTGAGCACATGGCGGGCCTGAACTGCGGTCGCTGGGACTACATGTTCTCCTTCATCAAGAAGCTGCGCGCCAACAAAGCCTACGTGTTACCGGACCGCTCGCAGGTGGTCATGGGCAAGGCCTTCCTGCGCGCCTATTCACTGCTCTTGATCAGGACCTGTCATCGCCGCGGCGCGTTCGCCATGGGCGGCATGGCGGCGCAGATACCGAACCGCCGCGACGCCGCCGCCAATGAGGCCGCGATGGCGCGGGTGCGAGCCGACAAGGAGCGCGAAGCGGGTGACGGCCATGACGGTACCTGGGTGGCGCATCCGGACCTGGTGCCCGTCGCCCGGGAAGTCTTCGACCGCCTGATGCCCCAGGCCAACCAGCTCAACCGCCTGCGCGAGGACGTGAACATCGGACAGGCCGATCTATTGGAGGTACATCAGGGCACGCGCACCGAGGCGGGCCTGCGCGAGAATATCCGCGTGGGCGTGCAGTACATCGAGGCGTGGCTGCGCGGCAAAGGCGCCGTGCCGCTCTACAATCTGATGGAAGATGCGGCCACGGCCGAGATCAGCCGCGCGCAGGTTTGGCAGTGGATCCATTACGGCATCGTGCTGGAGGGCGGTACCGTGGCCACCCCCGAGCTGCTCAAGCGGCTCATCTCCGAGGAAATGCAGCGCGTACGTCAGGAGGTCGGTGCCGCGGCCTATGATGGCGGCCGCTTCAAGGAGGCTGTGCGCCTGTTCGCGGATCTGTCCCTGGCCGCAGACTTCGAGGACTTCCTCACCGTGCCGGCCATGGGCCTGTTGCGTCCTACTGGATCCGAGTGATCTTGACCACGTTCTTGGCACCGATCTTGGTGCTGGACATCCGATAGTCCCCGAGCAGGCCCTTCTCGATCCGCACGTCGAACCCTGCCTTAAAGAACATGGTGATCTGGGTCCCTTCCTGCATCCAGATCTGACCATTGGCCAGTACGATGATCCAAAGCTTCGGTTTGACTTGGCGAATCGAGGTAATCACCGACTCCAAAGTCGTATCGGCCTTTTCCACCTTCGCACGAGCGGCAGACGGCATATCTTCTGCCCCGAATCGCTGCTCCGGCGTCGGCGCAGGCGGCGGGACTGCACTCGGCGGCGCCGGCACGTTCGCCACCGGGGCTGGCTCTGATCTGGCGGCTGCGACCGCGGGCGGCGTCGCTGCGGGCGCGACCGCTGGCGGTGCCACTGCCGGTGATGGCAGCGCTGCCGGCGCCGGGTTCGTTGCAGCCAGCATGGCTGCCATCTGCGTGTCGTAGCACTGGAGCCGTTGCTCCCGATCCGCCATCCGACTGCAAACGACCAGATTCGCGGGCGGCGCAGGGACGCTCGCGGCCTGTGCGACCGCGACGAGCCCGAGGGCCAACGCGAGCGATGCCGGTGCGTACTTCATAAGCAGGGACTCAGGGGCTAAAAAAAGCGGCGGGCCAGAGGGCCCGCCGCTGAGTTTGCCACACGTTAGTGATGACGTTTGCCCTTAGAACTGCGCCTTCGCTCCGATGAAGAACGTCCGGCCATACAGATCGTAGTAGGAGCCGTTGGTCTGACCGGCACCGTCGTTGGGCAGTGAGTACGCTGTCACGGGCGTGCATCCATGCGAACCCGTCGGGCACAGCGAGGCCAGGTTCGTGCCCACGGGGTGGCCCGTGGTGGCACCCACGATCGGCGGCTGCTTGTCGAACAGGTTGTCGATGCCGGCGCGCAGCGAGAACGTCTTGTTGATGTTCCAGTTCGCCGTCAGATCAAACTGATACCAGGCCGGCACCGCAATGGTCGTGTTCGGTGAGTAGGACAGGAAGTTGTTGGCCGCCGTCTTGCCCGCCGCGACCTGCTTGTTGTTGTAATCGATAATTGCCTGGTTCTGAGGCACGGTGGCCGAATTCACCGACGGCAGGAACCGCCAGTTCAGGTTGACCCCGAAGGACGGCAGGATGTAGCCGAGCCCCAGGTTCAGGCGGTAGCCGTACGCACCCCCGTTGGTACCGGCCAGTGTCGGTCCCATCGAATCCTTCCAGTTGATGGTCGGATCGAAGTAGGCCGTAGAGGTCTTGGTGCGGTAGTAGTTCAGGAAGGTGTCCTGTGAGTTGATGCTCAAGGAACCCGGGATAGCGGTCAGGCCCAGATCCGAGAGTTGCGAGATCCAGTTGACCGCCAGGTCCACACCAGCCGTTTCGATGGTGGCCTGGTTCGTATACACCTGCAGGGACGAGGCCGGAGTACCGTTGGTGGGGTTACGGGCCACGTTCAAGCAGTCCTGTGTTGCGGCCACCGCAGCCGCCTGGGCACTCGTTGTGACCGGAGTACCGCCGTAGCACAGGAAATTGGCGTAGTCACCCGAATCCAGCTCGATGGCATTGTCGATGCGCACCTGCCACCAGTCGATCGACCCGGACAACCCGGCCAGCCATGGGCGATCGCTCAGGGCTGCGAACACCAGGCCGCCGGTCCAGGTATTGGCGGTTTCGGACTTCAGGTTCGGATTGCCCTGCTGATCCGGGAAGGCGCTGAATCCCGCCGGAGTCTGATTGCCGTTGGTACCGTAGAAGCCGTTGGCCGAAGTTGAGAACGATGTCGGGGTCGATGCCATCTGTGCCAGACAGATCAGGTAGGTACTCAACTGACCCGCCGCGCCCTGCGCATTGACCAGCGGAGCCTGCGCCTGAGTCTTGGTCGTCGTCATGTCGGGAATTGCCGGTCCCGCGGCGCCGAATGGCGAGTTGGAACGCAGCGAGCAAGGATCGTTGAAGAGCGCGCCGCCGCCGAACTGCTGCTGTGTCGGCAGATACAGCTCGCCGATGTTCGGTGCACGATTGGCGCGATTGTAACCGCCGCGAATGCGCAGCGAATTGGTCAGCGTGGCATCGACGTTGATCTTGAAGGTGGTCGAATTATCGCCGGTGTTGAAGGTGGAATAGCGGCCGCCCAGATCCAGGTTCAGGGCCTTCAGGAACGGCAGGTCCTTGACGACCGGAACCAACAACTCCAGGTACCCGTCGCGTGAGGAGATCTCATTGTCCATACTGCCCAACGGATACAGACCCAGGGTCTGATCCAGGAAGGAGCCGGTGGAATTCAGGGTATCCGGTATGAACTGGCCGGAATCGCGCCGATATTCATAGCCGAAGGCGCCACTGACATCGCCGGCTGGCAGCTTGAACAACGTGCCGGAGAAGTTGGCCTGCATGTTGTCCTGCTGGATGAAGGTCTGCGACGTGGTAATGGCAAATACCGAGTGTTGACAATCCGCGGATGGGGCCACATCCCCGCCGAAGATCGAATTGTAGAAACCGCTGGTGCAGGTCGGCGGCACACCGTTGCCGAAGCCCGCGGCGCCGTTGTTCAAATTCCCCTGGAAAGTCTGACCCTGGCCGTAGTCCGGGGAAGCCAGCACCGTCTCCAGACGCTGCAGACTCTCATTGCCGTAGGCGTGGGTGATGTCCGAGGACTGACCGCGCGAGTAGTAAACGTCTCCCGTCCAGTCGGTGACCATCAGCGGGAAGCGGAAGCCCGTGTCGATCTGCCACACCTGGGTCGTGTCCACGGTATTGCGTGGCGGTAATCCCGCCTTTGGCGTCCAATTCAGCTCCCAGCTCAACGGCGCGGTTGCGCACAAGGCGGGAGAGATGGTGTTGTTGCAGCTCACCGGCCCGCCAAAAGCGGGGCTCGATCCGAGGGCACCCAAGGCACCGCCAAAGGCGGCGGAACGGGTGTCCAGCAGCATGGCCAACTGCCAGGGCACCGGGTGCTGCGCGCCTTTGGTGGCGGGTCCAACGAAGGCCGGGTTGTAGTACGGGTTGGTACCGCCCGCATTGGTCGGATTCGCGACGAACGCGTTGTAGATGGTAGCCAGCGTCGCCGCTGATGTGGTCGGACTAATCGACGCCGGGTTGATCGGGCTGTCCGTCGCCTCATTGAACGGGATGGACGCTTGCCAACCACCGATCACGCTGGGTGGAGCCGTCAGATAGGTGTGTGTCAGACTCTGCTCGAAGCGGGCTTCGGTGTAGAACTGGATCTTGTCCGTGATGTCGAAGTTGCCGTTGCTGAAGAACGAATAGCGCGTCTGGGGCGAGCTGGCATAGGCCGTGATATCGCTGCGCTTGACGCCCTGAACAACATTCGGCGGCGTCGCGGCCGTCCCGGCCGCGCTCATCGAGGGGTCATACTCGTTGTACAGGCCGTAACCACCGGTGGTGGTCTGGCCGGTCCAGTTACTGGTCTGGTATGGACCCGTGATACCCCCGAGGCTGCACTGGCAGATGGTGCCGTTCGAGTTAAAACCGTAAGAGGCGAACGCCCCGGTGCTGCCGAAGCCAAAGGGCGAGCCTCCCGCAGCGATGCGGTTCGCAAAGAGGGTGTTGACCGCAGCAGTGCTGGGCACGGCCTCACTAACGGAAAGCGCGGCGATACCGCCGCCATTGAAGAAGCCATTGGTGATCGAGGTGCCCGGATCCGTGAACCCCTCGACGAAGAACTTGCGATTCTTCTGGTAGGCCGCGTCGCGATTGTAGTATTCCATTCCCATCGCGATATTGCCGCGGCCGTCGGCGATCTTGGAGCCCATCAGCGTCGTCACGCGCAGCTCGTTGCCATCGCCGACCTGGGTGATGCCGTCTTGCATGTCGACGGAAGCGCCCTCGTAATTCTTCTTGGTGATGAAGTTGGTGACGCCACCGATGGCATCGGCACCGTACACGGCCGAGGCACCGCCGGTGATGATCTCCACACGGTCGATCATGGCGCTGGGAATGCTGTTGATGTCCGTGACCATCTGCAGGTTGATGGGCGTGGAACGATGACCATCGATCAGCACAAGGCTGCGGTTGGCGCCGAAGCCGCGCAGCGAAATCGTCGCGATACCGACGCTGTTCACCGGCGTGGCCTGCACGTCCTGGTTGGTGCCGAGGTTGGTCGGGGTCAGTGCCGGATTGAACTGCGGCAGCTGACTTAAGTACGACTCGATGTTCAGGCCGGCGCGCTGTTCGAGCTGCTCCGAATCAATGGTGACCAGCGGGCTGGTGGAAGCGAGGTCCTTGCGACGGATGCGCGAACCCGTGACGGTGACCTCTTCGAGCGGCGCAGTGGCTTCGTCACTCGCCGGTTTGTTCACTGATGCATCAGCATCGGCCGCCCACGCCATTGGCGCGAAGGCACCCAGAGTGACGGTACCGAGCGCCATCGCCACGGCAAGGCGCACGGCTTGTGACCCATGATTCTTGGCAGACATTTAGACCCCCTGACAACAAAACGCGTTTTGACGCTTTAATACAGCCACGGCCTCCCAAACGGTCATGGCTTGTAAATTTATGTGTGGCATTGTCGCGTTTCTGTTTCGAAAAGCAAGTGTTGTAATGGCAACAACTGGCTGCAGCGGCGATAAATCGGGGACTCGGGAATTGATCTGTCAACGCACTGGGCGCCTGCTGAGCTGCCGAGCTTGCATCGTGGCTCGGCTGTCTAGGGCGTGGCCGACGCGGTCAATGGGTTCGAGGAGCGAGGCCGGAGGTGATCCCGCAAGCCACCTGATGACTCGCTAAAGAACCCATCTAGGCAGAATCACTGATTCTATTTATCAATGAGTTACTGGGTATATCGCAAGTGCGTTCCGACGCCGTGCCGAGTGCGCCGTCGAGGGCACGTGGATCGGGCCCGTGGTCACGATGGATCTGGCCGCCGTCGCAGCCGCTGAACGCGGTTTAGCGAGCGCTCGTTGCTTGCCTGGTCAGGCATGGTGCGCACGCCGGCCACCCTTCATTGCTGCATTGCAAGCCGCACCTTCGGCACTTCGTCGACGGCGGTGCTGGCACGCGACAGTGCTTCGCTATACTCATTCGAAGGGGGATCGGACATGCTGCTGTCATTGCGCCACGGGGCCCGTCTTGGAGCCGCCACGATCGCCTGGTCAGCGCTACTGTGCCTGCAGGCCAGGCCGCAAGACCGACCCATAGCGCCTTCCTTCACGCCCCAGGAACTGACGGCGCTGCCCGCGACCCACTGGATCACCAACGGCGGCAATGTCTTCAACCAGCGCTTTTCACCGCTCACTCAGATCGACCGCGACACGGTCAGGAAGCTGAAGGCCAACTGGCGCACCCATCTGGATGGCTCGGGTGAGGGACCGCAGTATTCGGGTCAGGGACAGCCCCTCTTCTATCAGGGCGTCCTCTACGTGGTCACCGGCGCCGATGACGTCTTTGCGCTGGATGTGAAAACCGGTGCGCATCTTTGGACCTATGAAGCCAAGCTCGACCCCGCGCATGTGCGGGTGTGCTGTGGTTGGGTATCGCGCGGACTGGGGCTTGGGGCTGGCAAGATCTTTCTCGGGCGGCTCGATGCAAAGCTCATGGCGCTGGATCAGAAATCCGGCAAGGTTCTCTGGTCCATCCAGGGCGAAAATCCCAACCTGGGCTATTCCCTGGTGGGCGCACCGTTGTATTACGACGGGATGGTGATCGTCGGTTACGCCGGCGGCGACGTGGGCATACGCGGCCGGGTCAAGGCCTATGACGCCAGCGATGGGCATCTGCTGTGGACGTTCTATACCGTTCCGGGCCCCGGTGAAGTCGGCGCCGACACCTGGCCGCAGGACAACGACTACTACAAATGGGGTGGCGCATCGGTGTGGCAGACCCCGGCGATCGATCCGGCGCTGGGGCTTCTGTATTTCTCCACCGGCAATGCCGGACCTGACTACGGCGGCGCACAGCGCGCGGGCGACAATCTCTTCACTGCCTCGATCGTGGCGATCGAGGTGAAGACCGGCAAGTATCGCTGGCACTTCCAGCAGGTCCACCACGACATCTGGGACTACGACTCGCCGAACCCGGTAGTGCTGTTCGACGCGCCCTACCAGGGCCGGATGCGCCAGGGTCTGGCGGAGATCTCCAAGACCGGCTGGGTATACCTGCTCGATCGCGGCACCGGCAAGCCACTGCTGGGCATCCCCGAACGACCGGTGCCGCAGGAACCGCGGCAGAAAACCGCGGCGACCCAGCCGTACCCGGTGGGCGATCCGCTCTTTCCGCAGTCGGTGGACATGGCACCGGAGGGCTTCAGGCTCATCAACGGCGGCCGCATCTTCACACCGTTCTGGGACCAGCCGGTGGTGTATCGGCCGCAGATGGCCGTGAACTGGCCGCCAAGTTCCTACGATCCGAAGAGCAATTACTTCTTTGTGTGCGGCATCGACAACATGGCGGTGTCCGCGCACGACCCGAAGGCGTTCGCCGGCCCCACCTTCGAAGGCATGTGGCTGCAGAACGGCAAGATCCCCGCCCTCGATGTCGCCCGTCGTGGCATGTTCGCGGCCTTTGACCTGAAAACCAACAAGCTGGTCTGGGAACACTCCTGGCCACAGGGCTGCTTCAGCGGTTCACTCGCGACCGCGGGCGGCCTGGTTTTCACGGGTCGGAGCGATGGTCGGCTCACCGCGTTGGATAGTGCCACGGGGGATCTGCTGTGGCAGTTCCAGACCGACGCCGGCGTCAATGCGCCGGCGACCAGCTTTGAATATGCGGGCACCCAGTACGTCGCGGTGATGTCGGCGGGCACACTGTTCAGCGCCGGCAAGAAAGGTGACAGCATCTGGCTTTTTTCATTGAACGGCAGGATGGAATCGCTGCCGGCCCCCGTGGTGGCTGCCAGCCGTCCCGGAGCGCCCGTGGTCCCGGCCGCCCCGCTACCCGTGGTGTACGCGCCCGGCGTACCGGATACGGTGAACGGAAAGGTGCTGTATGTGCGCTTCTGTGAGGCCTGCCATGGCGAGGCGGGCCTCGGCGGTCATGGGGGCGGCGCACCGCTGGGTGAAGCGGCGCACGACCTGCGAGTCATCATCGCCACCGCCACCAACGGCAAGGCTCAGAACATGCCGCCGTTTCGCGGCGCGCTGAAGCCCGAGGAGCTGCGCGACGTCGCAGGCTTCATCGCCCACGATCTGTTCAAGCAGCCACTGCCGAACTGATTACGGCGCGTGGTTCTGCGCCGTCGGCGTGGCCGGCGCGGCGGCAGGCGGGGGTGTCGCCGGTGCAGCGCCGGGAGCGCCCGGTGCCGGTGCGCCGCCACGGCCTCCTGCACCGCCACGGCCTCCTCCTGCGCCGCCACGGCCCCCTGCGCCGCCCGTGCCCTGCGTGGAGCGGTTGAGGTTGCCGGCGAACACCAGCGGCTTCTGGCCCGTGGCCGCGACGATATCGTCGGTGAGCAATTTCACGGTGGATTCATTGGGCACATGCTCGGGCTCGAGGAAGGCGCGCGGTTGGCGACCTGCCGCGTAGTCAATCGGGCGCAGCCCCAGCCGGTCGGTGGGCTGCAGTGGTGCGCCGTCGGCCACCAGCACCTTCACGGTGCCGTCCCAGCCATGGGTCGCGGCCGCATGCAGCGCCGTCAAACCCGTTCGGTCCGAGCCATCAATCTTGGCGCCTGCGTCGCGCAGCAGCTTCACGCCCTCGAGCGCCTGCTCGTCAGTCTTGTAGCGCCCGCGCGTGGGATTGAAGCCGTGACCCATGCCGGCCGCGGCCATCAGTGGTGTCACGCCCTCGGCGTTGGGCAGGTCAACCATCGGGTGGTATTTCAGCAGCAGTTTGACCGCATCGTTGTTGCCTGACTTCGCCGCCGCCAAGAGTGGCGTGGCGCCGGTGGACAGCACCTGGTCGCCGCCGCGATCGAATACGCCGTTGCGATAGGGAGGCCGCAGTTTCAGCTGCGCATTGACGTTGGCGCCCGCTTTCAGCAGTTGCTCGGCAACCTGCAGCGGCGGGGTCTTGTCCTCGGAGGGCAGATCGGGCCGGCCGCCGGTGGGCAGCGTCGCCATGTCGATGGTCGCGTAGAGCGGCGTCTGACCGTAGAAATCCCAGCGATTCACATCCGCGCCCGCACCAATCAGGTAGGACGCGAAATTGAAATGCATGTTGATGATGGACAGCAGCAACGCGGTCTCGCCATCCGGGTCGGGCAGATTGATATCCGCATGGCCCTTGAGCAGCGCCTTCGCGCAGTCGATGCAGCCGATGCGGGCCGCATAGATCAGCGGCGTGAAGCCGCCATGGTTCTCATTCTTGGGACGCCCCTCGGCGGTCACGCGGCGCTGCCAATCGCGGATGGCGCCATGGGCATTCACGTCGGCGTGGTGATCGATGAGCAGCTTGATCATTTCCGGTTGGGCTTCGGCAGCTGCCCACATGAGCGCGGTCTGGTTACCCCACTGCTCGCGGGCATCCACGGTTGCGCCGGCATTGAGCAGCAGCTTCGCGGACTCCACGTTGCCGGAGCGCGCCACCACCATCAGGGCGGTCTGCCCTTCCGGATTGGGGGAATCGGCATTCGCACCGGCCTTGAGCAGGTCCTTGATGATGCGCGGATCGGCGACCACCGCTGCCACCTGCAAGGCGGAGGACCCGTAGTCGTTCACCACCGAGACATCGGCGCCCGCCTTGATCAGCCGTTCCACCAGGTCGGCGTCGCCGTTGTAACAGGCCCACATCAGCGCCGAGGTGCCATCCGCTTCGTGCGATTTGCCGTCGGCGCCCTTGGCGAGCAGCGCCACCGCGCCGTCGTGATCCTTGGCCCGTACCAGCGCCGCGAGCGAGTCATCGGCAGCCTGTGCAAGACCGCCGCAGACCAGGCCCAGCGTCACCGCCAGTCCGGCCACCAGCGCACCTGCCGTCTTTCCCCCTCGCAGGCTCATTCTCTAGATCTCCGCCAGCATGCCGGTGCTGACCCCGTGCGCAGTGACCGGGATGCCACCACGGTTCAGCAGCGTCAGCAGCAGGTTGGCATGCGGCGTGTCCTGGGGGTAGTGCAGGTGCTGCCCGCCCTTGATCTTGCCGTTGCCGTGGCCCATGACGACATTGGGCAGCGGGTCGTTGTTGTGCATGTCGCTGTTACTCATGTTGCTGCCGAACAGCAGGATCGAATGATCGAGCATGTTGCCGTTGCCATCCGGCGTCTCCGCCAGCCGTTTCACGAAGCGACCGAAGGCCTTGGTGTGGAAGTTCTGGATGCGCGTGAGCTTCTCGAGCTTCGCCGGGTCGTTCTGGTGATGCGACAGCGGATGAAAGGCATCGGTGATCGAAAGGTTCGGGTAGGTGCGCATGCTCACCTCCTTCGCGATCATGAAGGTCGCCACGCGCGTGGTGTTCGACTGCCAGCCCAGGGCAATCATGTCGAACATGGTGTCGAGCATTTTCGCGAAGTCATCCGGCACGCCATCCGGCGCATTGGGCAGCTTCACGCCCGTGCCTTCCTTGGCGATCATCTTCTGCACGCGACGCTCCACCTCGCGCACCGAATCCAGGTAGTCGCTCACCATGCGCTTGTCGGATGGATCAAGACTACGCTGCATGTCCTTGGCGGATTCCTGCACATAGTCGAGGACGCTGCCGGTTTCGGCCGTGATCTCGTGACGCTGCTCTGCCGTATCACCCAGGCCGAACATGCGCGCGAACACCGCGCGTGGATTGTTGTCCATGGGCAGCGGCTGGTCGCCGGTGCGAAAGGCGATGGTGCCCGAATAGGCGCAGCCGAAGGAGGGATCACAGGCGCCGCCGCCGCCCTCGCCCGCCAGTTCGATGGACGGGAGCGGTGTGTCCTGGCCGATATGCTTGGCGGCGACCTGGTCCGCCGAGGGGCCGATATGCGGCTGCTGGGACACCGGTGGGTGCACGCAGGTGAGCCAGGTACCGGCAATGATGGCGTGCGGACTGGGGCTTTCGCCGGCCTTGTTGCGCAGGCCGCTGACGATGGTCATGTACTGCCGATACGGATCCAGGGGCTCCAGGATCGGGGAGATCTTGAAGTCACTGCCGGTGGCAGTGGGCACCCAGTTGTTCATCACTGCGCCATGCGGGAAATAGATGAACCCCATGCGCGGGGGCGCGACGGCGGCGGTGTCCGCCAACGCAGTCGCCGCCGGGATCATGGCGTCCAGCAACGGCAGTCCCATGGCGAAACCCGCGCCCTTGAGCATGGTGCGGCGGGACAGATGCTTCTTGGTGATGAACATGTAGATCTCCTAAAGCTTACTGGATCAGGGCCGCGGTCTTGGTTGCGGCGGCCGGGGCCGGCTGATCACTTCTCATCTGGAACGGGGCACTCGACACCACATCCATGATCAGGTCTTTGAACCGATAGTTCTGCTGGGCGCTCTGGCGCACGATGCTGCGCACGGTGGGCATGTCCTGATAGTCGATGGCACGGCCCAGCGAGTAGGTCAAAAGCTTGATGGTCAGGGTCTGCACGAACTGATTCGGATCCGCGGCCAGGGCCTTGCGCAGGTCATTCACGCCGCCGATCTTGGTGCCGTCGGGCAACACACCGGAGGCATCGATGGGCGTGCCGGCCATGCGATCACGATCGCGCCACACGCCCACGGCATCGAAGTTCTCCAGCGCCAGGCCCAACGGATCCAGCACCCCGTGGCAGGCGAAGCAGCTCGGCCGGTCACGGTGCCGGGCCATCATCTCGCGCACGGTGACTGCCTTCTCGCCGGTCTTGTTTTCCTTGAGCGAGGGTACCGCCGGTGGCGGCGCGGTCGGCGGCGTACCGGAAATGCTGGTCAGGATCCACTGCCCGCGCAGCACCGGTGCGGTGCGGTTCGGATAGGAGGTTCCCATCAGGATGGCACCCTTGCCGAGCAGGCCCCAGCGGGCCGAATCCGTCAGTGCCACGCGGCGGAACTGCGGACCCTTCACATCGGTGATGCCGTAGAGCACCGCCAGGCGCTGGTTCAGATACGAGTAGTTGTCGGTCAGCAGGCCCGTGACCGGCTGATTCTCGCGGAACACACTGTCGATGAAGAGCTTGAGCTCCTCCCGATAGTCCTCGCGCGGGTCGATGACGTACGGAAACAGATTGGCATCCGGCTTGATCTCATCCAGACGCTGCACGTCCAGCCACTGGAAGGCGAAGTTGGAAGCCAGCGTGGTCGCGCGCGGATCCTGCAGCATGCGCATGACCTGGGCGCGCAGCACCGCAGGCTCGTGCAGCTTGCCCTGGTCCGCGGCCTTCAGCAGTTCGTCATCTGGCGGCGCACTCCACAGAAAGAACGACAGGCGCGAGGCGAGTTCATTGTCCGACAAGGCCGCCACCGGGGGCTGGGAAGTGTCGGCGACCGCAGTCAGGGCCGCGGGCTGGGCGGCCGCGGCCACCTGCGCGGGCTTCGGCGAACGCTCCACGCGATACAGGAAATTCGGACTCGCCAAAAGCGCGGTGAGCGCCCGGCGAATGCCCTCTTCGAAGTCCGCGGACTTGCGACCCGCGGCATAGAACTGCAGCAGCGGCGCGAGATCCGTATCCGTCACCGGGCGACGGAAGGCCCGCTCGGCGATGCGGCTCAGAATCTCATGCGCACAGGGCTCCTCCTCGGACTCGTTCTTCGGCTGACAGATCAGGATGCGCTCGCGGCTGGGCGTCTGGCTGAGGCCCGTGACATCGAACGGCCCCTTGATCTCGAAGCCGCCGATGCGCAGCACGCGGTCCTGGACGCCGCCCGGTACCGGCGCCTGGAGGCGATCCTCGGAGGCCGCATAGGTACGCTGGACGAAGGTGACCGCCACGGTGTGCGGACCGGCCTTGGCCTGGAACTTGATGCGCTTGAGCCGGGCATTGATCGCATCGACCGCCGGATCCTGCTTCTGGTCGATGGACTTCAGATCCTCTTCACCCCCGACATTGGTGTCGAAGAATTTCTTGCCATCGTAGGTCGCGATCAGGTGGTTCTTGAACTCGAGGTTCGTGACCCACAGCGCCACGGCGAGATTGCCGACCGACAATTCGTAGGTACCGTCGGCCGGGAAGTCATACGTCACCTGCGTGCCGCCGCGGGTGCCCAGTGGCAGACCGTCGACGTGAAACTCCTGGTTCCCTGAGACACCGGGGTTGACGGCGAACTGCACACCGACGGGCTTGGCAGTTTTATCGCCCAGTGCCTCGACCGCGACCTGGCGCGCGGCGGAAATATAGGCATCCACGAAAGCCGGCGATACCTGCAGGACGTCCGCGACGTTGTTGAAGCCATTGCTCTCATCATCGGGCGGCAGAATCTGGTTGACGTTGACCCGCACCCGCAGCAGATCCCAGATGGCATTCGCGTACTCGGTGCGGTTCATCCGGTGCAGCGCCACCTTCGGGGCCACCACGTGATTGGCGGCCGCCGCATCCAGCGTGCTTTCCAGGTAGCCGATCATCCCGTGAACCTTGTCATTCGGGGGCTGCGGATTGCCGGGCGGCGGCATGAGGCGCCCCCGCAGCTTCGACACGGCGTGCTCCCAGATCTTGGCGTCGCTCGGAATCTCCTGGGGAGTCATGGTGTCGAAGGCCACGCCTCCGGCCCAGTCCTCGGAGTTGTGGCATTTGCTGCAATACTGGTGCAGGAAGGCCCAGTGCTGATCGGGCGGCGTAGCAGCGGCCGGCGCGGCTGCCGGTGGACTCGAATCCGAAGCCGCCATGGCAGTGCCGGAAACGCCTCCCAGCACGGTGACGCCACAGATTGCGGCTGCCAGCAGGACTTGTCCGAAAAGAGCGTGTCGCATCGATCTCGCCTTGGCTAAACTGCTGTTTTTATACCGGGAAGCGGCCCACAGCCGAAACCCTGGCATCACTATAATAACGCCTTAACCCGTAAGGAAGTTTGGGCAACTTCATGGACTGTGCCCTCTGTGTTATGCACTGCACGCCTCACGCCATGGACGGTCCCCGAAATGCCATCTTGGGGCCATCCTGCCCATTGCCAAGCCTGCTTCGATCAGTCAACGTGCGGCCCGCAAGCTGATTTAGAGGCCACCATGACACGTTCTGCCGACCGCAGAAGCTTTCTCAGGACCGTTATCGCCACGGCGACGGTCACCTCGCTGGGCCGCCTGTCTGCCGCCCTGGCTGCCGGGAGCGGCGCGGCAGCGCCGCAGAAGCTCAGCGACAACCTGTGGCTGCTGGTCTCCGGGGGCGCCAATGTCGTGGCCTGCCGGGATGCGGCCGGTGTGGCGCTGGTGGACGGGGGTCCGGAGGCGGGCTCGCGCGACCTGCTGAAGCAGGTGGCCCAGGCCACGGGCGCGGGCAAGATCCACACCCTTTTCAATACTCACTGGCACCCCGATCAGACCGGTTCGAACCAGCGCTTGGGCGGTGATGCCAAAATCATTGCGCACGAAAACACGCGCCTGTGGCTGGGCTATGCCAACCCGGTGCCCCCGCAGAACAAGCTGTACGGTCCGCTGCCCCCCAAGGCCCGGCCCACCGCCACCTTCTTCTATGATTCGGTGCAGACCCAGTTCGGCGATGAGCCGGTGCAGTACGGGTACCTCGCTCAGGCCCATACCGACGGGGATATCTACGTGTATTTCCGCAAGTCCAACGTCCTGGTGGCCGGTGGCCCGGTGTCAGGGGCCGGTTGGCCGGTGATCGACTACAAGACCGGCGGCTGGATCCAGGGAATGATCGAGGGCATCCGGACTCTCGGTAATCTCGCCAACGATCAGACCCGCATCGTCCCGGCCAATGGACCGGTGCTGTCCAAGGCCGACCTCGGCGAGCAGCAGCAGATGTACGCCACCATTGCCGGGCGCATGCAGAAGATGATGCGACAGGGCCGGGGCGTTGACGAGGTGGTCGCCAGCAATCCGGCGGCCGAATACGAGGCCAAGTGGGGCGACTCCAAGGAGTTCACCAATCTGGCGTTCCGCAGCCTATGGGGCCACATGGCCCCGGACTCCTAGCTCAGGTAGTGCTGCTGGCGACGACGTGGCCGGTGTGTTCGCTCATGCGCGCCTCGACCCAGCGGCGCACCCGTACCGCATCGGCTACGCGGGTGTACTTGCCGAAGGAATTCAGCAGCACGATCACCACGTCGCGGCCGCCGATCACGGCCTGCATCACCAGGCAGCGGCCCGCCTCGGTGATGTAGCCGGTCTTCTGGACGATGATGTTCCAGGCCGGATTGCGCACCAGGGCATCGGTATTGCGAAACTCCACCAGGTGACGCCCGATACGCACGCTGTGCTCGGTGTCCGTGGAGAAATCGCGGATGGTCGGATTCTGCGCCGCGGCCATCACCAGCCGCGACAGGTCCTCGGGGCTGGCCACATTGTCGCTGGACAGCCCGGTGGGCTCGACGAAATGGCTGGCGGTCATCCCCAGGGATTTCGCCTTCTCATTCATGGCGTGCACAAAGGCCGGGACCCCACCCGGATAGTTGCGCCCCAGTGCATGGGCGGCGCGATTCTCCGATGACATCAGCGCCAGGTGCAGCAGATCGCCACGGGTGAGGCTGGTACCGATGGCGAGGCGCGAGGCCGCGCCCTTGCCGATGGCACGATCCTCCGCGGTCACCTGCAGCACTTCATCCAGGGGCTGGTGGGCGTCGGCCACCACCAGCGCCGTCATCAGCTTGGTGATCGAAGCAATCGGTGAGGCCACCGACGCGTTGTGCGAATACCAGACCGAGGAATCATCCCGGTCGAGTACATAGGCGGCGGCCGAGCGCAGGCCCGGGTCATCGGCCGAGGGCTGAACGACGGCAACCGCATGCCGTCGATGGTGGCGGTGCGTGGTGGCCGCGTATCCCTGTGTCGTCAGCGCCAAGCCCATCAGGCCGGCCACGGCAAGCGCCGTCTTCAATCTGCCACCACTCATTCCTGTCCGCCTCATTGAGCCAAAAAATCGGCTATTGTTAAGTGTAGCAAAGCTTTTCAGTATCAGCCTACGTGCATAACGTCCAAAACTGCCTCTTCTTGAGGCACATTCGGACTCAATTCGTAGGCAGCGATCCGGTTTTGACCGCGCTGCTTCGCGCTCCACAGCGCACTGGCGCCCGCATCGACCAGCGTCACCATCGAGTCGCCCGGCTGCGGGCGGCACGAGGCGGCGCCGATACTCACGGTCACGTAATTCGAAATGGTCGAACCGCGGTTGGGAATCTCCAGGTCCCGCACGGCTCGCAGGATGCGTTCCGCGGGAATCTGCGCCGCATCCAGCGACGCGCCCGGCAACACCAGCAGAAACTGCGCGCCCGTCACGCGTCCGGCGCGGTCCGAGGCCCTGACACCGCTGCCACACAGCAGCGTACTCACCCGGCGCAGCAGCAACTCACCGGCCGCGGCGCCGTAGTTGTCGCAATAGCGCTCGAAGTCATCCAGCTCCACCAGCAGGACCGCCATGGCCCCGCATGCAGTGGTCGCGGACTCCCAGCTGTCCAGCGTCAGGGCATCGAGGCTCGCGCCCATGGGCAGGCCCGTCAGGTGGTCGACGTCCGCCGCTTGGTCATCGCTGATCATAGGCGCGAACTGTATTAGGTCAGGCGGCGGCCGACCCGCACCCGTGACCGGATTCGTGACGCACGACACGCTTGGCATGCCTCAGCTTTGCGGCACCACCGATTCCAGCCGATCCACGGTGCGCAGCGCCGGGAATAACCGCATCCACACGCCCACCACCAGCAGCGTGCCGATGCCGCCCAGCACCACGGCCGGAACCGTCCCGAACCAGGCGGCCGTCACGCCGGATTCGAACTCGCCGAGTTCATTGGAGGCACCGATGAACAGCATGTTGACCGCGCTCACGCGGCCGCGCATGGCATCCGGTGTCGCCAGCTGGATGAGCGAGGAGCGCACGAACACACTGACCTGGTCCGCTGCGCCCATGATGATGAGCGCGGCCAGCGACAGATACATGTCGCGCGACACACCGAAGATGATGGTGGCAATACCGAACACGGCGACAGCGGCGAACATGCGCCGGCCGGTGTCGCGCACCATCGGGCGGTGTGCCAGCACCAGCGCGGTACAGGTCGCGCCGATCGCCGAAGCGCTGCGCAGGACGCCCAGGCCCACCGGCCCGGTGTGCAGGATGTCGCGTGCGAATATCGGCAGCAGCGCGGTCGCCCCGCCGAGCAGCACCGCGAACAGATCCAGCGAGATCGCGCCGAGCACGACCGGTCGCGAGAACACGAAGGCCAGTCCCTCACGCACCCGCGCGACCGGTCCCAGCTGTCCCTCGGTCTGCGGTTTGTTGCGCCGGCCGCCGAAGGTCGCCGTAGCCACGCCCGCCAGCAAGAAGGCCACCAGGCAGGTGCCGTAGGTCAGCGCCGGGCCCAGCGCATACAGAAAGCCACCCAGGGCGGGCCCGGCAATCACTGCCGCCTGATAGGCCGAGCCGCTGAGTGCAATTGACTTCGGCAGCCGCTCCTGCGGCACCAGAAAGGCCAACAGCGACTGCGCGGCCGGACCATAGAAGCCGCGCGCGATGCCGAACACGGCGATGACCGCGTAGAACGGCCAGGCGCGCTGTGGATGCGCAAGGCTCAACCCCATCAGCAACGCGGCGGAGAGGCCCTGGACGAAAAACGCGATCGACAGCACCTTGCGCTGGTCGGTGTGATCGACCACGGCGCCGGCCGGCAGGGTCAACAGGAACATGGGCACGAATTCGGCGAGACCCACCCAGGCCAACGCCAGGGGCGTGTGCTCCCGGTCGTAGATCTGCCAGCCCACCGCGACCGACTGGATCATCACTGCGAGGGTGGAGAAGATGCGTACGCCCAGGAAAAGCCTGAAGTCGCGCGTCCGATAGACTGGATCCGACAAGGTGGGCAATCCGAAAAGGCTATTATGCCCCGGCAAGGTCGTGTTTTGCGGCCATCCGATTTCTAGGGAGTTCCGATGCGTCTTGAAGCCATCTCAGTGGGCCGTGATCCGCCGCGCGAAGTGAATGTCCTGGTCGAAGTGCCGGTGGGCGGGGAGCCGATCAAGTATGAGATGGACAAGGAATCCGGCGCTCTGGTGGTGGACCGCTTCCTGTACACCTCCATGCGCTATCCCGGCAATTACGGCTTCATTCCCCATACCCTGTCCGACGATGGCGATCCCTGCGACGTGCTGGTGTGCAACCAGCGGGGCGTCCAGCCCGGCGCGGTCATTGCGGTGCGCCCGGTCGGCGTCCTGAAAATGCAGGACGAAGCCGGTGGCGACGAAAAAATCGTGGCGGTGCCCACCACCCGTCTCACCCGCCGCTACGAGAATGTACACAACTACACCGATCTGCCGGAGATCTCGCTGCAGCAGATCCGGCACTTCTTCGAGCACTACAAGGATCTTGAGAGCAGCAAGTGGGTGAAGGTCCTGGGATGGGGCGATGCCGCCGAGGCCCAGGACTACATCACCCGTTCAATCGAGCGCGCCAAGGCGGCCGCGGCCCGCTAGGCCCGACCGCAACACCAGCAGGGCGAGCAGTGCCAGTGTGGCGGCGTCAGCGCCGCCCCCGCCATGATGACCGGCGGCGGCCTCCACCATCAGCGACACGGTGCTGGTCGTGCCGCTGCCGCCATTGCCCGTGCATTGCAAGGAGTAGCTGAAGGTGCCCGCCGCAGTGGGCGTGATCGCAAACGTGCCGGTCGCGGCCTGCGTGCCATTCCAGTCGCCCGAGGCCGTGCAACTGCTGGCGCCGTAGGCAGCCCAGGTTAGCGTGGCGGAGCTGCCGGTGGTCAGCTGCGCCGGGGAAATGCTCAGGCTCGGCGCCCCCACGGGTATGGCGTCCAGCGCCGCGCCCACCTGCACCAATCCGGCACCACTGCCCGCCGGTCCTTCGGCCATGGCAAGCGCGGTGCTCTTAAGGGCGCTGGCCAGCTGCGTGGCGGTGAGCGCGGGATTGGCCTGCCATAGCAGTGCCGCGGCGCCCGCCACATGGGGCGCGGCGGCCGAGGTACCAAAGAAGTTCGGGTACGCCGTGTTGTTCAGGCATTGCGCGATGGACGTCGCAAACTGACCGCTTGAGTTCCAGGGCGGCGCCGGGTTGGTGCTCTTGGCCAGCTGGAACCCAAGGAACGTGTCGTTGATCCCATCCGGCCCGGTGAGATCGGGCTTGCCGCGATTCACCGGCGCCGCCAGCGGCGCGCCGTTGGTGTCGAACAGGATCGGATCATCACCGTATGAGGAGTAAGGCTCGAGCACCGCGGGCGAGGTTCCACAAGCCGGCGTCTCGTAATACATGGCCGCGGCCACGGCCACCGCGCCGGTGGCATTCGGATGGCCCTGGATGGTGGGGCTCAAGGTGCTGAAGCTGTCGATACTCGCACCCAGCCCATTGTCAGAGAGCAGGAACTTCACGCGCCCCGGGGCGGTCCCGCTGACCAGTTGGATGGACAGGGTCAGACTTTCCCGCGGCGTCGGCGCGCTGGCGTTGGCCGGGTTGCCGACCGCCAAGATGAGCAGCGGGTCGGCGCCCACCGAATTGGCGCCCGTGCACACCGGGTAGGTGACGAGCTCGGCCGCGCCATTCTGCTGCGCCACCCAGTCGGCGGCGGGGCTGGCGCTTTCGAGACAGAAGTTCAAGGTATTGGCCGCGCCCGGACTGCCGGGCGCGCCCGTCACATAGGGTTGATCCCACTGCACGCTCAGCAGCACATACTGCCCCGGTGCCACCGACGGAATCGTGATCGGCAGCGTCGTCGAGGTGGTCGCGCCGGAGGTGTCGAAGTTCAGGAGGTAGCGCGAGCCTTGGGCGACGAATACCGGCGCCGTGGTTTCGAAGGAATTGCGCCAGTCATTGCCGGCCGCGGAAAAATACGCGACCCCCTGCTGGGTGGCGGCCTCGACCGCCTGCGCCACCGCACCATCCTGAAAGAAGGGCTCATCCGGATAGCCGATGTCATCGACGATGATCCTCACGCCCAGCTTCTGCAGTTGCGTGATACCAGCCGCGAAGTCCGCCTCGGAATTGGCTGCCGTGCGAAAGTCGAGGTTGGCACCCGGTGCCACGACGTGCAGGATCTGCGCCATCGCGCGCCCCTCATCGCTGAAGGGCAACTGCTGCGGGGCGCCGTAGTTGTTGCACTCGGCGTCGGCCACGACATTGACGTTGCCGGGCAGCGCCCCGCTGCTGACATCCGTCGCCTGAGTCGCCGTGAAGGAGTTGGTGGCGTAGCCATTGTAGCCATTCCCCAGCGGCGATAGGCCGTGTGCGGCGTAGTAGGCGTAGCAGTCGAAGCTGTCCGAGACCACGCCGATGGTGAGACCTTGACCGGTGAGGTGGGGATACTGCGCACGGATTGCGGCAGTGCCCTGGACAAAGTCACCCTGCAGCGCCACCGCACCAGCGGCGGCGCGGGTGCGCGGCATGGAGGCACGCACCTGGTTCAGTCCCGGCAGCTGCGCCACCTGCAGCAATGCGCTCACCGGCAGCCAGCCACCGATCAAGTTCGAACTGCGTGCGCTGTTGCGCATCCCCAGGCTTTCAAGCAGTCGCTGGGTCGCCACGGGATCGGCCGTGGTGCTCACGTCGACCAGCACTTCGGGTGTGACCAGGGGCGCGGCCACCCGCAGGTGCACCGCGGGATTCACATAGCGCAGCGAGTCGGCGCTCGGCGCGGCCTGCCCCGCCGTCGCGCGCGCGATACCGCGCAGCGCGCCATCCAGACGGCGCAGCGCGGGACTTGCCGCGGTGGCGGTGGCATTTTGCTCGGCGCCGAAAACGGTGAGCGGACCGGCGTTCGCGGGCACAGAGAGAATGAAACACAGCACGCCCGCCGCCGCCCGGCGCCGCCACTCCAGCATCACGGTCCCCTTGAAAATCTCACCGCATTACAGCATGGCACGTCGCCCGCCTCCAGTTGCTAGCCGCACGATCCGCACATTAGGCTGTCCATCCCATGCGACGGCTGGCGTTTCTCAAGCTCATGTTCTGGTGCCTGGTCCCGGGGCTGCTGCCATGGAGCGCCAGCGCAGCTTCGCCGGTTTGGCGCGTGGCCCCGCGGGCCGCCTGGGTGCAGGGGACGCCGGCGGGCACCGCGCAGCCGCTGCACGATCGGCAGATTCGGGTCACGGCTGAGGGCGATGATCGCTACGAACATACGCTGCTGCCGCTGACCCGGGAGCAGGCGGCAGAGCAAGCCTCCCCGGTGACCATCAGCCTGGATCCGCGCTACCAGACGCTGGAAATCCACGCACTGCACCTCACCCACGCCGCGGACGCCACCCAGGAATTCACGGCGGCGCAGATTCGCGGGCTGGTCAAAACGCGGGCCACGGAAACCGACCCGCACCAGCTTGAATTGAATCCGCAGCTGCAGGTCAGCCTGCAGATTCCCGGCGCGCAGGCCGGGGACCTGCTCGAGTGCGAATACACCGTGCATTCCCTCAGCGCGCGCTTCGCCGGCCTGATTGCGAGTCACTACGCCTCGCAATGGTTGAGCGGTGGCGAGCAACCGCTGCGCTGGGAACGACTGCGCGTGCAATGGCCGCGCGCTCGTAACCTGCAATACCGCATCAGCCCCTCGGCAGCCGCCGGCACGCCGCAGGTTCGATCCGAGAGCGGTGAGCTGGAAATTCTCTGGCGGGACGAGGTTCCGCCGGCTGCAGAAGCAGACACGCCGCGCTGGTTCAGCCCGCGAAGCGTGGTGCAGCTGAGCGACTTCGCCGACTGGACCCAGGTGGCCACACTGCTGGCCGCGCAGTACGGTGCCACGGACAGCGTCGAGCAGCAGCCGAGCGCTGCCTCGGCCTCCCCGCAGATGATCCTGGATGCCCTGCGCCTGGTGCAGGACAAGATTCATGCCTTCAACGTGGGCACCGGGCCCTTCTTGCCCACCGACCCCTCGGCACTGCTACAGCGCGGCTTTGGCGACAGCCGCGATCTGGCACGGCTGCTGCTGTCGGTGCTGCGGCGACTGGGAGTGGATGCCCAGGTGGCCCTGGCCGACAGCCACCGCGGCGCCTTGCTGGATGAGGCCCTGCCCTCGCCCTACATCCTGGATGCGGCGCTGGTGCTGGTGCGCTCCGGCACGACCCGCTACTGGATCAATCCTGCAGGCCCCGGTCGCGCCACACAATTGCCCACCACGGATAGCGCGGATCTGCGGCACGCGCTGCTGATCGCGCCCAGCGGCGGCAAGGTGGTGCTGCTGCCACCGCCCTTACCTGATTCGTGGCTGCGGACGGTGCTGCAGCAGTTCGACCTGCGGCCGAGCAATGGCCAGCCCGCAACGCTCAGTGTGACGACGCGGTTTCATGGCGGCTGGGCGCAGGCCGTGCGCGCCGACCTCCTGGGGCAAAGCCGCGCGCAATTGCGGCTGACCCAGATGCAAGGGGTTGCGCAGGACTACCCGGACGCCAGTCCCGACGGCGAGGTGCAGCTGCAGGACTTGCCGGGCAGCCAGACCCTTGAGCTCACGGCGCGTTTTCGTCTGCCGCGGCCGTTCGCCGATCCGCGCCGACCGCAGTTCAGTTTTTTCGCCGAGGGCCTTGCCGATGCCGTGCAGCCGCGCGATGAGCCGACGCGGCGCTTGCCATTGAGCGTGCCCTGGCCCCTTAAACTCGAGCAGCATATTGCAGCCAGCCTGCCGCCCTCTCTGCGGGTCTTGCCGGGCCGGGTCGTGATTGAGAATCCGGCGTTTCGCTACCAGCGCGAGGTGCGCTTCGCGCCCGGCCGCCTCGACATCACCCACAGCTATGTCGCCCTGTCCGATCACGTGGATCCGGCGGACTATTCACGGTATCTCGCGGCCAATGCGCGGGTCTATCAGTTGCTGGGTCTGCAGGTGCAAGCCGACGAGCCCGGCTCGCGCCGGGCCCTGGAGTGGCTGGAGAATTACTGGCTCACCATCAGCGCCACGGTGGCGGTGATCATCACGCTGGCGTTGGGCGCCTGGCGCCGGCTACGACGCGCCTAGCTGCGGCGGCTGTTGGCCAAGAGCCGCAGGATTTCCATGTACAGCCACACCAGCGTCACCAGCAGGCCGAAGGCGGAAAACCATTCCATGTACTTGGGAGCGCCGCGGGCCGCGCCGGTTTCCATGATGTCGAAATCCAGAATCAGGTTGAGGGCGGCCACGACGATGATGGCCAGGGAAATACCGATACCCAGCGCCGAGCCATTGAAGAGTCCGCTGGTATTCACGTGGAACAGCCCCACGACCATGGTGACCACGTAGAACAAGGCGATGGCCATGGTCGCGCCAACCACCACGGCGCGGAAGCGCTGCGTGGCGCGGATCAGGCCGGTCTTGTACGCCAACAGCATGGCGGCGAATACCGCAAAGGTCGCCCCCACGGCCTGCATGGCGATCCCGGGGTAACGGCGTTCCAGAATGGCCGAAATGGCACCCATGGCCAGGCCTTCCAGGGCGGCATAGGGAATCGCCAGGTAGGTCGCCATGGCCGGCTTGAAACTCATGATCAGTGCCAGTACGAAGCCACCGATGAGTCCCAGCAGGAACAGCGGCTGCACGACGGTGGCATCGCCGGTGCTCAGGTACTGCGACCACGGCCAGAAGGCGCCCGCCAGCAGCACCACCAGCAGCAGGAATGACTTATTGACCGCACCCTGCACCGACATGCGTTCACCGCCCGCGCCCACCAGCGGCTGGTTGGCGAAGGTCTTGTCGTTCAGCCCGGGATTACCGGAGCGGAGGAAGCGGTCGGCCATCGAAGTCTCCTTAATGCGCGATGCCCTCTCATTATAGTCGAATCGACGAAACGCAAGGCCGCGGCATGCAACATATTGATTTTCACGCCAGAGCGTGACCAGGCGCACGCACCCCGGGCGCCGCGGAGGCATACTTGGGCCATGTACAGCGCTACTTTTCCCGGCACCCTGAAGCTGCAGGGCATTGATCGGGCCCGTTATTTTGCGCCGGTCGTGTTCTTTGGCTTCCTGGCTGCCCTGTGCCTGGCCCTGATCACCGTCTCGGCCTTCCTAGTGACGGTGCGGGACGCCCTGGCGATCACGGCGGCCGGGGTCTTCGGTCTGGTGTCGACCGGAGCCGCCGGGGCCCTGATCCTGCGCTTGCAGCTGCGCTGGCTGCGTTACACCGCCATACCCATCAGGACCGACCGTGAGACGGCCTTCGGCGCGGTGCGACGGCTGGCAGCCGATGCCGGTTGGAGCATCACCCGGCAATCGACCGGTGGGCTCGAAGCCCGGACCCCCGGCAGTCTCTTCGCCGAGGGCGAACGGGTGTGCGTTGAGTTCCGCGATGGCGAGGTGCTGGTCGCGAGCATCTGCGATCCGAACGTCGGCTTCTCGCTGGTGGGTCACCGGCGTTGCCTGCAGCACTGCGAACGCGTGCGTCAGGCGGTACTCGCCTACCCTTAATCCGACCCATTCCGGCGTGTACCATGCACGCCAGATGAGTCAGTCCCCGGTTTCCCCGCATCGCCCCTACCTGGTGTTCGTCCGGGCCGGCGCCCAGTCACTGCATCAACGCCTGTTGGCCGAGAACCCCGAGCGCAATTGGGATTGTTGCGTGAGCTGGTATGTACCGCCCACCCCTGAGCAGGGGGCCGAGTACTACAGCGCCGGCGGCTTCAACAAGCTCGACGGCTTCCTGGAATTCTGGAAACAGCGGCCGGACCCCTGGCCCTGGCGCTATGTCGTGCTGCTGGATGACGACATTTATCTGCGCCCCGGCGCGCTCTCGCGCTTCTTCCAGTTGTGCGAGGAGCACCGCACCTATCTCTCACAGCCCTCGTTGAACTGGTTTACCCACACCACCATCAATGTGCTGGTCAGAAATCCCGCCTGTCTCATGCGCCGCCTGAGCTTCGTGGAGGTCATGGCGCCCTGCTTCTCGACGGCCGCACTGCTGGAACTGCTGCCGACCTTCGACTGGACGCGCAGCACCTGGGGCACCGACATTGCCTGGGGATGCCTGCTCGAAGGGCGTCAGCCCGTGCATGTCATCGACGCGGTGTCCATGGACCACACCCGAACGGGCGATGGACGGCCTACGGCGTTTTATCGCAAGCTCACCGCCATGGGGGTGGATCCGGCGCAGGAATTGCGCAACGTCCTCGCCCGCTTCCCGGCGTTTGGTGGTCAGAGGATGTTGAAGCAGGGTCACGTCTATCGCCCCGGGCTGCCGCCGGCGCTGGGGCCGGTACTGCTGTGGGTGTTCGAAAAACTCAAATTCATCGTACGCATCCGCAAGCAGGTGCTGCGCAACGTGCGTGCCTGGCGCGCGGCCGTGCAGGATCGCTGGCGAGGAGTCCCTTCATGAAACGACTGGTCATCACCGCATTGGCAGCGGGCGCTGTGGCGTTCTGCTCAGCTGCGCTGGCGCGCCGCCACCAGGGCGCCTCTGACCCCTTGCCGGACATCGTCATGGACGGCACCCACCTGTACCCGGAAAGCATGAGCTCGGGGCCTGACGGCACGGTCTACATCGGCAGCATGAAGGGCATCGTATTCCGGGCCAAACCCGGCTCGGACAAGGCTACGGCGTGGATCAAACCATCGGCAGCCAATGGCATCCTGACCCTGCTCGGCGTGCTCGTGGACGCGCCCACCCATACGTTGTGGTTGTGCTCGGACCCCGGCGCCTTGCGCTCGCCGCCGGTGACGGGCACCGCCTCGCTGATGGCATTCGACTTGAGGACGGGTCGCCAGCGGGGCAACTATCCGTTTCCGGCGCCGGCATCGATCTGCAACGACATCTCCGTGGCCCCCAATGGGGATGTCTACGCCTCCGATACTCCCAACGGCCGGATCCTGCGGCTGGCAAAGGGGGAGAAAACGTTGAGTGTGTTCGCCGACGACGCGCGCCTGAAGGGAATCGATGGCCTGGTGTTTGGCGGCAATGGCGTGCTGTACCTGAACAATGTCAGCCGCAACCAATTACTGATCATCGACATCCACGCCGACGGTACGGCTGGACCGATCACGCAGCTGGCGCTCTCGCAGCCCGTCGCCGGCCCTGATGGCTTCCGCTTCATCGGCGGGAATCGCTTCTTGCTGGCCGAGGGCAATGCTGGCCGCGTTGATCTGGTCAGGATCAACGGCAGCCATGCCGATATCCAGGTGTTGCGTGAGGGACTGCAGTCACCCCCGGGGGTCACGCTGGTGGGGAAGACCGTTTATGCCCTGGAGGGCAAGATACTGTACCTGGTCAGCCCGACGCTGAAGGGCAAAGACCCCGGGCCCTTCAAGGCCTACGCGGTGCCCCTGCCGCAGCCTTAGCGGACGGTATGCACCTCGGTCGCGACGTTCGGCAGCGCGCCGGGCGCAGATGAGGGTGCAGAGGACGGTGCGGCCGGTGCGGCGGAAGCCTTCGAAGCCTTTGCCGACTTCTCGGTTGCGGCCGGCGTCACCGTTTTGACTTTGGCTGGGGGTGCGCAGCCCCAGTTGAGCATGGCATCAGCCTCGGTGCCGGGAATGGCCTGCTTCCAGGTGGTATCGTCATCCAGGGCGGTGAACGACGGGCCCTTTTCCTGCAGATTGTTGCGTATGTAGTAGATGACGGCGGATCGTCGGTAGGAGCGCGCATCGCAATCCAACTCTTCGCGCGTGACCGCGCTCAGATACTTCAGCGGATAGACCTCCGCCTGCGGGCGCGAGAATTCCCAGCGCATCCAGGCCGTGACCACGTTGCCATCGTGCACCACGCTATGGCTCGAGGCATAAACCGCACTCGGGTTCTCGGGCGGCCCGTCGGTAATGTAGGCCCATCCCCCCTTGCTCAATGGATCGAGGACGCTCTTCCAGGTGGTCGCCACTGGGGCGGCCGGTGGGCTGGCAGTGACTGCCGACACGGCGACGGTCGCAGCGCTCGGCGCAGGTTTGATGCAGCGGGCCCGGGTGCTGGGGGCACTGGAGACGGGTCGGCTGGTGGTCAGGGCGTTCGGACTGCCGGCAATGGAGGGTGGCGGACAGGCGGTGGCACCCCGGGCGTCGTGCAGGGCAAAAATGAGTACAGCGCCAACGAGTGGGACCGCCAGAGCGCGCATGGTCGGCACTATAGGCACCCGCCATCCTGGAGACCCGGGACCAGTTGGCAGTTTGGGCGTTTTAGCGCCCCGCAGCGCCCTGGGTCTCAGAACCGCCAGGCCAGCTTGGCATAGACGCTGCGGTCTATCTGCTCGCGAAAGGGCGTCGGAAAGCCGTACTCGACATGGCGGGGCTGCAGCAGGTTCTGGCCCACCAGCGAGAACTCGACCCCCTTGGTGGTGTGCCAGGCCAGACGGGTATCGAGACTGAAATAGCTGGGCACCGTGCCGCGGGTTCCGGCGTTATTGGTCACCAACTGGTCGACCCAACGCAGCGCATTATCAAATTCGAGATTTCCGAACAGCGTCGCCGATGAGCGCAGCGACAGCTGCTGCTGTGGGTCCGAGGTTTCATTGAGCGCATTGCTGAGGTCGAACTGTCCAGGCTTGACGTGCAGATGCTCCTGCAGCAGGTCATAGCCTACGTGCAGCGACCAGTTATCCAGCACCTCGTAATTACTGCTCAACTCAGCTCCGGCGGTGTGCCCTTCGAGGTTGTTCTGAAAGAAAAAGGGCAGCAGCGTGACCGGTGTGATGCTGGTACTGCGCACATCGTCGTACTGGTTGAAGTAGGTGGAAAGCGTCACGGTGGTTTTGCCATCAAGCTGGGCGCGATACCCCAGTTCGTAGGCGATCACTTCCTCGGACTTGAAATCGGCGGCGCCTTCCAGGATGACCAGCACCTGGGTCGGTTCCTTCAGGTCGGCATCGATGCGCGAGGGGTCGCGGACCGCGCGCGAAATGGCACCCCAGACCGCGTGGTTCTGCCACCCGCTCCACGCCAGCCGCACATTCGGTTCGTATTGAAAGCCGGTGTAGTCGTTATGCTCGATCTTCGAACCGACCGTCAGCGACAGATCATTACGCAGGGCCATCTCATCCTGCAGGAAGGCGCTGTACAGATTCTGGTTCAGCGTGGTCGGAAAGAACCCGAGCCCCGGCGCGTTCTGTACCACATCGTGCGTGTTCCGAAAGCCCACGCCCCAGATCAGGTGATGCAGCGAAAGGCCCGGTAGCTGGTCCTGGAAGTCCACATCAAGCGTCGTCAGGTCATCCTTGAGGAAACCCGCCGGAGCAATCGGGATGGTCCCGATCAGAGTCGCGGCAACCGGATCCGCCAGATGCGTGCGGTCGTAGTACGACTGCAGGCTCATCTGCGAGCCGCCTTGAGCCTGATGGGTCCATTGGCCGACAAGGTTGCCGCCGCCGGTGCGCGCGGTATCGTCGAGCTCCTCATTCTCCCGACCATCACGGAAATCCCCGTGCACGCTCAAATTGTCCTGCGGCGACAGCACTGAATCCAGGCGAAAGCCGCCCTGCGCCTGGTGCCAGGAGTCCTGGGCCGCACTGCCATTGGCGATGGACGCATCGCCCTGGTCGATATACTTGCCGTAGACACGAAACTGCGTCGCATCCCCTACGCTGTCACCGTAACGGACGCCGCCGAACTCCTGTACCTGATTACCGCCGCCGCCTTCGACGTAGGCGCCCTGCGTGTCGGCGGCTTTGCGGGTGATGATGTTGATGACGCCATTGACGGCATTGGCGCCCCAGAGCGTGCCGCCGGGTCCGCTGATGACCTCGATGCGCTCGATGTCCTCGAGCGGGTAGTCCTGTACATCCCAGAAGACACCGGAAAAGAGCGGTGTATAGACGGTCCGGCCGTCGATCATGACCAGAAGTTTGTTGGCGAGCGCGGTATTGAAACCACGGGCGCTGATGCCCCAATCGTGTGAGTTCTTCTGCGCCACCTCGAGATTGTCGGCAAGTCTCAGCGCCTCGGGAATGCTCGTGGCGCCGGAGCGACGGATGTCCTCGCGCGTTATGACCTGAATGGCCGAGGCGGTCTGCAGCAGCTTTTCCGGGTGCCGCGACACCGAGGTGACCTCGACATCCATGAGCTGATCCAGGCTCAGGCTCTTGAGCGAATCGGTGGTCCCTGGCCTCTGCTGCGCGAGTGCCGTGCCGGAAACGATGGTGAGCAGCGCAGTCAATAATGCGCCGCCGCACCGCGATTTGTTGGCTAGCGCGTTGTTTGTAAGACAAATCTTACACTCTGCACCCATGCGAATCAGCATAGGTTTGTGATGCATCCCGGAATCTGCGGCCCATCACGCTTTGCACATTAACTTCGTTTTATAAGTTGCCTTTGCGGCTCATGCCAAAGTGCCGCCGGACTACGCCAGCTATTGTTTCTGGCGTGAGAGCCAAGCCGGGAATTTGATGCCCAAGCTCGTCAGGCAGTTCGGGATGCTCCTCGCGTTGCTGCTCGGTACTGCAGCGGGTGCCGCTGCGCCTGATGAATATCAGGTCGAGGCGGTTTTCCTGCTGCATTTCACGCAGTTCGTGGAATGGCCGGCCCAGTCCTTCAGCGATCCGCACACACCGTTCGTCATTGGCGTCCTGGGGCGCGATCCCTTTGGCTCCGCCCTCGATGAGGCGGTGCGCGGCGAGTCGGTGAATGGCCGGCCGCTGGTGGTCAAGCGTTTCGCCGACGCCACCGACCTACGGCCCTGCCAGATCCTGTTCATTGACCGCTCCGCGGCCAATGACGCCGATCATGTCATCGGCGCTCTGGCCCATAGCGGAACCTTGACAGTAAGCAATTTCGACGTCCCGGCGCCGGCGGATGTGATCATCCGCTTCCTCAACGAGGATCGGCGCATTCGGCTGCGCATCAATGTCGACTATGCACGCAATGCCGGACTGACCATCAGCTCCAAACTGCTGCGACCCGCACAGGTCGTCGGCACGGTACCGGCGGGGTGAGCATGGAACCCTCGGCACCCGCCATCCGCCGACAACTGATACAGATGGTGCTGTTGATCAGCGGCGCCGTCATGCTGCTCACGGTGACGGCACTGTTCGCCTACGACTTCGTGACCATCCGGCAAAGCAGTCAGCGGCAGCTCGACACCCTGGGTCGGGCCATCGCGGCCAACTCCACCGCGGCCCTCGCCTTCGACAATCCGGATGACGCGCAGACGGTGCTCGCGGCCTTCGAAGTGGACCCGCACGTCACGCACGCCGCGCTCTACCGACTCGACGGCCGCCTGTTCGCCGTCTATCCCAGCAAGGCCCGCGGCGGCGTGCCCGCGATGCTGCTGCCGGATACCACCGGCTTTCGCTTCGAGCACGGCGATCTGATCGACGTGCTGCCGGTCACCGAGGGCAACCGGCGCATGGGCACGCTGTTCCTGCAATCGGATCTGCGCGCCATCTATGACCGCATTCGCGTCTACGCCGGTATCGTGACCCTGCTGGTGATCGCTGCGGCAGCGCTGGCGTATGCATTGTCACGGCGCCTGCAGCACCGCATTTCCAGCCCGATCCTGGCATTGGCCGAGACCGCCAATGCCATCTCAACGCGTCATGACTACTCGGTGCGCGC
>DASZCK010000126.1:0-1749 GCA_035943195.1 Steroidobacteraceae bacterium
TTCTAATTGCGATCTGCCGAAAAAGCGTTGCGGAAATACGCCAGTACCCGGTCATTCTGTAGCGGAAAGGCCACAGGGGGTTTTAACACGGGGTCAGGCCGCCTATGGTTGGCGGTTCCTTAGGGCGAATCGGACGCAATACCGGTTGCGTGATTGACGGGACGTGGGGATGGCGGGTTGGACTCTGGGACGATGGGCGCGTGGACTTGCGGTCGGCACGATCGCATGCGCGGGCGTGCCGCCCATGCTCCTGCCGGCCCATGCCGACACGCTCGATGGGGCGTTGGTCCTGGCCTATCAGAACAATCCGACGCTCAATTCGCAGCGCGCTTCGGTGCGCGCGACTGATGAGGGTGTGCCGCAGGCGCTGTCGGGTTACCGGCCGCGGGTGACGTTCAACGGCACGGTGGGCTCGCAATATACGGATTCGACCACGCGCTCGCAGACGTTAGGGTTCGGCAATACCTATACGCAGCTGTCGGGCAACATGACGCCGAGCAGCCTTGGCGTGACGGCGACACAGACGCTCTACAACGGCTTTCAGACCGCCAACCGCACGCGCCAGGCGGAGAGCCAGGTGCAGGCGGCGCGCGAGACCTTGCGGGTGACCGAGCAGGTGGTGCTGCTCTCGGCGGTGACCGCGTATATGAACCTGTTGCGTGACACGGCGATCCTCGACCTGCAGCGGCGCAACGTCGAGGTGTTGCAGGAACAATTGCGTCAGACGCGCGACCGCTTCAATGTCGGCGAGGTGACGCGCACCGACGTCGCGCAGTCGGAATCGCGGCTGGCGGCCGGGCGCTCGCAAGTGCTGAGTGCGGAGGCCACCTACAAGGCCTCGGTTGCGACCTACCGGCAGGTGATCGGGGTTGAGCCCGGCAAGCTGGCGCCGGGTTCTCCGGTCGACCGGTTTTCGCCGCGCGACCTGACGGGCTCGATCGGGGTTGCGACCGCGACGAACCCGCAGGTGACGACGGCGGAATACAATCTCGATGCGGCGCTGCAGCAGGTGAAGGTGGCGGAAGGCGCACTTTATCCGACGCTGTCGGTGCAGGGCAACGTGCAGCAGGCCTACGAGTCGAGTCTGTTGCAGCTGCGCACCTTCAACGCCTCGGTGATCGGCCAGCTCACGGTGCCGATCTATCAGGGTGGTGCGGAATATTCGCTGATCCGGCAGGCCAAGGAGACGATGGGGCAGCGGCGTCTCGATCTCGACATCGCGCGCGACCAGGTTCGCCAGAACGTGGTGCAGTCGTGGGGCCAGCTCGATGCGGCGAAAGCCAATATCGAGGCGACGCAGGCGCAGGTGCAGGCCTCCGAGATCGCGCTCAACGGCGTGCGCGAGGAAGCGCGCGTTGGCCAGCGCACCACGCTCGACGTGCTCAACGCGCAACAGGAACTGGTCAATGCGCGCGTGTCGCTGGTGAGCGCGCAGCGCGACCGGGTGGTGGCCTCCTTCACGCTGCTGGCGGCGGTCGGCCGGCTGTCGCCGCAGATCCTCGGCCTGCGCGTGCCGACCTATGACTCCGGCGTGCACTACCACCAGGTGCGAGATACCTGGGCCGGCGTGCGCACCCCCGACGGGCGCTGATTCGAATCGCGCTGCGGACTTGCCGCGTATCGTGTCCACAATTCATTGGACGGCCGCGACATACCATCTGCCAAATCGGCCCTTCTCTGGCGTATAAACGGTATGCGACAGCGATTCGCGTTGACGGTAGCTGCGCTATCGCTGCGCAGAACGTAGAA
>DASZCK010000127.1:0-1847 GCA_035943195.1 Steroidobacteraceae bacterium
CTTCGTCAAATCGTCCACCGCCGTCCCCCCCTCTTGCGAATCGAGGACGCCTATGGATTCGACACTTTAGCCGTTTGGTAACTGGGCAGGTAGGCGGAGTGGTCAGGCCAAGCGGAGAGTGGCGATCAGATGCGCCGGTTCGGCTGTGAGTGTCTGGAGCAGATCCCAGCCCTGTTTTCTGGCGGTCGAGATCAGCGATCGGATAACGGCGAAGTCCGCGGCGCCCTGCTCGGAGCGGAAGCCACCGGAGATTTTCTGCCGCAATTTCATCATCCGCCCGTCACGCTCGGCGAGATTGTTGGTGAACGGCACGCTCGGGTCGGTCAGGAAGCGGAGCACGTCCGCTTTGCGCGTGCTGAGCCGCAGCAGCAGATTGTGGCCGATCCGGCGTGGCGGTGGGCCGCGTGGCCTGGCCTTCGTCAAGGCAGGTTGCGCCGTGTGATAGGCCAGCCCGTCCGCGACGACGGCATCGTAGCAGCGCTCGATCAGCGCGATCATCTCCGGCCTGAGCGGCAGGTCCTGCGCGCGTGCGAGGTTCACCGCGTGGCAAGCCCGGCGCAGCAGTCGCTGCATCCGTCGCGCCCAATCTTCCTTTTCGATCTCGACCAGCGCCTTCAGTTCGCGCAGATGGTGCGCGTTGCAGAGCGCGTGCAGCACGCCTGTCATCGTGTAGTAGGGATGCCAGTGGTCGTGCACCACGATGCCGACCACCTGAGCCAGCAGGCTGCCGCGCCTGGCCGAGACCCGATAGAAAGTGAGCAGCATGGTCGAGGCGATATGCAGCCATTGCGTCTTGCCGCCGATCCGGAAGCCGGTCTCGTCCATATGCTTGACCGGCGCAACTGCCACCTGGTCACGCACGACATTGACGAAGCCCTGGAAGCGCTCGGCGCAGTCGTGACTGATCCGGGCGATCGTTGCCGTGGCCAGCGGCACGCCGAACAGATCGGCCATCAGCGTGGCAAGACGTTTCTCCGGCAGCAACTGGTAGTGCAGCAGGTAGAGCACGACGGCGCCGATCCGCTTGCCGTACTGCACCGGAGCCGCCACCCAATCAGGAAAGGCCGCCCGTGTCTGTGCTCCGCACGCCGCGCAACGGCAGTCGTGCGCCCGGTGTTCGGTAACGATCAGTGGCTGCGGTTCGGGCAGGTCGAACTCTTGCCGCGCAACATGGCTGGTGGCCATCGCCTCGGTCAGCAATGCGCCGCACCAGGCGCAGGCCGGCGGATAATGGTCGATGATCGCATCGGGCGTCTCGGTTCGACACAGCGTCTCCCCCGGATGGCCTTTCTGGCCGCCCGGCTTCTTGCCGGAGGGTTCCCGCAGACTGCTGACCCGCACCGGCTTCTTCAGCCCGTCACTCGATGGCGGCTTGCCGCTGTTGCTGCTGTTCAAGCTGAGCCGGCGCTCCAACTCGGCAATGCGTGCCTGCATCGCTGCCATCTCGGCCGCATGGCGTGCCTCCTGCGCCAATAACAGGGCGATGAGGTCGTGCGGCGACAGTTGCTCAAGGGTGGCAGGGTCCACCGACTCCTTCGAATCGGTCCGCCGAAGTCATGTCAAACGATTCCTTCGGCCGCGCCCGTCACGCGCACGCCCAACTCCGACACCATTACACTCTCAGGCCGCCTATCCGGGGTAGGCGACTACCTGGGCAGTTACGAATTTTGTGGAGAGCAAAATCCTGGTCTCTGAGCTGGACGCGCATCGGTATCCGTTAGGTCTCAAACGTGCATGTGTTACCGCTCCACATGCGGAGCGGACAGCGTTGATAATAAGTGCGGGCCGGTGCAGCCGGTTCTGTCCTCGGGCGAAAGCTCGGCATCGCCGCTGTCGACTTGCAGTTC
>DASZCK010000128.1:0-27414 GCA_035943195.1 Steroidobacteraceae bacterium
CCACTGAAGCTGCTCGTGCCCGTCACGTTCAGCGCTCCAGTCTGACTCACCGCACCGGTGCTCGTGGCCGTGAGGTTGCCGCCCACCGTGGAGGCGGCAAAGTCCAGCGCGGCGGCCGTGATCGCCGCCGACCCGGCGGTATTCAGCACCACCGTCCCGCCCAGCGTATTGGCGCTATTCAGGGTGATCCCCGTGCCACTGAAGCTGCTCGTGCCCGTCACGTTCAGCGCTCCAGACTGACTCACCGCCCCCGTATCCGAGGTCAGCGCCAGCGTCCCCGTCAGCGTCGTCGCCGGCATCACGATCGCATTCACGTCGCGATAGGTCACATTGCCGCCGGTGGCCGCAAAGGTCGGACTCTTGAGATTGTTGGCTGCGGTACCCAGGTTCACATTGCCCGCTGCATTGAAGCTGCCGCCCGCACCCTCCACCACCGCACCGGCCTCGGTGATGTCCCCAGCCGTGGTGACAGCGTTGATCGCGCCGCCCACTGTCGAGGCGGCCAGGACTAGCGGCTTGCCGTTGGTGACCTTCGCCCCATCGGTGCCGGCAGTCGTGAGCGTCACTGCACCCGTCAACTGATTGGTGCTGGTACTGAGGTCAATGGCCGTCCCGCCCTGCGGCGCGCTGGTCATGAAGCTGCTGATGCCGCTCACGGTCAGCGGCCCAGACTCAGTGATCGTGCCGGTATCCGAGACCAGGTTCAGGGTTCCCGTCACCGTCGTCGCCGGCATCACGATCGAATTCACATCGCGGTAGGCCACATTGCCGCCGGTGCCCGCAAAGGTCGGACCCTTGAGATTGTTGGCTGCGGTACCCAGGTTCACATTGCCCGCGGCATTGAAGCTGCCGGCCGTACCTTCCACCACCGCACCGGTTTCGGTGATGTCGCCGACCGTGGTCAGGGCAGTGATCGCCCCGCCGACCGTCGAGGCGGCAAGCACCAGGGCTTTGCCGTTGGTGACCTTCGCTCCATCGGTACCGGCAGTCGTCAGCGTCACCGCACCTGTCAACTGATTGGCGCTGGAGCTCAGGTCAATCGCCGTCCCGGCCTGCGCCGTGCTGGTCGTGAAGCTGCTCGTGCCCGTGACGCTCAGCACTCCGCCTTCGGTGATGGTGCCAGTATCGGAGACCAGGTTCAGTGTTCCCGACAGCGTCGTTGCCGGTATCAGGATCGAGTTCACATCGCGATAGGAAAGATTCGCGCCACCAACCGTGAAGGTCGGATTCTTCAGGTTATTCGCCTGAGTGCCGAGGTTGATATTGCCTGCCGCATTGAAAGTGCCGGCCGTACCTTCCGTCACCGCACCGGTTTCGGTGATGTCACCAACCGTGGTCAGGGCCGTAATTGCGCCGCCCACGTTCGAAGCTGCAAGCACCAGGGCCTTGCCGTTGGTGACCTTCGCCCCATCCGTACCGGCAGTATTCAGCGCCACCGCACCCGTCAGCTGATTGGTGTTGGTACTCAGGTCAATCGCCGTTCCGGCCTGCGCCGTGCTGGTCGTGAAACTGCTGGTGCCGCCCACGGTCAGCGTCCCAGACTCGGTGATCGTGCCGGTGGTCGCCGTGGCCGTGAGATTGCCGCCCACCGTCGAAGCCGCGAAGTCCAGCGCCTGGGCCTTGATGGCCGCGCCGTCTGTGCCAGCGGTATTGAGCGCTACCGTCCCGCCCAATACGTTGGTGCTGGTGCTCAGATCAATCGCCGTGCCGGCCTGCGCGGTGCTGGTCGTGAAACTGCTGTTGCCGCCAACGTTCACCACGCCGCCTTCGGTGATGGTGCCGGTATCCGAGACCAGGTTCAGTGTTCCCGTCAGCGTCGTCGCTGGCATCACGATCGAATTCACGTCGCGATAGGCCAGGTTCGTTCCACCGACCGTGAAAGTCGGGTTCTTGAGGTTATTCGCCTGCGTGCCGAGGTTGATATTGCCCGCCGCATTGAAAGCGCCAGCCGTACCTTCCACCACCGCGCCGGTTTCGGCGATGTCACCGACCGTGGTCACGGCGGTGATCGCACCGCCCACCGTCGAGCCGGCCAGCACCAGCGTCTTACCGTTGGTCACCTTTGCGTCATCGGTACCAGCAGTATTGAGCGCCACCGCGCCCGTCAACAGATTGGTGTTGGTGCTGAGGTCAATGGCCGTTCCGGCCTGCGCCGTCTGGGTCGTGAAACTGCTGGTGCCGCCCACGGTGAGGATACCGGTGGTGGCCGTCTCGGTGATCGTGCCGGTATCCGAGATCAGTTTCAGGTTCCCCGTCAGCGTCGTCGCCGGCATTACGATCGAATTGATATCGCGATAGCCGAGGTTCGCCCCGCCCACAGTGAAGGTCGGGTTCTTCAGGTCGTTGGCCGCAGTGCTCAGATCGATATTGCCAGCAGAATCAAAGGTGCCGGCTGCTCCTTCCACTACACCCGTCGTGGCACTGGTGAGCTCGGTGATGTCGCCGACGGTTGAGGTCGCCGTGAGGGCACCCGTGACCGCAGTCGCCCCAAAGCTCAGCGAATCGCCGGTAATCTGCACCGTCCCGACCGGGTCAGTACCGGTAGTGCCCGCAGAATTTAGCGTGCCTGAGGCCTGAACGGGATCGCCAATTCCGTTGAGAGTGATGGTACCGCCCTGATTGCTCAGCTGGACTGCGCGAATAATTCCGCTGGTGTTCACCGCGGTGGCAAAGATGGCGTTGGCGTCGTTGGCCGTAAGGGTCACGGCGGCACCCGTCAGGGACCCTTCGTTTGCGACAGCGTTGTTCACGCCCGCGGTATTGTTGTTGGCCAGGGCATTGGCCGAGGTCAGATCAAGCGCAAAATTCAAGCCACCGCCTGCAAGCGGCGTGACGGTCGCGACGCGCCCTGCAGCGAGATCAATGGTGCCGAAGCCCACTGTGATCGTGCCGCCGCTGGCGTTGTCGACACTATTGCCCGCCAGCGCCACGTAGCCGGCCGTGATCGACCCGGCGTTGGTTACCGCGCCATTGGTGGGTGTGGCTCCGCCGCCGTCAGTGATCTGAAATCCTGTCGTTTCCGGAGTCGCATTGGCCAGCCAGGCCGCCGGATCGCCCGTGAGTGAAGAGGCCACCAGACCTCCCACGTTCACCACGCCTCCGGAAGTGATCGCAATGCCGTTGGGATCGAACAGCCAGACTTTGCCGCCCACGGTTCCGGGCGAGCCAGCCAGCTGGCTCTGCAAAGTTCCTGCGATCTGGGTGGCAGAGCAGCCGTTGCAGGAGATTTGGTTCCAGGCGATCGAGGCGGTCGAAGGCTGTACGAAGGTTACCGTCTCGCCCGTCAGGATGTCGAAGGCCTTGTTCGGCGTGGAACCGGTGTGCGAGGCCGTCCAGGTTATCGCCAGGTTGGGCACCAGCTGATTCACCGTGAGGGTGTTCGGCACGCTGGTATCAAAGGTTGCGTTGTTGCCGGCCGGGCCTGAATTTACGATGGTCGGGGTACCTGGCAGCGCATACGCCGTGTTGACCATGATCGACCCGAATCCAGCACCGATCACAAACGCATACAGCGCATTGCGCTTGGACTGCGACCGGCACTTGGGCTGCCCGTGGCGCCGGGCGTGGGCGATTGAATGGCGCATGATCTGGCTCCCGAATTTATTCATGACATGCGGCGCGTGCCGTCAGTAACTGGCGCCCATAGATGCGTAGACATGGCTCTTCTTGGAATCCACGCTCTGTATGAGCGCGTCCGGCGAAACCTCACGCGCCCAGCTCACGCGGGCATAGAAGCGGTCCGGTAGATTGAACTGTATGGCTGCGCCGTAGTCGCGCATGGTCTCCGCGGGAATGTTGACGCCGTTGGTCGCCGCAATGGGATTGTTCTTGCCATAACCGACATCACCGAATAGCGACAGCTGCAGCAAGTCGCCCCACGCCCGGCCACCGGGTCCGCCCTTCTTGGCAAACCCAGGCGCGCCGACCACCCACTCCACGGTGCCGTAGTAACCGGTGTCGCCGACATAGTCGGCCACGCCGAAGCCACGCAAACTGGCCGGACCACCCAGGGCGATCTGGTCGAGCGTCCCCACCGGATCGTTGGAAACCTGGCCATTGATCGACAGGCGCAAGGTCTGGAATCGGGTGAGGCCCTGCTGGTGCAGCAGGTGGAAGTCGAAGACGCTGTAGGCACTGGCAACGCCCGCCCGTACCGGCGCGTCACCGGTGTCGGGGGTGCGGACCGAACCATGCAGATATGTCAGCGCCAGCTCCGAATAGCCATGGAATGAATCCGTGTAGCGGATCCCGAAGGTCGCGGAACCATCATCCACGTGTTCCTGTCCCGGCGCTCCCACCGGCAGCTGTACGTCGGCGCGCTTGTCAGCGCCACTCAGATCCCCGTACACATCGAGCTGGCGTGTCCGATAGAAGTCCTGGTGGTAGTCGACGCTGGCAATCTTCACTTTGCCGGCGACATTAAGGCTTTGACCCACATCGTAGTTGTTGAGGGTGTAGCCCACGGTAAGCGCACCACGCGCCCAGAACAGCGGCACGCTGTATTGCGCGCCACCGTAGTTGGTTTTGGCGGAGCTGTCCCCGGCGGTCTGCGAATGCAGCCCGAACAGGCTCAAGCGGTCACCGATTCCCAAAGGGCTGTTCCAGGCCAGGTTCAGATCGCCGCGGTCCTCGCCGGAAAGCTTGGTACCGAAGTTATCCACACCGATCGAGGCATCGAACATCTGTTCGCGTTGCACGCGCAGCACCAGGTCGCTGGTGCCAACCGCCGCGCCCGGTGTCACGACACCGAATACCGCCAGACCCGGGTATTCGGTCAAGCGCAGCAGCGCCGCATCGGTCGCGGACTGCTCGAAGGGCTTGCCCACCAAGGGCTTGAAGGGTGCCTGCAGGGCGCTGGTGCGATTGTGCTTGTTGTTCTCGGTCTTCACGGCCTCGAGGACGCCCTCGAGTACGCGCAGTTGCACCACCCCGTCCTTGATCTCCTGGGCCGGCACCACGACTTGCGCCAGGATGAGCCCGCGCTTGTGGTAGATGTCGGCCAGGCGCGCGGCAATCTGCTGCAGCTGCAATATCGTGTAGCCCGGCGCAGGCTGTGCGCGCAGGGCGGCATCAAGCTCGCTGTTGAGGCTGGCTACCGTGAGGCCGAGCTTGGGATGATCATGGGCATCGATCAGTTTGAAGCCACGCACTTTGAGGCGCGGACCCTCTTCGAGGCCCAGCGGACGATTGGGCATCGTCGGCACACTCAGCGTGGCATCGTTCGACGGCGTCGTCTGTGGAGTTCCTGGCGGCAATGGCTGAGCCGCGCCGGGCGTGATGGGCGCGGCGGTCTGCGCGAGCGCCAGCAGCGGAAATGCTGCGGCCGCAAGCGCGAGGCCAGCGGTTCTGAAACGAATGCGGCGCTTGCCGTTAGCTGCGACGGACACTTAGGTTTCTCCTCGTGCGAATCGCGCGTCTTCGTGTTATGGCGCTGATTCATCCCCAAAACCGCAGGTCACCGAATCTGCCGGGAAATACTTAGTTTCTCGTCATTTACATCCCGACAAGCCTAGGCTAAACGCTCCGGATTGCAATTACAAGCCGCTGAGATTACGGCCGGTAATTACGGCCCCGTCGTATCCGGATGTAGCGCAAAAGCACCGGATTATGGTGCCATCTCCCGCACCAGTCGGAATCCTGTGACCGTATCGCGGGTGTTCGCATCCAGCTTGACTCGTGCCGCAGAGCGCAGTTTCGGCAACGGATCCTTGTACGACCCGCCCCTGACCACCCTGAACTTATCGTCGCCGCTGCGCGCGCTGCCATCAGCGGGCGCGCCGCTGTAATTGTCGTTCCAACTGTCCGCCACCCACTCGCGCACATTACCTGCCACGTGCTTGAGCGACCATTTATTCGGCGACACCGCATCATCGTCGGCCGGCGCAGGTGTCTCCGGGCTGTGGGAGTCACTCGTGAAAATAGCCTGGCCCGGATTCAAAGGCCCATCCGCCCAGTAGTCACCGTGACTGCCGGCCCGCGCAAAGTACTCCCATTCGGCCTCACTGGGCAGCCGGTAGTGCTGCCCGGTCAGGCGCGAGAGCCAGGCCGCAAAGGCATTGGCATCGCTCCAACTGACGTTGACGACGGGTCGATCCTTCGCGGCCCAAGGTTGCGGTGGGCAGTTGCGCCCGGTCTGCGTGCAGAACTGTTCGTAAACGGCCGCGCTGACCTCACTGATGGTGACCGCGAAGGGTCGTGCGATGACCACGCTGTGCACCGGAAGTTCCTCGGGATTGCTTACCCCCCCCATGCTGTAGCTGCCCGCGGGGATGATGGCCAGCGCCGGTGCCGCCGCACCGCCCGCCAGCGTGTCATGACAGAACCGATGGCGCTGATTGGCAAAGTAGTCGCGACAGGGATCATTTGCCGCGGCCTGCGAGGAGGCGGCCGCCGTAGCCGCCGTTGGCGTCGTCACGGCGCTCACTGGCACGCTTGCTGTACCGCGGGCCGGGGTCACCCCGGAAAGAGTCGCGGCGCTCGCCTTGTCGGGTGTCGGCACGCTTGCCGGTTTGCTCCCCGGCTTGCTGCTCGCGGCCGCTGCGGGCGGCGGCGCTACGGTTCTGCCGTTGCCCGACGCCGCCGTAGAGGACGGCGCCGCGGTCGCCGCTGAGGGCGCGGCCGGGGGCGCCGCAGCGGCCTGCACCGGCCCAAAACTGGTCATGGCCTGGTCCGGAACCGGAACGTTGAGGTTGCGTGCCAGGAGGATCAATGGGGCGCTGGGATCAAGGCGAGCCGCGCCGCCTTTGACCTTGTGCACTTGCTCGGTGAGTCGCGCTGCCAGCGCCGTGCGCAGCTGCCGCACCGAGTCCTGCGCGAGCAGCGGCGCGACCTGCGCATCGCTCAGGTTCCACCAGGCGCTGTTGAGGGCCGACACCGAGGCTTCCGACCAATCGTTGCGGCGCAGAAAATCCACCACCAGCTGCGTGGGATCAGTCGCCGGCACCGACCCCGGCGCAGGCTCTACGCCGCCTGCCGTTGCCTCGGCAGGCGCGGCGGTGACGATCTGCGGCGGCGGCTGTCGATGCAGCCACCACCAGCCGCCCCCGGCCGCGGCAACGACCGCCAGCCCAGCCACGACGAAACCTAACGCGGCCCCGCTTTTGGACGCGGTGACGGTGTGACTTGCGACTGGCGGCGCCACAGCGGGGGCGGGTACAGGGGTCGTCGTCAGCTCCGCGGCCGCGGCTACTGGTGCCAGAGCCACGGGCGTGCCATTGGCGGGCGCGGCCGGTTGCCGCGGTCGTGTCACGTCCCCCGCGGGTGGTGGCGGCCCCAGGCCAACCAGGTGATCGAGGATCTGCGCCCGGCGTTGGCGATACGGCGTCGTCGCCACGCGGCCTTCGGCGTGAGCTGCTGAAAGCTCGCGCAACTCCCTCATGGCCGCTTCGCTCAATGCCCCTCCGCCGCTCAAACAATATCCGAGCGCTAATGCAGTTCGCGTACCAGCCGGAATCCCGTCTTCCCGTCGGGCGCGCCATTGTGCACGCGCGCCAGATCGGGTGTACAGATCTCTATCGCATCGCCGATTGCGCCGCCCATGGCCTTGAGTCCGCCCCCTTCGGTGCGTACCCATTCCTGCGCGTTGCCAAGGGCATGGCGCAAACCCTGAGGGTTCAGGTCCCCCTGGTCGGCCGGCCGCAGCGCCGTCCCGCGCACGTTCTGTCCGTTGATGCTCACCAGGCAGTTCGCCTTGGCATCCAGCGCGGCGCCGGCCGCGCGATGCCACTCTGCCTCGGTCGGCAGCCGGTACTTCGCCCCAGTCGCCGCGCTCAGCCACGCGGCATATTTTTCCGCGGCACTGACCGGAACGGTCGTGATGGGTACCTCGGCCGTCGCTCCACTCGGGGCCGCGCAATTGTTGGCGGCGCAATAGGCAGCATATTCGGCCACGCTGGTTTCGTTGCGCATGATGGCGAACATCCCGAGTCCGGCGCCCGGCGCGATCACCACCAGTTCCGGGCCTCGGCCGCCGCCGCTGAGTGCATCGCGGCAACTGGCGCGCGGATTCTGGCCCAGCCCCGCCAGCGAGGCGGTGCAGGGTCGCAGCGCCGGCACAGTGGCCATCGTCGGCGTCGCGGCGGCGCCGGTGGTCGTCGTCGGTATGGGCACGGGAGCCGACGCGGTAGGAGTGGCCGTCGGCGCTGCCGCAGGCAAGTTCTGCTGCACCACAGCGGGTGCGGCGGGCGTTTCCGCCGGCGTCGCTGCCGTGACCGGCTTGGCAGCCTGGGCGGCAGGACTTGAACTTCGCGTGGCTTGGGCCACCGCCGGAGGACTCTCGCGTTTGGCGGTGAAGGTCGGCAAGTTGCTGCCCGGGAACAATGGCACCACGCTGGCCCGCAGCTGCATCGCCGCGGCGGGGTCGCGCGCGCCCACGCGGTTGAGGCGGTCGCTCAGGATGCGCACCAGCCCGACTTCGATCGGCGCGAAAGCGTTGCGATCCGCATTGCGCAACCGCTCCACGGCCGGCCTGAGCGGGCTGACTTCATCGGCCGTGGCGAGCGAGGCGGACAGCGTGCGCGCCGTCTGGTAAAGCGCCACGCTGGTCTGGAATTCAGGCAGACGTGGGGCGGCACGCTGCGCCGACTGCGCCATCTGCAAGGCATCATCGAAGTGCGACTGCGAGGCCAGGCGCTGGGCGCGTACCAGGTAGGCATTGCCGATGGCGCGCGGACCGTCACTGAGCAGGAAAGGGTCCGTCGCCGGCAATCGCTTCTGCAGATCGGCCATCAGCGATTCGGCAACGTCGATGTGATCGGCGCGGGCCTGGTCGAGTACGCGCTGGCGCGCGGCGGCCAGTTGCGCCTGCGCCTCGCGCGCCCGGGCATCGGATTCCATCGCCGCGCGCGCCTGCGCCAGGGCATTGCTTTCGGCCGTCGCCAGATCGGCGGCGAGCCCAACCCGCTGGGCCAGCGCCAGCAGCCGCTGCGCCTCGCTCAGACGCTGGTCCTGCCGCAGCTTGCGGGCCTGCGTCAGGAAGGCCTGCGCCACGCGGTCCTGGGCCTCGCGCACCGAGCTGTCGCCCTTGCCGACCAGATTTTCGAGATTCTGCCGGTCGCGCTCAAATTGGGCGACCCAGGTGTCATCGGCCGCCGGCGCGCCGGCGTCTTTGGCGAGCGTGGCCCGTAGCTGCGTGATGGTCGTCTGGCGCGCCTGGGCCTCGCCCACCACGCGCGCGATGCTGCTGCGCTGCGTGGCCACGAACGAGTCCGGCAACAGGTCAGTGAATTCGCCCAGCAGCGCTTCGACCCCGGACATCTGCCCTTGCTGCACGGCCGTCTGCACCGAAGCGCTGACCAACTGCTCCAGACGTGATTGCGCGGCGCCCAGCGCCGCACTCGAAGGCGCAGCGCTGCGCAGTTGCGTCAGCACCTCCCGCTGGCTACGAAAGTCCTCGATACGCGCCGCGGGACTGGCCAGGGGCGCAATCTGCTTTTCCATCCCGCCGATGCGCTCGACCAGCTGCGCGGCGCTCTTGAGGCGGTCCACGCGATCCTGCAGGTCCAACAATCCCGGGTCCTTGGGTGCCAGTCGCAGCCCGCCCGCCAGCAATTCTCCGGCCAGCGTGCTGTTACCGGCATCCAGCGCCACGCGCGTCTGGGTCGCGAAGGCAATCGGTAGGCGTTTGTCGTTCAGCGCCGAATGGGTGGGATCCAACTGGGCAATGATGCCCAGAGTGCGCTGCACGTTGTCGGGGTTCTGGCGGGCGATGAGCGTGCCATCGCGCAGCAGCGCCTCGAAGTGCTCCGCCAGGCGTAGAACTTCGGCCTTGCGTGCCGACTCGAGCTGGTCAAGTGAATCGGTGAGCTGGCGCGAGTCGGCGTAAGCCTTGCTCAGGGATTGTGCGTCCTTGAGCACCGCCACGGCCGCTTGGTAGCCATAACGCCCCGCGGCCGGATCGAAGGCCGCGCGCACCTGGCGGTTGAAATAGGCGAACAGATGCGATTGGACCGCATCATTGATCAGCACCTGGGTACGTTGCTCGGAGCTGTACTTGCGCAACGACACCAGACCCTGGGCCACGTCGGCATTGTTGTCCGACTGCAATTCCTGGCTGATGGTCTGCAGTCGCGAGCGCTCCAGGTACGAGGGCAACACCAGCGCCAGCACCACAATGACGACCACCACCGCCGCACCGGCGCTGACCAGCGCGACCAGTGGCTTCTTCTTGGGCGCCAGCCCCTCGAGAAACTCGCCGGCGTTGCGCGGCCGGTGGTCGCGGTCGAAGGCCAGAGCCTTCTGTAGTGTCAGCCATTGTGAGCGTGCCAGGCCGGCAATCGGTGCCGGCTTGAGCTTCTTGTCCCGCGCCGTGACGGCGTCCGTCTTCTCCAACTGCCCCTGGCGCTCAGGATTCAGCCGCTCGTAGGGGTGCTTGCCCGTGAGCAGTTCGTACGCAACGATACCCAGTGCGTAGACGTCGTCGGCCGCATCCGGCTCCTGGCCCTCGATCTGCTCGCAGCTGGCGTAGGGCATGGTCAGAGCGCCCAGCGATCCGGCATCGAACAGCGTCTTGTCGCCGCCGCTGGCACCACCGACCTTGGCGGCGCGGGCGATGCCGAAGTCCAGCACCTTGACCCTACCATCATGGGTCAGAAAGGAATTGCCGGGCTTGAAGTCCGAATGCACGATGCGATTGGCATGTGCGTGCGCCAGCCCCGACGCCAGGCCCCGGACGATCTTCAGCGCCTCCGGCACCGGCATGCCGCCGCGGTCGCGGTAGGAGCGGATCAGATCGTTGAGTGGACTGCCCTCCAGCAGTTCCATCGCCATATACACATTGCCGCGATCACGGTTGAAGTCATAAACGCTGACGATGTTGGGATGGGAGAGCTTGCGTGTCTTGTTGGTCTCACGTACCAACGCCTTGATCGAATCCGGATGGCGCTTGAATTCTTCATTGAGGACCTTGATGGCGACGTAGGGATTGCGCTCCTGAGCTTCCTGCTGGGGCAGATCCAGCGCTTTGTAGACGACGCCCATGCCGCCCTTGTCGCCGCCGGCGACGATGCTCTCCAGGACATATCGACCGGCCAGGACACTGCCAACACTCAAGGCCTCACCGGGCGCCGCCCCGCCTTGACCATAATCCGTCCAGCTGCCCGGCGAAGTGCCACCCGTGGTACTCATGCCGCCGGTGCGCGCGCCTACCTGGGATATCGAGCTGCTGGTCGACGGAGCATGCACGGGGTCAGCCGGCGCGGGGGGGCTCGGCGTGTCCGCGGCACTGCGCGGCTTGAAAGTGGTGCGATCCGCCGGTGCGGGCGGCGCGGCAGCCGGCCCCGCAGGCGCCGCACCGCTTCCCTTGGGACGAAACTGGGTGCGATCCGCCGCCGGCGCTTGCGGATCCGCCGCTGCAGCGCGCCCCGCGGGCCGGAATTGGGTGCGGTCGGGCGCGGGGCTGCTGGGGTCGGCAGCGGACGGCACCGGCACTGGCGCCACCGGCGCGCTGGCGGCGGCCGATTGAACCACCGCCTTCAGGCTCGCGCCCACTTCCGCACTGAAGCGGTTGGCCCGTTGGTACGCCTCGATGGTCGCCATCATCGCCGCGGCCAGCGCCGGCGTGCGCTGCACGGCGAGAACGATACGTGCCTGCGCTGCAGACGGATCGGCCCGCCCGGTCAGGTAATCCTCGAGTGCCGCGCGAAACTCGTTCACCGAATGGCCCGAAACTGGGTGGTCACGACCGTGACATTGTCGATGCAGGCACCGCCGGCCGCCTGCTCGATCATCGCTTTGCAGGCGGCGCGGGGATCCAGGGTCGCCAGGTAGTGGCCGATCTGGGCCTCGGTGAGTTCCTTGAACAAACCATCGCTGCACAGCAGATAGTGATCACCGTCCGCCAGCTCTCGCAGCTCGATGTCGACAAACAGCTCCTCGGTTCCCCCCACCGCCCGTGTGATCACGTTTTGGGCCGGCTCGGCCCCGGGCGCGCGGCCCGCCTGATGCTCCACCACTTCGCTATGGTCGGTCGTCACCTGTTCGAGCACGTCGCCGCGGCAACGATACACGCGGCTGTCCCCCGCCCACAGGCTGACGGTGTAACGGTCGAAGGCCAGGAGCGCGGCTACCGTACTGCCGCACAGTCCACCCTCCGGACTGTCGACGGAGCGGCGGTACAGGGTCTGATTGACCGCCAGCAGGCGGTCCTCGACGTCATCGACGAAGCGGCCGGGATATTCCTGCGGGCGCACCTCGGCCAGCGACTCGGTAATCATCCGGCTCGCGACATCGCCGGCGTTGTGGCCACCCATACCGTCGGCCACCACCCATAGTCCTGCTGCCGGCATATCCAGGCACGAATCCTCATTGACCTTGCGGACGTTACCCGCGATCGAGGCGCTTGCGGAACTCCACTTGAAGACTGGCTTCGACCCCATGCGGTCGGAGTTTGACTGCAAATCGATCCGCGGCCAAGCTTCCTGAAGCGCGTCTGACAGAATCAGGGGTGGCGCGCCCGCGCGTCCTGGAGCTTGCGGATCTGATCGTCATAGGCCCGCACGAACGCTTCGCCGAAAATCTGCTGGAAGTTGGCCTCCGAATCGTGCGTGACCCGACTGTAGTGCTGACAGAACTGCTCCCATAACGCTGCCTTGCCGCCGCCGAACAGACCGGCCTTCTTGCCGGCGGCCTTCGCCCAATGCGCCTCGAGCGCATCCGGATCGAATCGCTGCAGAGTCGCGAAGAACGCCGCCCGCATGCCGGCCAGCGTCGCCAGCTGGTGAAACGACAGGTCGTCGAAGGCTTCCTTGAAGGCCTCGACGGGCCCCAGGTAGCCGGGATTGCGCTTGACGAACAGTGTGTAGAGCGCGTCCTCCGGGGTCGCAGCGAATTTCAACGGATTGTTTTCCACCGGTCGGATGATGGTCATCGCCATGCGGAAATTGTCCTTGACCTGTTTACGCGCCAGCAGCACCTCCGTCAGACCCTGCACCACCACGCGCAGGATCTGTCCGAGCTGCGCCAGCGTTTCCGGAGGTACCTGCTGCGCCTGCAACCCGAGACTGGCGAAGAGCTGCGCGACATCCGGTGTCGGTCCGGGGACCGCGGCGTAACCCGGCGGGATCGCGGCCGAGGCCGGCGCTGAAGGCACCATGGGCGTCGGCACTGCCATCAACGGCATCGGTGCTGCCGTGGCCGGCATCGGCGCAGCGGCAGCCGGGGCCAGATTGAATCCCGTCAAGTCCCAATTGTCAGGCAGCGCGCCGGGGGGTGTCGGGGCCGGCATAGGGGCGGGAGCGCCAGTCGCAGTGGGCGCAACCATCGCAGGCGCCGGTGGCGTGCGCATTTCCGGGACCTGCGCGGGAGCGGCCGGCGCGTAGGCTGGAGCCACCGGCACTGGCGCAGGCGTAGGCGAGATCGGCATGATCGGGGGCACCGCGGGCCGCGACGGCTCGGACAGCAAATCCTCGAGCGCACCGCCGCTCGGCGGGCGCAGGGCCGCCAGTTGCGCGGTCGCTGAGATATCCACCGCCAGCGGCGCGGCCGCGGGTGCCTCCGCCACCAACTGCACCAGGATCTCGAAGTCTCCGACGAACAGATGGTCACCATCATTCAGGGGCTGCAGCTGCCCGCGCGGCACTACGGATTGCGGAGCATTGTAGCCGGTGCCGTTGGTACTCACGTCCTCCAGGTAGAATGCGTCCCGGACGAAACGGATGTTGGCGTGACGACTCGAGACCAGTTTGTCGGGGTCGGGTAGAACCCAGTCATTACCCTCGATCCGGCCGATGCTTCCGCCGCGCGCATCAAACACCCGATAGCTGGCGGCACCGAGGTGCTGGCTTTGGTGACTGATGACGCTCAATGCAAGCAGCACTGCAATAAGTCCTTGCCGTTAAAGCCTAAGCAGCTTGCGACGCGACCGGCGTGTGGGCCGTGCGGGCGGTCACATTCCCGGAATCACCCGGGTTGTCGCACAGCAGAATCAGTGCCGGCGCAGCACCCTCCATGCGCTCGCCCAGGGCCTCGACCAGCCGCTCGATGCCATGTTGTGGATCATCCTCATCGAGCGCCGAAACCAGCTGGCCCCAGCTCAGGGTGGGATAAGTGCCATCACCACAGAGCAGAATCCGGTCCTGCGCATCGATCGAATCGACCCGCAGCGTATGCAGCGACGGCAGCGGGTGGCTCTCTGCTGCGGGCGCCTGCAGCAAGTCCAGCAGCGAACCGCCGGCCGTGGTCGCAGGTTCCACGCTTGCCAGGCGTTCAAGCTCCCGGCCCCGCAAGCGGTAGATGCTGGCGCCACCACACCAGAAGAAAAGACGACTGGCGGCCCCGTGCAGACAACCCGCCACATGGATACCCGCGTCGGCCGCAGGCATATTCGCGGCAGAACCGGACGATGCCTCGAGGCCGGCTTTGAGACTGTTCTCATCGAGGTCGGACCGCGCCAGCAGCGCCAGGACGCCCGTTAGTTCGGATCCTGCCAACACTGCATGCACCATGTTGGGCTGTTCGCGGGCCACGACCGCGTGCCGACGTACCGATGGCGCGGCTACCGTGGCCTCCGCTGCGATGAGGGGCGCCGGTGTGCCCACGGCGACAGAGGCTGGCAGATGGCGCGGAGCGCGCAGCATGTCGGCAAAGAACTGCGGCGCCGGGAGCGCGCGCGTGGCCAGCAGGGCAGGTTCAGCGCTGGTCGCCTCGCACCAGAACAGCCCCAAGGGCGGTGCAGTCCGCGCCAGCTGTCCGGCGCACATGGCGGCGAGTGATTGTGTGAATCCGCCGGAACCGAGCGGCAGACGAAATGCCCCATGCGCCAGCAGGAACTGCTGGCAGGCGGCCACATCGGCCGCGGCGGCGTCGGGCAGCGCTGGGTCCAGGACCGCCGGCATCGCGCATACCGCCGCGTCGAAGGCCTGCGCCTCATAGCCTCCAGTGGTACCCGCCAGCAGCAGCGCCTCGGCGGTCTCGAACCAGTGCTCGAGCGTCGTGGCAAGCTCCAAAGCGCCGTAGCCGTGCGGCAGTTCCACGGCCAGGGTGAGCGGAAACTGGCGCCCAACCCGATCGCTGCTGGCCAGCAGCGCTCCGATGACCGGACGCGGGCCCGCCACGCCAGCCTCGAGCGCGAAGCGCCAGGGCGCCGCGTTCCGGTACCACGCATCCCAGTGAACACCGAGCTGTTCGCGTGCGATGGCCACGGACTGTCGCAGCCATTGGTCCCACGGCTCGAGAAAGCCCTGGCTGAGACGCCGGGACAGAAAGTCTCCCAGTACCGGGAGTTTCCCGAAAAATCCGCACTGCAGCTCGGCGCTCAATTGCATTTGAAGCGAAGCAGCTCAGGGTGCGAGAACGGGTTGCGGATGCTGGAGGCCTCCAGTACCAGCCGGGCGCTGTGGCCACCGGTGGTGAAGCTCACCAGGTAGCGTACGTCGGATTGGGACTGAATCTGCGCATGTTCGAGCAGCCTGAACCACGCCCAGGGCCCTTGGAATGGCAGGTTGACACCGGCGCCGGCGCCGGAGTCAAAGGTTATGGCAGCCTGACCTCCCGGCCCTCCCGGCCAGCTCATGGAAACGGTGCGCAGCGGTCCGTGCCGGTATTCGAGCTGCTGGCCATCCAGTTCCAGCAAGAAGCGATTGGAGTCCGGATCCAACGTGTCCGCGGCGAGCGTGAAGCGCACTTCGGGCGTTTGCCCGCCGGGCTTGAAGAAGTTGTCGCGGATACGCTGTGCGGCCTGGAAGCGCTCGAGCATGCCGGGTATTGCCGTCGCCTCCCCCGCTCCCGGCCGCCACACCCACGGGGTGCGCGAGGTATCCACCAGCGGCTGCAGCGTGGAGGTGAAAAAGGCGTCGTAGACGCCGCCGAAGCCAAAGATGCGCCCAAAGTCCGCCAGCGGCACGTCCACGGTGCTGGTGGGTTCAAAGGGGTAGCGGCCCGCGACGACCTCGCGGCAGGCACGAACCACCTGCTGCTGGTACTGGTTGCCGAGTTCGCTGCGAGCCTGATTCGTGACCACCGTCTCGCTGCGCAGGCCGATCTGGCCGACCAGCTCACCGATGGCCGGCGGCAGCAGGGCCGCTTCTGATTTGAGGGCCTGGAAGGCATCGGACTGGCCCGCCTGCGCCGCCGCACCCGCACCACCGCTGCCAGCATTGACCTTATCAAGTGCCTGCTGCGCCTGGCCGAAACCCGCCAACAGCCGGTCAATGGGCGCGGCGCCAGCGCTTGCATCCACCAGTTTGTGGAAGGGATCGAAGTGCGCGGTGACCTTGGCCCCCGGGACATCGTTTGGATCGGTTGATGCGGCGTCACCGCCGAAGACTTGCGAGAGCTGCGAGGCTTTGGAGGCGAGCCCGCTGATCGCCGCGTCGGCCTTGGCCGTGACCGGGTTGTCGTCCTTCTTCAAAAGGTTCGTCTGCTTGTCGACCGCAAGATAGAAGCCCTTCAGCGGGGAGGCCGGACTGGCCAGCAGTCGCAGCAGGTCCGCGAGATCGCGACTGTCGGTCGTCGGGCGCACGCGCACGTCGGCGAGGATCGCGTCCCAGGTCGCGATGTAGTCGGCTTCGTACAGCCGCGTCACATCGTAGGTCATGTGCGACATATCCTGCAGCGACGGCGCGGCATCGCCGAGCACCCAGCGATCGTCGGCAAACTGCTTGATCAGGGACATGCGGCCCGTGCGTTGGAATTCGTCAAACGCCGCCTTGGTGTACAGCGCGGAGACCGGTTCGGAGAGCTTCGCGCCGCTGACTCGGACAAACACCTTGTCCGCGCCCAAGCCCGCCGAGGAATCGATGCGAAAGGCGCCTTTCTTGTCTCCCGCATAACTGAGCTTCAAGCGGCTGTACATCAGCAACGGCAGTGAGGCGGCGCGCAGCGAGTCACGCGCGCGCTGCACCAGGTCATTGTCGGCAGTCAGCGGCCGCAGCCGATCCTTGTCCTCCAGCAGCGCGCTGAAATGCGCCTGCAGCTGGTCGCGGATGTCCGGCTGGCTGGGATACAGCCGGCGCCACTCGATGCCGGCCAGGAACCCGATCTGATCGGCATCCAGCCGTTTCGGGTCCGACAGCATCAAGTAGGCCTTCAGATATTCGTAGAGTCGATCCGGCTGCGCAGTGGTTGCGAGCACCCCGGCCCGGAACCGGTCCCCGAGTGCCGGCAGCAATGAACCACTGAGCTCGCGGATATAGGCATCCCGTGCCGCATCCCCAACGTCGCCGCCCTGGTACAGGCCCCAGCGCCTGCGCAGCGGGCGCGAGTGGCGGTAGCGCTCGGCGGTGTCCACCACGGCGCGCAGCGCGCCCAGGCGCGGCAGGGTATCGGCCAGCATCTCGGCGCCGACGGGGCCGGAGGGTGCCGGGGTCTGGTTGTAGGTGGTGACCGCTGCCGCAACCTCGTCCAGATAGCTGCCATTGGCCGAGTAACTGGCGACGAGCGCAGCAATTCCCAGGATGGCGACCAGCGCGCAGGCGGCGTACCCGGCGTATTGCAGCGCCAGCAAGCGGTATTCCAGACGGCGGTTCACGCCGGCAAGACCGGCCTCCGCAATCACCACGTCCTTCAGCAGCTTCTCGATGAAATAGGATCGCCCGGCCGGCGGCGCAGCCACCACCTGATTGTCGAGACCGAAGGTGCGGGCGATCGCACCCATCATGCGGTCGATCGGTGTGGATTCCTGGGTACCGCTGGTGAAGTAGACGCCGCGCAGCAGCACATCGCTGTCATAGCCGGTGCTGCTGAAGGCCTCGCTGATGAATGCCGTCAGCGTTCCCTTCAGCGATCCCAACTGCTGCGGAAAGGCCAGCATCGCCGCACGTCGGCGTGGATCACGGTCGGCCTCCAAGCGCCCGATCAGCTTCTCGTTGAGTCTGGCGATCAGGGCGTCGAACTCGCCCCCGAAACTCGCCGGCGCCGCGCCGCGCTCACTGGCTTCGATCGGAAACGTTGCGCCCCACACCTGAGCCCTGCCGTCCTGGGTCTGATCGTCGAAGAACTCGATGAAGCCGGCAATCAGGTCGCACTTGGTGATCAGCAGATAGACGGGCAGCCGGATGCGCAGACTGTGATTGAGCTCCTCGAGGCGGCGGCGGACGGCCGCCACGTGCCCGCCGCGAGCGCGATCATCGAGCGTCATCAGATCCGAGGCGCTGATCGCAACCAGCACGCCATTGATCGGCCGGCGCCCCCGATAGCGTTTCAGCAGTTTCAGGAACTCGGACCAGCCGGCACTGTCGGCGCTGGCGTCCGAATCCTGGGTCATGTAGCGGCCGGCGGTATCCAGCAGCACCGCCTGGTCGGTGAACCACCACTCGCAGTTGCGGGTCCCGCCCACGCCGCGCAGTGCGCCGGCCCCGAATTTCTGTGACAGCGGGAACCGCAGTCCGGAGTTCACCAGCGCGGTGGTCTTGCCGGAGCCCGGCGGTCCGATGATCACATACCAGGGCAGCTCGTAGAGACTTGCGCCGCCGCGCTTCGACTTGCGCAGCGCCTCGACGGCCTCAGCGAAGCGCTCGCGCAACTGCCGGGCGTCAGCGGATTCGCCGCCGCCGGCTGCCTGGTCCGCTGCCGGTGCGGCCATCGCCGAGGCGAGCTGCTTGTTGTTGTTCTGCGCCCGCATCGAGCCGATCTGCAACCAGACCGCGCAGATGACCACGACGATGAGAATGCCGATCAAGCGCCCGACCACGGTCTCCAGCGGACGAAAGTCCGCGAACGCGAAGTACGGCCCCGCGAACCACAGTACCAGCGACACCAGCACCGCGACGATGAGGGCCAGGAACCAACGCTGCTTGAGCATTCCCAGCATGATCAGAAACCTCCGCGCTGCACAATTTCGACGCGGCGGTTCTTGGCGCGGTTCTGCGGCAGGTTCACCGGCGTGTAGCGCGGCTGATCCGAACCGCGGCCGACGGCCTCCAGGCGCCCGGTGCCGCCCATGGTGTTGCCCAGCAACGTGACCACCGCCAGCGCGCGGGCACGCGACAGTTCAGCATTGTTTGCGAACCGCAACGAGCGCAGCGGCTGGTCATCGGTGTGGCCGATGACTGTGATGCGGCCAGGCACCCGATTCAGGGCCTGCCCGATGGCGTTCAGTACCGCTTGGTAGCGCGGGTTCACATCCGCGCTGCCGGAGGCGAAGAGCTCGGCGGAATTCAGGGTCACCACGCTGCGGTCGGCCTGTTCGTCCACCTGCAGGTCGCCATTGAGCTCCTGTGGCGCGAGCAGTGCCTTGAGCCGCGGCCCGGTCGCGGGCTGCGCGGCAGCGGCATACATCGGCTCCAGCCCGATGCGGCCCAACGCGCTGAGCACCGGTTCGGAGCGGCTGCCGAGGCGCGCATACAGGAACACAAAACTGATGACCAGCAGCGTCACGGCGCCAAGCGCCACCATCCACAACGGCACGAAACGCGCCACGCGATTGCGTCGGTCGGTCAGTCCGTGCCAGTGCGGCGAGAGGTCGGCCGCCACCGCTCCGCGTTGCATGCGGATGCGCTGGTACAAGTCGCGCTGCACGTCGGCGAGCTTGGCGGCGCCACGCTCGTCGAGCCGGTAACGGCCCTCGAAGCCCAGCACCAGGCAGACGAACATCAGTTCCATCAGATCGATGTAGCGCGCCGGATCGGCGACCAGTCGATCGAGGATCTGAAAGAACTTCTCACCGCCAAAGGCCTCACGATGGAATGCGACCAGTAGCGTTTGTGACGCCCATTCGCTTTGCGCTCCCCAGGGGGTGTTGAGGACGGCCTCGTCGAGTGCAGTACACATGGTGTACCGCGCGGCGAGCACGTCCTCGGCGCTGACCCCCGAGCCGCGTGCCCGGTTCTCGAAGGTCCGTAGTTCCTCGAATACCTGGCGGCGCAGGCCACCGACATCCGGCACCGATACCGTGCCGCGCAGGCGCTGCGCCAACACCAGCAGCGGTGTCGCCGACTGCAGCAGCATGTTGTTGCCACTGGAGTAGAAGTCCGCAAGGTTGACGGGCTGTGCCATCGGGGCGGCCGCGGGGGCGGCGCCAGGCGGCGCCGCGCGGGGGGCCCCACCCAAGGGCGGTAGCGAGGGCGCCGGGCCAGGGGGAGGCGGTGGTAGCCCGGGCGCTGTCGGTGTCGCGGGCGTGGGACGGCGAGCACCGCCGCCCGCGGGTCGCAGCATGGTGCGGTCGCCGTTGTCATCCCCTGGAGGCGCCATCCCTTATCCCCTCACCGCCCAGAATTCCAGTGCCATGCCCGGGAACGTGCCGGTGACATGGAATGCCACTCCGCCCGAGCCTCGCAGCTGTCCCCACAGTTCACTGTGCTGGTCGAGCGCAAAGTAGGCAAAGCCCGAGTGATAGGGAATCTGCCGCGGCGCAACGGGCAGGGCACGCAGCCCGATTCCGGGCAGCTGCAGATTCACCAGGTCACGGATTTTCTCGACCGGTCCGATCTTGGTCTGCATCGGGAACATCCGGCGCAGATCCTCGGCCGCGATTTCCGCGCGCACCGCCAGCACGAATTCCGCGGCGCCGAACAGCGTCTTGTCGGCAACCACCGCGACACTGACGCCGAATTTCTTCTGTTCCACCGGGATGGAGATGGCACTGGCGTCGAGCGTGGCGCTGAACACGGCGCGCAGGGCGCCGAACAAGGGCTCGTACGACTGGCGCAGGTCCTCATGCCGGTATACCGGCAACGCCGTCGGGCGGCGGCTCTGGGTCGTCAGGGTCGCCAGTTCCCCGGCGATCTGCACCAGCACCGAGTAGGCATCCTCGGGATGCACGCTACCGGCAGCCGCCAGATGGGTGATCAGTGGCTCGTAGCGGTTCACCGCCTGCAGCAGCAGGAAGTCGGCGATTTCGGCCGAGGCGGCCCGCCCCGTGGCAACTGCCCGTTGCGCGAGTGCCTCGCCACGCTGGTGCAACAATCCCTGCAGCTCACTGAGGAAAGCCGCGAGCCGCGGCGCGGCACGCGCCGCCAGCGCCGTCGGTATGAAGCGATCGTCGAGCACGATCTGACCGTCGGCGCGCCGCTCGCTGATCTGGGCGACCGGAATGCGGGCATAACCCTCGGAAGGTTGACTGATGGGCATCAGGCGGGTGCGCAAGGGCGCCACTTCGATGGCCGCGTCGCCTTCGGACCCGGCGATCACATCGCGCGCATTCTCAACGCGCACCGCATAGCGCGCCAGGGTATCAGGCCGCTCGCCGCGATCAGTCTCGGTGGCGCCGGAGCGACGGATCGGCACCGCCAGGCAAACCACTTCGTCGCGCAGCTCAATGCCCGGTTCGAACGGCATCGGCAGCGGGTCATCCTCGGGCATGGTGAAGGGGGTCCCGTCAGGGAACACACCTCGTGCCCGGCGCAATGCGAGCTTGCCGATAGCCAGCAGGTCGCGCTCAATTTCAAGTTCCAGGAAGCCCCAGCCATTCGAATGCAATCCCAGGCTGCGTGCCTCGACGTAGCGCTCGAAGTAGCGCTCCTGCTGCTGGAAATGCTGCGGCCGCAGGAACAGCCCTTCGGACCATACCACCTTGCTGTTTGTCGTCATGGCGTGCGATGAGTCCGATACGGCTTCAATGACCGGGAACCAGGGTGACCCCCGCGCGGGCGAGGCCGGCATCGAGGATAACAGGTGCGGAAGCCTTTGCCCGCTTCGCGGGCGCAGGCAGGTCAAGGCTGGCGCGCCAGACTGCATTACGCAGATCGCGATAAGCTGCCATCACTGCCACGGTGTGCACCTGCGCATCACCCTTGAAGGTGACCACGCGACTTTCGCCGGGCTTGAACTCCAATTCTTGAGTGGCGACGAGGTCCGCGCCCAACGTTTCCTTCCCGTGATCGTAGAGCGCAAAAAACTCGGCGGCCTTGAAAGCCGTATCCTGCCGCAGCAGATACACACGCACCACCAGCGGCGAAGGACGCCCGCCGGCGTCAGGGTTGAGATCGGCCGCCGCGGTGAGATGCAGCGCGACATCCTTGGGCGGTGGTGGCGGCTTGGGCGCCGATGCACAGCCGCAGAGCACGGCGAGCAAGCTCGCTACCAGGGTCATCTTCAGGTTTATCTGCATGGCCTCAGCCTCCAATCAAGGTGCGCGGCGCTGTCGCGCCATGCGCCGCTGCTTATCGACAGCCTGCTCGTAGGCCTTGGCGAAATCGGCGCCGAACAGGCGGCGGAAGGCATCCTCGCGGTCCGCTCCCACCTGTTCAGCAAAATACTCCAGGTAGTTCTCCCAGTGGCGCGAACGCCCGGACAACCCCAACGCGCCGCGCCGATTGCCGCTCTCGGCGGCCTCGGCCTGGCGCCGGGGATCGAGCCGCTCCATCAGTCCGTCGAACGCGCCGCGCATGGCATCGAGCATCGCCAGCTGGTGGCAGCGCGCCTCCTCCAAGGCATCGGCCAATGCCGCGTCCACCGGCAGCGTACCGGCCTGACGGCGCCGGAACAACTCGTGCAGGGCGTCCTCGATATTCGGCGCCTGCTTGAGGGGGTTGGGGTCACGCACGCCAGTTGGCGCAAGGCCCACCCGCAAACGAGCGCGAATCTCGGCACGCACCTGCAGCAGTTCGATCACTCCCGCCAGGCACGTGCGCAGCGCTCGGCCCATTATTTCAACATCGCTGGGCTGCAGCTCGGTGGGACGCAGCCCCAGCGCCACGGCGAAGTGCTGCAGATCGGAACCGGGAGGTTGTGACGGCAGGGGCGGGCGCTGCGACGCATACGGCGGTGGTGCTACCGGAGGCGGCGGCGGCGCATGGATCGGTGCCGGGGCTGGCGCAGCCGTGCGGTTGAAATTGGTCTTGTCCCAATCGTCCGGCAGCATCGCGCCGCCCCCGCCCGGAGCCGCACCGGTGAGGCCCGGCACGTGGAAGGAATCCGACAGCACCGACCCGTGCGTGAACATGGAGGGCAGTGCCTGCTCGGCCGGGCGCGGCGCAGTCCTCGGGCTCATGTGTCTCAAGGGGTCCAGATCGCCTGGATCCAGCGATTCGAGCACCGGACCTGCCAACGGGTCGCCGCGTCGTGGACCCGTGACAGGGTCCAGTGACTGCAGCGAGACGCTGGGTGCCACGACCGGTTCCTGCCGCGGGGCCGCCTGGCTGACCCGGACCGACAGCTCGTACTCGTCGATGAAGAGCTTGTCCCCGTCCTTGAGCGGAAACGGCTCATTGGGCGACAGGTCGATGTCCGGACGATTGACCGCAACGCGGTTCTGGCCGCGTTTCTCGATGAAAAAAAGCCCGCTCATGAACCGGACCACGGCGTGCACACTGTGAATGTACTGGTCGGGGATCACCCACTCATTGTCCGGGGCCCGTCCGATGCGGCCGCCTTCGATGTCGAAAGTATGGCGCCGCTGCGAGCCGAAGCGGGCGGCAGCCTGACCGACGATTTCCAGCGTCAGGTACATCGCCGGCTTCTGGTGCGGACCTGTGTCACGCGATCAGGACTGTTGGACAGCCCATCACGATGACGCCTCCATGGGCCGTGGGGTCGCCGAGACGTGCGGCCGGCATGCCGCCGACGAGGACCGTGGGCGAGCCCATTATGATCGCCGAGGGCGGACCCACGCAGGTGCAGGGCGTGCCAAGCGTCGCCGCCGGCATGCCCCCGATCAGTACCGTCGGTGCGCCGGGCGGCAGAATGGGACCGCCCACATGCGGCACCAGCACGGTCAGCATCGGGCAAACGTGCGGATCGCCGACGCGCGCCGCGGGCATCATGAGCGACCCGCCGGGGCCCGTCCGGCGGCCTCCTTGCGGGCAAAGACATCCAGCGCGCGCTCCACCCAGGCGCACAGCGTATCGACGAAGGCTTCAGGACCCCCTCGCATGGCGAGCAGTGCCACCGCCGCCAGGCACGCCTTGCCGGTCGCCTGTTCCGGGGGCGCCACCACGGTGTAGCCCCGCGGTGCCAGGCTGCCGCCGCTCCAGGCCACGCCGGCGGCCAGCCAGCTGCCCGGCGTCTCATAGTGCAAGGCCTCGGCGCGCTCCGCGCCGGCACGCCGATTCGCGTCATTGTCCTCGGCAATCCACGCCTCAGCGCACTTCAGACAGTCCGCGTCCGCCTGGGACAGCGGCTCACGCTCGGCGTCGCGGCGGAAGCATTCGCACACCCAGGCCACTGCGTAGCGCTTGGGCAGCGCCCGCATCAGCAGGCGGACCGCATCCAGTGGCAGCCTGGCGCCACTGAGCGCGGTCAGAAGTTCATAGAGTGACGGCGTTCCGGGAACCAGAGCCCTGCCCTCGTCGCTCAATCCGGCCGCGTCGGCCAGCTCGGTGGGAGGGACAGTGGAGGTGGGGTGAAGGTTTGCCAGCATTGCGGGCCGCCCTAGCCGACCATCGTGATCGAGCCCTTGACCTGCGTCATGGCGTCGCCACTGACCTGCACCATGGTTGCCTTGATGGTGGACATGGCATCGCCGGTCAACTTGACCATGGTGCCCTTGACCTCGGTCTGAACGCCACCGTCGACAGTCGCGCCGGTTCCGGCCTTGAGATCCAAGGTGGTATCGGCCTTCACTTCCGCCTGCATGCCGTGAAGCTTCAGACCCGACTGGGCATCGATTTTGATGTTGACTCCCGAAATCGTGATGTCGCCCGCCTTGGTCATCTCGATCTGGGACTGGCCAGCCTTGAAAGTGATCTTGTTGAAGGCGGTCGTCAGGATCGTGCCATCGCTCTTCATCACGACCTGTGACTGCTGGGAGGCGTTGGATCCATCCGTGGCCGTGATGGTGATCGAACCGTCCTTGTTCAGGACGATACGGGTCTTGTTGTCACTGTCTGCGAGGCCTGCGGCAAGCCGAAACGACTCCTCCGCTTCAGCCACCATGTCCTTCTCGGCGTGCAGCAACAGCAGTTCGCTGCCCTTCTTGTCCTCAAAGCGCAGTTCGTTGTAGTTGGCGTCCTCACCGCTCTCGCTACTGCGGGTCTTGATGCCGGATTGGGTCTTGTTGGCAGGCAATGCATAGGGCGGCTTGTTCTGTCCGTTGTAGAGCGAGCCAACGACGATCGGCTGGTCAGGGTCGCCCTCGAGGAATTCCACCAGCACTTCATGGCCGACACGGGGCAGGAACTGTGCTCCCCACTGCTTGCCGGCCCAGGGCTGCGCGACGCGCACCCAGAACGAGCTGTCCTTGCCGCCGCTGGCGGCACGGTCCCAGGGAAACTCGACGCGGATGCGCCCGAACTCGTCGGTGTAGATTTCACCGTCGCCGACGACAATGGCTGTCTGGACCCCCGAGATCATCGGTTTGGGGGTGGTGCGCGGCGGCCGATAGGTCACGGTCTTGACGATGGCTTCGATCTCGACCTGGCCTTCCGCCTCGCGGTTGGTCCCCCCACCGCCGGCGTAGGGGGATTCCGTCATCGTGTAGTTGCTGCCGAGCACCAGGTACTCGACATTCAGGTCCTTGCGCGCATGGTTCTCGAGCTTGAAGGTGTAGCCGGGCAACAGGCCGGCAATCGGCCCCGCGCCGTGGGCGACGCGATACAGGGATTGCAGCTCCTCGATGCGCAGCTTCGCGGCGCGGTCGCTGTCGTCCTTGACCTGCTGCGCCATACCGGCCGGATAGTCGAAGATTCCCGCATGATCCGATGAGGGGTGCTTGTAGGTCGTGGCCTGCGGCTTGGCGGAGCGCAGCGAGGACTTGGTGTTCTTGAAATCGAAGTCCGTCGTCGCCGTAGCCTGGGGAACAACGCGCGTTGCGATCCGCCATTCGGACAAATGCTCTTCCTGGGCAAGTCCCCCACTTTCCGCCATCAGATTCACTTTGGCATATCCCGGACAGACCGCATGCTTGGCAGGGTCGTCCGTCAGCACCATGACGTGCTTGTCCTTCTCGTGATTGAAGTAGTAGTAGATGCCTTCGTGCTCGAGCAGACGGCTGAGGAAGTTGAAATCGGTCTCCCGATACTGCACGCAGAAATCGAGCGGCTTGTAGTCCCCCTGCTTGGCAAGATCAAGCTTGTAGTCAGCGAAACCGTGCTGATCCTTGACGATCTCCTCGAAGATCTTCAGCACCGACTTGCCCTGGAAGCTGCGGCAGTCCGCCGATTGGCTCAGGAACCAGAGCCACGGACGCAGGGTCAGCCCGTACTGGTACAGACTGCCCTGGCCGCCGACCAAGTGGAACTCGGTGACCAGACCGTGAAAATAGCGGTCCCCGTTCTCGGTATCCCTCCAGGTGATGGTGACGCCGCGCCCGAGGATGTCGTCCGACTTCAGATCGCCCTTGGTGCTGAGCGCCGACAGCGTGAACACAAAGGGTTGGCTGAAGTGCTCATTTCCCGTTGCTTGGTCAAACAGCAGCATGTCCTTGCCGAGCGGCGAGGTAAGGGAGAAGAGCCGCTTGTCCTGGGTAGGATTCGGAGTGGACATGCGCGCCTAATCAAGGCTTCGCCGGGTCAGCCAAAATGAGACGCACACAGCCTTCCTCGTCGGTCGAGTAGAAGTACAGGCCATCGGTGTCTTTGCCTTCGGCCAGGATGACGGCTACCGCCTTTTCGAACTTCTGCCGGGCGATCGCGGTCGCCGCGACTTCATTGATCTCGTGAGTCCGGATGTACTCCGCCCAGCGCGGGTCCGCCTTGTCGATGCGTGCGCCGGCATCGATCGCCCGGCGCATCAGCTTCACAAACTGGTAGTAGTCAGAGTCGACCACCCTAGCACGAGCCATTAATGGACCCCATTGTTGGGTTGATTTCGGCCCAAAACTGTCCGACCGCTCCCCCTGGCGTATCGTACACCAGTCCCGCGGTTTCCCCCAAAGTGGTCGGGGCGCCGGCCGGCGCGCCGCCGTTTAGTCAAACGCGTACCCGAAATCGCCGCCATCGATCTTCACGTGCACCCGCTCTATGGGCTGCCCGGCGATCATCCGCTTGAGGAATTCCTCGCTGATCCTGGGCAGGATGGTATTGGTGAGGATGGCGTCGATCATGCGGCCGCCGCTCTCGGTCTCGGTGCAACGGCTGGCGATCAGACCGATAACCTGGTCGTCATATGTAAACGGCACCTTGTGATTCTCACGGATGCGCCTGGCGATACGACCGAGCTGCAGTCGGGCGATCGCCCCGATCATTTCGTCGTTGAGCGGGTAGTAGGGAATCACCACCAGCCGGCCCAGCAACGCCGGCGGGAACACCTTCAGGAGAGGCTCGCGCAGGGCCTTGGCTATGCCTTCTGGTTCCGGCATCAGCTCCGGATCCTTACACAGGTTCGCAATGAGGTCCGTGCCGGCATTGGTGGTCAGCAGGATGAGCGTGTTCTTGAAGTCGATCAGCCGTCCCTCGCCGTCCTCCATCCAGCCTTTGTCGAACACCTGGAAGAACATCTCATGCACGTCGGGGTGGGCCTTTTCCACCTCATCGAGTAGCACCACGCTGTAGGGGCGGCGGCGCACGGCCTCGGTGAGGACACCGCCCTCGCCGTAGCCGACATAACCGGGAGGAGCCCCCTTCAGCGTCGAGACGGTGTGGGCCTCCTGGAACTCACTCATGT
>DASZCK010000129.1:0-3099 GCA_035943195.1 Steroidobacteraceae bacterium
TCGCCTTCCTGTCGTTCATCGTCTGGGCCCACCACATGTTCACCGTGGGCATGCCGCTGGCGGGGCAGCTGTTCTTCATGCTCTCGACCATGCTCATCGCCATTCCGACCGGCGTGAAGGTCTTCAACTGGACGGCGACCATGTACAAGGGCTCGCTCAGCTTCGAGCCGCCGATGCTGTTTGCGCTCTCGTTCCTGTTCCTGTTCACGATCGGCGGGCTCTCAGGTCTGATGCTGGCCATCGTGCCCGCCGACTATCAGTACCAGGACACCTACTTCGTGGTGGCGCACTTCCACTACGTGCTGGTGCCCGGCGCCATATTCGCCATCATGGGCGGGGTGTACTACTGGCTGCCGAAGTGGACCGGCAACATGTACGACCTGAAGCTCGCCACGTGGCATTTCTGGCTGTCGACCATCTTCGTGAACGTGCTGTTCTTCCCGCAGCACTTCCTGGGGCTCGCGGGCATGCCGCGCCGGGTGCCGGACTACGCCGTGCAATTCACCGACTGGAACCAGGTCTCCTCGATCGGCGGCTTCGCCTTTGGGCTCTCGCAGTTCCTGTTCCCGTACATCGTCTGGAAGTGCGTGCGGGGGGGCGTTCGCATCGGCAACCGCGCCTGGGAAGGCGCGCATGGCCTGGAGTGGGAGCTGCCCTCGCCGCCGCCGTTCCACTCCTGGACCGATCCGCCGTCTGACGCCATCATCCAGCGCGGCGCGGCACATTGATGACCGATGCGCCCACAGCCCCCGACGCCGGTAAACGCCGGCGCGGCGTTCGTCGTACGGCGTTGCTGCTGGGCAGCGTTGCGGCGTTCTTCTACGTGGGCTTCATCGTGTTGATGATCTGGCGGGCCTCGCGATGAGCCTGGAGCGCGAATCCGCCGGCAAGACCAACCGCTCGCTCGCCACCAAGCTCTTCATGTTTGCGCTCGGCAGCTTCGGCTTCGGGTTCGCGCTGGTGCCGCTGTACAATGTGCTGTGTGCGGTGACCGGGCAGGGCGACCAGTCGTCGCTGGCACGCGCGGCAACGGTGAGCGAGCACCCGGACCTGAACCGCATCGTCACCGTGGACTTCCTCACCGACGTGCCGGCGAACGGCAACTGGGTGTTTCACCCCATGGTGAAGTCCATGCAGGTGCATCCGGGGCAGCTGTATCTGACGCACTTCTATGCGCACAACCTCATGGGTCATGACACGGTGGCGCAGGCGGTGCCGGATATCTCGCCGTCGAAGGCCGTGGCCTGGTTTCGCAAGACCGAGTGCTTCTGCTTCTCGCCGCAGCATTTCACCGTCAACCAGGAACGGGTCATGCCCGTGCGCTTCTTCGTGGATCCGGCGTTGCCCAAGTACATCGACCGGCTGACGCTGACCTACACGTTCTATGATTCATCGACCATGATTAAACCCGAGAAATGACCATGTCACAGGCTCACGCCCCGGACACCAGCCACTACTACGTCCCGCATCACAGCCTCTGGCCCATCGTCGGGTCGGTTTCCCTGTTCTCGATCATGCTGGGCCTGGTGGTCTACTTCAACGACTGGACCGGACCTGAGTCGCTGATACCCGGCTTCACGCTCATTGCCTGCACCTTCTTCGGCTGGTTCTACTCGGTCATCGGTGAGAATCAGCAGGGAGTCTTCAACTCGCAGGTCGATCGCTCATTCCGCATGGGAATGATGTGGTTCATTTTCTCGGAAGTGATGTTCTTCGGTGCCTTCTTCGGCGCGCTGTTCTATGCCCGCATCCTCTCCACCGCGTGGCTGGGCGGACGCTCGGTGCACATCTTCACGAATATCCTGCTGTGGCCCCATTACGACGGCACTTGGCCCACCAATGGTCCGGGCCACGTCGGCGGTCACGCGGACGGTACCTTCCAGACCGTGCCGGCTTTCAGCCTGCCGGCCCTGAACACCATCATCCTGCTGACCAGCGGCGTCACCGTCACCATCGCGCATCACGCGCTGCGCGCGGGCAAGCGCGGCGTATTGAAGATCTTCCTGGCGCTGACTTTCCTCCTGGGATTCAGCTTCGTGCTGCTGCAGGCCCACGAGTACGGCGAGGCCTACCGCGAACTGGGTCTGAAACTCAGCACCGGCATCTACGGCTCGACCTTCTTCATGTTGACCGGTTTTCACGGCCTGCACGTCACCATCGGCGCCATCATGCTCACGGTGGTGTGGCTGCGGGTGCTGCGCGGTCACTTCACTCCGGAGAAGCACTTCGCCTTCGAGGCCGTCGCCTGGTACTGGCACTTCGTGGACGTCGTGTGGCTCGGCCTGTTCGTGTTCGTGTACTGGCTGTAAGAGCTTCGTCCCGTCACAGGCCGTGGGGCGAGATCAGCCCCAGGGCCCAGGCCGCCATCAGCAGGATGAACAGGCCCACGGACAACCCTACGCGCAGCGCCAGCGAGCGGAACATCTTGCGCGAGTCACCGCCGCTGCGGGACAGATGAAAGAGCGCCGAGCCCAGGCTCGCGACAATCGCCACGAACATCAGGACGATCAGGATTTTGAATGCCGACTGCATCATCGCCGCATTATAGGCGCCGCTTCGCGCCCTCGTGGTGGATGACGCTGCTCACCATCGCGCTGTGTGTACTGTTCGTGCGCTTGGGCGAATGGCAGTGGCACCGCGGCGTGCACGCCCAAGCCGAGTGGGATGCCTTTGTGCGCGGAGCCGACGCGCCGATCGCGCCCGGCGCGCAGCCGCTTGCGACGCTGCCCCGGTTCAAACGCATCCGCGTGACGGGCGACTGGGACGCCGCGCAGCAGTTCCTGCTCGACAACCGCTCGCACGCGGGCCTGCCCGGCTATGAAGTGCTGACGCCCCTGCGGCTGGCCGGTGATCGGGTGCTGCTCGTGGATCGTGGCTGGGTGCCCTTTACCGGCTCGCGCGCCCATCTGCCGGACATCGCCCTTCGGGACCTCATGCCGGTCTCCCTCACCGGGCGCCTGGACAATCTGCCCGTCGGAGGGCTCGCGCTGGGCCACGCCGCGCCCGCCGCGGACGGCAGCTGGCCCAAGGTCACGAGTTTCCCCACTCTGGCGGAACTTGCCACGTCGCTGCGCCACCCGGTGGAATCCTGGATGTTGC
>DASZCK010000130.1:0-2381 GCA_035943195.1 Steroidobacteraceae bacterium
GTGCGCCCGAGGCCGGAAAGCCGACAAAACTGGTGGCCCCGGACTGTGCATGGATCCACGGGGAGCTCAAGCGCCATCGGCATGTGACGCTGCAGCTGCTGTGGGAGGAGTACGCCGCCGCCCACGGCCCTGCAGCCTACCGCCGCAGCGCCTTTTGCCAGATCTACCGGCGCTGGGAGAAGCGCCTGAAGCGCTCGATGCGCCAGCGGCACTTTGCAGGCGAAAAGCTGTTCGTCGACTACGCTGGCCGCACGGTGCCGATCTATGGGCACGGCGGCGAGGAAGCCTTCCGGGCGCACCTGTTCGTGAGCGCGATGGGCGCCAGCGGCTGCGCCTATGCGGAGGCCACCCGCAGCGAGTCGCTGCCGGACTGGCTGGGCAGCCACGTGCGGGCGCTGGAGTATTACGGGGCGGCCCCGACGATCCTGGTGCCGGATAATCCTCGGGTCGGCGTCACACGCGCCGATCGCTATGAGCCGCAGTTGCAGCGCTCCTACGAGGAGCTCGCTGGCCATTACCGGGCGGTGGTGATCCCGGCGCGGCCCTATCGCCCGAAGGATAAAAGCCGGGTCGAACTGACCGTACTTTTGGTGTGCCGCTGGGTGCTGGCCCGGCTGCGCCACCAGCGCTTCTTCAGCCTGGAGGAACTGAACACGGCGATCCGCCCATTGCTGACCGAGCTGAACGAGCGCCCGTTCCAGCGTCTGCCGGGCTGCCGGCGCAGTGTTTTTGAGGCGCTGGACCGCCCGGCCATGCGGGCATTACCGGCGACCCCGTACGTGTTCTCCGAGTGGCGGGAGTGCACGGTCGCCTTCGATTACCACGTCGATGTCGATCGGCATTACTACAGCGTGCCGCATGCACTGGTGGGTCACAGCGTGTGGGCACGCTTCACCGCCGCCACCGTGGAAGTGTTCTTCCGCAGTGCGCGGGTGAGCAATCACGTGCGCTCCTACCAGCGCGGTGCTCATACGACTTTGCCCGAACACATGCCCAAGTCCCACCGGGCCCATGCCGAGTGGTCCCCGAAGCGCCTGATCCACTGGGGCGAATCCATCGGTGCGCACACCGGCGCCATCGTCGAGCACCTGCTGCGCTCCAAGCCGCACCCCGAACAGGGATATCGGGCCTGTCTGGGGCTGCTGGCACTCGCACGTGAGTACGGAGAACCACGCCTGGAGGCCGCCAGCACGCTGGCGGTGCGCTTAGGGTCCCCCACCCGCAAGAGCGTGAAGTCGATCCTGGAAAGCGGCCGCGATCTGCGCAAGGCCGCAGAGCCCCTCACCCTGGAACTGCCGATCCACGCCAACGTGCGTGGACCGGGTTATTACCACTGATCCTCAACCGAAGACGGAGAAACGGATGTTGACCAACCCGACCATCGAGACCTTAAAGAGCCTGAAGCTGCACGGCATGATCGAGGCTCTAGAAGAGCAGCAGCAAACCCCCACGGCCCAGGCCCTCTCGTTCGAGGAGCGCGTGGCGCTGATCGTGGACCGCGAGCGGCTCTACCGCGACAACCAGCGCCGCACCCGTCTGCTGCGAGGCGCACACCTGAAAGTCCCCGAAGCGAGCATCGAGGACATCAACTACAAGGCCGCTCGCGGCTTGGATAAGCGCCAGATCGCAACCCTCGCCACTGGAGAGTGGATCCGTCGCTCGCAGAACCTGCTCATCACCGGGGCGACCGGCTCGGGCAAGACCTGGATGGCCTGTGCGCTCGCGCAGCAGGCCTGCCGCCAGGGCGCCTCGGTGCTGTACTGGCGTGTGCCGCGGCTGATCGAGGAACTGCGCATCGCGCACGGGGACGGCAGCTACATCAAGCTGCTCAAAACGATCTCGAAGGCCTCCCTGATCGTGCTGGACGACTGGGGACTTACGGCGCTGGCGACCCAGGACCGAGCGGATCTGCTGGAAATCCTCGATGACCGAGTCAATACCGGCTCGACCCTCATCGCAAGCCAACTCCCCGTGGACACCTGGCACGCATACCTGGGCGAACCCACCCTGGCGGATGCCATCCTGGACCGTCTGGTGCATCACAGCCATCGCATCGAGTTGAAGATCCCTGGTGAGTCGATGCGCAAGGTCCGTGCGGCGGTGGACGCTTGAACGGCCGGCGGACCCCGGCGCTTCTGACGCCTGCGGCGTCAGACTGCTGTGTGCTGAGGATCTGGGAAACATGGAACCCAAGACCGGAACATCAACCCGGCAGCTGCGCTGCCGGCTTGACGGATCGTGAACACCTGACGTAGAAACTAACTCTCCAGCTGCCCACCGCGCGCACTGTTCACCATCGCGTGGAATTACCGTTCACGATCGCTGGAATACGCAGCCATCGGCATCGGAGCCTCCATGAGTGCGCTCACGGTATTGCGCGC
>DASZCK010000131.1:0-1875 GCA_035943195.1 Steroidobacteraceae bacterium
CGCCGGGACCATGCAGATTCAGTAGACTCATGGTCCCGGCGCCTGATTTCGAAGACTCGCGATGCTCACGAGACTGGGCCTGGCGCGGCGCATTGCGCAGCACGCCAGGCAGCAACTGTACGACGATTCGGGGGCCACCCCGATCGGAATCGCCATCTACTCACTGGCCGATCCGCGCGATCTGCGGCTGACGCGCTACATTGGGCAGACCGGCGCGCCGCGGCGGCGCTTTCTGCAGCACATGAACACCGCGCGCCTGTGGTTGCCCGACGAAACGCCCTGGTGGGTGCGGCAGCCCACGCTGCGACCGCTGTACGAATGGCTGCGCGAACTGCATTCCCAGGAGCGCCGTCTGCCCACCATGATCATCCACAGCTGGATCGCCACCCCAAGACAGGCGCGACTGGCGGAGCGGGCGCGGATCTGTGCGGCCCTGGCGAATCAGCTGCCACTATTCAATGTCGAGCGCGAGTTTCTCGGTCGTCAGTTGCCGTTGATCTGATGTCATGTTCCAGCTGAGCGCCTGGCAGCACGAACTACTGTCGGCCCTCAAGCCGAGCGAACCACTCGGCGCATTCGTCTACTTCGGCGTATTCGTCGTCATCGCGCTGCTGCTCTCCCGCGGCCTGCGGGCGGCCGTCCACGCCACCTTGTCCAAGGAACGCCATATCGATCGAACGGCCATCAGCTTCATGCAGCAGATCGCCACCGCCCTCATCTGGGTGATGATGCTCATCCTTTATGCGCACCTCATCCCGCAGCTGCGCGCGCTGGGAACAGCGCTGCTGGCCGGTGCCGGGGTGGCCTCGGTGGTCATTGGTCTGGCGGCGCAGAGCACCCTGGGCAACCTGGTGGCCGGAATCTCGATGACCATCTACCGCCCCTTCCGTCTCGGGGACACCCTGCAGGTGGCCGCACCCACGGGTACAGAAATCGGCACCGTCGAGCATATCTCTCTGGGCTACACCACGCTGCGCGTTCAGGACGGGCGCTTCGTGGTACTACCCAACAGCCTGGCCGCGAGCCAAGTCACCTTGAACCTGAGTCCCGAAATCGGACGCTGGCCGCTGGCCATCAGCATCCGCCTGAACCGCGATGCCGATCTCACCGAAGCGAGCAAGATTGCGCGCTCTGCTGCCGCGGAGATGCTCGGTGAGACGGCCGTCAGTGGCTGCTACGTGACCCGCATCGATGCCACCGAAGCACAGCTGGACCTGCGCTTTCAGGCACCTGATGCCGCCAGCCGTGATTCGCAACGCGCAGCCGTCATGATCCGGCTTGACCAGCGCTTCACCGAGGCCGCGCAAGCGCATCCCCAGAGCCAACGGCCGACGTTTGCCTGAGCGCGCGCATGGCTGCAGACAATCTTGACCAGAACATCGATAGCGTACTGGAAGTGCGCAAGCGCGAGTTGGAGCGGCGCTCCCCGACTCAACGGTTCGTGGAGCGCATCAGTGCGGTCATGGGTCGCCCCTTGTATCTGGCAGTGCTGTTCCTGTTCGTCTGCGGCTGGATCAGTTACAACCTTCTGGCGAGGAGCTGGGAGCGGGCGGCGTTCGACCCGCCGCCCTTTGCGCTTCTGGACGGGATCCTATCGCTGGCCGCACTCATTACCACGACCGTGGTGCTCGTTGCCCAGAATCGTTTGACGCGAATCGAACAGCAGCACGCCCATATCGCGCTGCAAGTGAATCTGATCACCGAACAGAAAGTCACGAAGATCATCAACCTGCTGGAGGAGCTGCGGCGCGACTTGCCGATGGTGAAGGATCGATTTGATGCCCAGGCCGCCTCCTTTGCTCAGAAGACCGACGCAGTGGAGGTACTGACGGCAATCGAGGAAGTCGGTCTGGCCAAGGGCCCCCACGAGTCCGA
>DASZCK010000132.1:0-4542 GCA_035943195.1 Steroidobacteraceae bacterium
CCAGTTGCGTCCGTTCGCGATGGCCTGAGCGGTGGTGGTGACTTCGGGACTGGAGGCGGCCACATCCGGAATCTCACGACGCAAGGCTTCGGCGTCCTCGAGCGTAATGGCGGCGGCACTGCCCATTCCGCCGCGCACACCCCCGGAACGGGTGCTGCCTGCGAACACCATCAGCATATTCTGGCCCAGGCCTGCGACCTGCGACTCGATCTGGGCGCGCGCACCATTGCCGAGCGCGACCATCGCCACCACGGCAAACACACCGATAATGATGCCCAGTGCCGTAAGACTGGAACGCAGCTTATTGCGCTGCAGGGCACGCAGTGCCGTGAGGGACGTCAGCGCCGCGCGCAGCCCTACTCCACGCAGCCGAGTGAACATCACGGTGTCTCCTGGCGTTCGCCGATCTGGGCCGCGCTCTCTTCCTGATCCAGGCGTGCCCGCAGCACTTCCGCGCGGTTCGGCGTGAGGTTCACCCGGTCCTCCAGCACCCGGCCGTCGCGCATGATCACACTGCGCCGGCAGTAGGCTGCGATGTCGAGTTCATGGGTCACCATGATCACCGTGATGCCCGAATCATTGAGCGCCTGGAACAGGCCCATGATCTCGATGCTGGTGCGCGTATCGAGGTTGCCGGTGGGCTCATCGGCCAGCAGCAGATCCGGGCTGTTCACCAGGGCTCGCGCAATGGCGATACGCTGTTGCTGGCCGCCGGACAGCTGACTCGGCCGGTGATGCATGCGCGATCCCAGCCCGACCTTTTCCAGCGCTTCGCGGGCGCGGCGGTGCCGATCCCGCAGCGACACCGCCGGCTCACTGTAGAACAACGGCAGTTCGACATTCTCCATGGCGGTGGTGCGCGCCAGCAGATTGAAGCTCTGGAATACGAAGCCGATCTTGCGATTGCGCAGCTGCGCGAGCTGCTTGCGATTCAGCAGCGAAACGTCCACATCATCCAGCAGGTAGCTCCCGGCCGTCGGCCGATCCAGGCACCCGAGGATGTTCATCATCGTGGACTTGCCCGAACCACTCGCGCCCATGATGGCCACGAACTCGCCGCGACGGATGTCGAGGCTGACGCCGGCGACGGCCCTGACTTCCACCTCGCCGGTGACATAGACCTTGGTGATGTCGCGCAGCGCGATGACGTGCTGCCCCAGGGGCGGCGTCCCGGCGTTGGCAAAGGTTTGCGCTGTGGCTGACATGATTGCTGGTGATGCCTTACTACGGGCCGCCGCCGCCGTTTGGCGGACCAACCGGTGCGGTAACAGGGCCCCCGGATGCCGTCGCGGTCACCACGCGTTGGCCCTGAGACAGTCCATCCAGAATCTCGGTGTTCACGCCGTCGGTGGCGCCGGCATGCACGATTTTCGGCTCGAGGGTTGTGTTGTCGGCCTCGAGCACATATGCCAGCTGCTGCGCACGGTCCAGTTTCTTCGGCGGATCGGTGGCGAATTTCGCGTTGTCCGGCGGTGAATAGCGCAAGGCGGAGTTGGGCACGTACAGTACCTTCATTCGCTGTTGCACCAGGATGGAGACATCGGCGGTCATGCCCGGGAACAGCTTCTGCTCCGGGTTGTCGACGGTGATGATGGTCTGGTAGGTGACCACATTCTGGGTGGTCGTGGGTGACTTGCGCACCTGCGTCACCTTGCCGTGGAACACCTCATTGGGAAAGGCATCCACGCCGAACTCGACGTCCTGCCCATTCTTCACCTGGCCGATATCCGCCTCGGAAATGTCTGCCGTGATGTTCATCTTGGTGATGTCCTTGGCCACCGTGAACAGCACCGGGGTGTTCATGGCGGCGATGACGGTCTGGCCCTCGTCCACCTTGCGCGCAATCACCAGGCCATCCACCGGCGAGGTGATGGTGCAGTACCCGAGGTTGGCCTGCGAACTCTGCAGTGCCGCCTCCTTGATGGTGACCGCCGCCTCCGCCTGGGCCAGTTCCGCGGTGGCCTGATCCAGATCCAACTGCGAGGCCGCTTTCAATGGCACCAGCACTTTCTTGCGCTCCAGGTTCTGGTGCTTGAGCGTCACATCCGCCCGAGCACTTGCCAGATCGCCCTCCGCCTGCTGCAACTGCGCCTTGTAGACAGTGGGGTCGATCTGCGCCACCAGCTGGCCCTTGTGTACCGGGGAATTGTAGTCCACATACAGGGGGGTGATCTTGCCGGAGACCTGGCTGCCCACATCCACGCTCACCACCGCGCTCAAAGCGCCGCTGGCCGTCACATGCTGGAGGACATCGCCGCGACTCACCGTCGCATAGTCATACGCGGGACCCTTGTGGTTGGCGCGGATGCAGCCCGCCAGGCCCAGCATTGCGATCAGGCCGGGCACGAGCATTCGGCCATAGGTGCGTAAGCGGGTGTCATTCATAGGTGTTTGTCCGATCATGTTCATTTCCAACCGCCGCCCAGGGCCTGGTACAGGGAGACCTTTGCCGAGAGCCTGTTGAACTGTGCCTGCAGCAGGCCTGTTTGGGCGCTGAACAGATCCTGCTGCGCGGCGAGCTCGTTGAGATAGGTGTCTTCACCCTGCCGGTAACGCAGGGTCGCAAGCTCCAGTCGTCGCTGTTGCGTGGCGATCAGGGACTGCTCCAGGGTGATCTGGCGCGCGTAGCTGTCGACCCCGACCAGGGCATCGGCGACTTCGCGAAAGGCGCTCTGGATGGCCTTCTCATAGGCAACCACTTCCAGCCGTTCGCTGACCTTGGCCACATCCAGTTCGGCCACGTTGTGCCCCCCGGTGAACAGCGGCACTGAAATCTGCGGCCCGAAGCTCCAGTCGCCGGTGCCGGCCTTGAACAACGAGGAGAGCTGCGTGCTGGTCACGCCCACCGATCCGGTGAGCGCAATGCTCGGGAAGAAGGCCGCACGGGCCACGCCGATATTGGCATTCGCCGCCTTCAGTGCGTGCTCGGCCTCCAGAATGTCGGGCCGTCGGGTGAGCAGGTCCGAGGGCAGCCCCGCCGGTACATCCGCCACCATGTCGGCATCGGAGAACGGCCGCGCCGGCGGCAGATCCTGCGGTATCGGCGCGCCCAGCAGCAGCTGCAGGGCGTTTTCGGCCTGCTGCAGCTGGCGCTGATAGGTCTCGACGTTGATGCGCGCGCTTTCGACCTGCCCCTCAGACTGGCGCAGATCCAGTTCACTGCTGGCGCCGGCATCAAAGGTCGCCTTGTTCAGATCGTACGAGGACTGGACCGCAGTCAATGTGTCCTGCGACAGCTGCAGCAGCTCCTCGGTCTCACGCAACGTCAGGTACTGGGTCGCGACCTGCCCGACCAGTGAGACCTGGGCGGCGCGCTGCGCCTCTTCGCTCTGGAAATATTGTTCCAGCGCCTGGGCATTCTGACTGCGCACATGACCGAATAGGTCCAGTTCGTAGGAGGTCAACCCGACGCTGGCCGAGAAACTGTTCTGAATGAAGCTGCTGCTGGAGGAGCCGCCGAGGGTACCCGCGCCGCCGAAACCGCCAAGCGCGCCGCTGCTGAAGGAGGATTCCGAACGTGTCGCGCTCGCGCTGCCCTGAATGGTCGGCAGCAGCGCCGAGCGTGAAATCCGGTACTGCCCCTGGGTCTGCTCGACGTTCAACACGGCGGTGCGCAGGTCGCGGTTATTGGCGAGCGCCAGATCCACCAGCCGGTTCAGCCGCTCATCGCGGAACACCTCGTGCGAGGCGATGTCGGCGGCCGCCACGGCCGAGGCAGCCTGCTGCGGCCCCGGGTACTGCGCCGGCACCGGCGGCTCGGGGCGCTGGTAATGCGGAATCATGGTACAGCCGGCCAGTGATATCACCACCGCGAGCCCGGCTGCCTTTAGCTTGCTGATCATGCCGTCCTTTTTCTATGTACCGGCGGTCGCAATCGCGCCAGTTCCGTGCCCAGCGTCGCGGGCGGGCTGGCGAGGCCGCTGGCGGCGAATCGCACCAGTTCCTTCAGGAATACCGCTTCACGTTTCGGGTCCCGTTTGATCTTGATGGCGCTGAATTGCACGCCGAACATCAAGGTGGCACCAAGCGCCAGCGCCAGGCGCAGGTTCAACAAGTCGGTCGGCACCGCCGGCAGCGCGCGCTCCAGGACAGTGATGAAAACCCGCAGATTCGGCTCGAACTCCGCCTTCAGATGTTCGTGCAGGAACTTCGGTGGCGCCATCAGCGTGCGCGCCACCATCTTGTTGAACGCCGGATGCGTAAGGCCCGCCTCGACCGATGGCCGCATCATGCATTCGACGATGCGCTCGACCAGCAGCGGCTGGCCATGTCCTTCCTGCTCGGCTGCGGCCAGCAGTTCCAGGCGGCGCGCATTGACCGTGCGGAAGCGGCGCAGGAAGGTCTCCACATACAGACTCTTCTTGGAACCGAAGTGATAGGTGGTGGCGGCGAGATTCACCTGCGCGGCGTCGGCCAGCGCCCGCATCCCTACCCCGTTGTAGCCGTACTCGCCGAACAGGCGCTCGGCCGCGTCCAGCAGCCGCGTGGCCGTGGTCGCCGATCGCTGTTTCTTGCCGTCCAGTGACATTGCCGCATATAAAA
>DASZCK010000133.1:0-3849 GCA_035943195.1 Steroidobacteraceae bacterium
ATACAGGCCCGCACAGTCGCGGGTGGTGCCATCGTCGAACTCCGCTTCGATGGAGATCGGTTCGATGAGCTTCAACTGCAGAAGGGCGGTGATGAAGGAGCGCGTGAGGGTGATGCCGTTGCTCAGGTCCTGGAATGCCCAGATGATGCGCTGCAGGTAGCGTGAAGGTTCTCCGAATTCGGTGAACAACGCCGTGCCGTCCGCGACTCCGACGCGCGGATGATCCAGGTCGATCGCCACATCATCCCCCTGCGCAAAGAACGGCACCCGCTGCAGGCCCAGTGGTCGGTAGAACTCGAGGTCTCGCCACTCGTCGAGATAGAGATTCTCCCCCTCGTCGAAGCCGAGCATGACACCGCAATGGAACTCCCCGGTATTCGCATCCTTGGAGAAGAGGATCGGGTAGTGAACCACGAGCAGTGGGAATTCGTTCACCACCACGTGCGTAAAGCGCTGGTTGTCGCCGAAGGCAGCCGTGGCCCGCGCATCGACCTTCAGCGACTTATGGGTCTCTTTGTTCAGGGGAACGATTCGCGTCATGGAAAACTCAGACGGGCTGCAGGCCGTATTGGTAGATCTTGTTCAAAAGCTCGCGGTTCTTCGGCAGGCGCGCGCGCATGTCACCGGTTGCCTGGTCATTCTCCCGCACCAGGCGGGCCGCGGCCGTCGCGGTGTCGGCGGTTTCCTCCGGCACCACCCGGGTCTTGAATCCCATGCCGTAGAGCACGTACTGGTAGCTGGCCGCGGGAAAGACTTCCTCCAGACGGTCCAGTTCGTCGAAAAACCAGGGAGACTGATAGGTCCAAAGTGTCAACAGGTCCCGCAGCCGCTCCGGCACCGATGCCGGATCGATGTTGTCGCGCCAGAAGGCGGTGTCGGTACGTTGCGTGAGCACATAGTGCAGCTTCAGGAAGTCGATGATCCGGCCGAAGCGGTACATCGTGACCTCGTTGAAGCGCTTGGCGACGATGTCCATGACCTCGCGGCAGGCCGGCATCTGTTCAGCGAGCAGCTTCGCCGACAGCTCCACCAGGACGATGGAGGAAGACTCGAGCGGCTCGAGAAATCCGCTGGCCAGCCCAATGGCGACGCAGTTGTTCTTCCAGTAGACCTCGCGGTGACCGGCGCGGATCGGGATCTTGCGCACCGCGAGATCCTTGTGCTGCGTGCCGATGTAGCGCAGCAGCGTCTCGCGCGCCTGCTCCTCGGTGGTATGACGGCTCGAATAGACGTAGCCCACGCCACGCCGGCTCGGCAGACAGATATCCCAGGTCCAGCCGGCCTCGTGTGCGGTGGCGATGGTGTGCGAGGCCATGGGTGCGTCGGGTGTCTCGAACGGTACCTGGACGGCCAATGCCGTGTCGCAAAAGAGGATGTCGCTGCAGGACTTGAATGGCACGCCGAGCGTCTTGCCGATGAGCAGAGCCGCGAAACCACTGCAGTCCACGAACAGGTCGCCGGCAATGGCGCCGGCCTGCCGGGTCAGGACGCTCTCGATGTCGCCGGACTCGCGCTGTTTGACTTCGGTGATATCCGCCAGCACATGACGCACGCCGAGCTTCTCGGCGCAGTGCTTGGCAAGGTAAGGGGCGAATTTGCCGGCATCCAGATGATAGGCGTAGTTGGCGGGTCCGCGGTACTCGGCGTTGGTGATCATCTTCGGTGCCAGTCCGTCATCGCACAGCCGTCCCTGCGGCGTCACGAAATCGCAGAAGCTGCGGCCGCTGCCATCGCGCAGCCAGTGCGGCACGAGGTTCACCTGGGAGAAGCCCTGCGGGAACATCAGCGGGTGATAGTAGGAGTCATCCCTGGCGCCAGTCGTCCAAGCGGCGAACTGTCCACCCTGCTTGAAGGCGGCATCGCACTCCCGGAACAGAGCGGTCTCGGATACGCCCATTTTCTCCAGGGTTGAACGCAGGGTCGGCCAGGTTCCTTCCCCGACGCCGATGATCTTGATGTCCGGTGACTCCACCAGCGTGACGGTGAAGCTGCCTGCCTTGATGCGCGCCTGATGCCGGGCGGCGATGATGCCGGCGGTAAGCCATCCGGCTGTGCCGCCACCGACGATTACGACTGATTTCACCGCTGCGACCACTGTCCGAACTCCGCTGATCCCGCGCGCAAGATTACCACGTAAACGAAAAGGGGCCGCCCGAAGGCGGCCCCCTGAACACACGCGCTGACTTTGTCGCGGACTAGAACTTCGCGCGCACGCCGAACGTGAAGGACCTTCCATAATTCGTCAGATTCAACGTCTGATTGGAGAAGCGTCCGTACGTGTGGTAGATCGAGTCCAGGAGGTTCAGCGCCTCGAAGTACGCTGAGAAGTGCTTGGTGAAGTCGTACTGCGTGCTGAAGTCCATTTCCGTAAAGGCCGTCTGGTACACCGGCTCGTTGCCGAATGCACCACCGCTCTGTTCCTGGCCCAACGTCAGCAATTGAGCACCCTGCCACTGTACCGTGAGCCGGGCCTGCACGCCGTGGTCCTGGTAGAACCCGATGAGGTTCGCCGAATTGCCTACGCCGGTCAGGGCGAACTGATTCGAAGTCAGCAGCGCATTGTTGAAGTTCTTGTCGGTGTGCACGTAGGTGCCGTTGACTTGCACGCCGAATCCCAGTGGCAGCATCTGCTGCACCGTGATTTCCACGCCGTGCACGTTCGCCGCCAAGGCGTTGGTGACCGTGGTCTCCGAGAACCTCGCCGGCTGACCGGAGGTGGTGGAAAGCCCCAGGCCGTTCTGCGGATTGATGGGCGGCGCCGGATCGATGATGCCCGGCAGGGTGACGACCTGCACGCTCGAGGTGGGGAAGTTCGACACGTGCTTGTCGAACAGGTCCAGGGAAGCGTAGCTGTTCGCGCCGTAGTACCACTGCGCACCGAGGTCGAAGTTATTCGACAAGTAAGGCAGCAGGTCCGGGTTGTTGCCTTTCGCGGTCAGGGCGTTGACGCGGCCGCCGTAAGTCGTATTCGGTATCAGCTGGAAGTTGGGCGGTGCATCTTCGGTGCGCGAAAAGTCCGCGGTTACCTTGATGTCCGGTGTCACCAGCAGGTTCAGGTCCAGCGACGGCAGGAAGTATTTGTAGGTGTTGTTGACGGTGGTCCACGCCGGCGGCTGCTGCGTGGAGAAGGCGTAGGCGGTTGGATCGGCCGAACCCGACCACGCGATGCCGATGAGCGGTGAAGCCAGACCGGCGATGGTCTCGTCAGTCCGCTGATACCGCAGTCCGCCGTTGATGATGAGCTTCATGTCGCCGAGCTTCACATCCTGCTCTGCGGTGATGAAGGGCGCCCAGTTCGAACGATCCACGTGCTGCACCGAGCCGTCGTTCAGCGCTTCGGCCGGGATATTGCCCTGGACATATTGCGGGTAGGCCGACGGAATCTTTGCTTCCTGATCTGCATTGGGCGTCGTGTTGATCAGGTAGGACAGCACGGCATACGGGTTGTACTTCAGCAGGCTCGAGGGCAGATTCGAGGCGCCGCTCAGGCCAGGCATCCAGGGCGTGACACTGACCTGTGAGAACAACGACGTCGGCAGTGTGTGGCCGTCGGTGTTGCCCGAGAGCGGGCCGTAGCCTGACCACATCTGCCAGTAGTTGTTGGTGAAGGTATCGCTCTCATTTGTATTCCACACATCGTCGGTCCACTGGATACCGAAATTGACCTTGGTCGCATCGGTCTTCCAGCTGGTTTCCAGCTTCACGTTGCCGATCTTGTCCGTATTCTGCTGGCTCTGCAGCGGCAACACATGCGACCCGATGATGAATGGGTTGAGCCCATTGGAGTTCGCGGCAGCGACGGCTGAAGAGCCGGACGCAACCGATCCAGGACCGTAAGCGCTCCAATAG
>DASZCK010000134.1:0-13131 GCA_035943195.1 Steroidobacteraceae bacterium
CGCCAGGGCCTCGGGAAGGGCGATGTTGCTATTGGTCCAGCTTCCGATCAACCGCAATAATTCGTTGAAATATCCCGACCAGCCCGCCGCCACCGTGGATGCGGCGAAAAGGTATTCCAGCACCAGGTTCCAGCCGACGAACCAGGCGGTGAACTCGCCCAAGGTCGCGTAGCTGTAGGCATAGGCACTGCCGGCGACGGGGACCATCGAGGCGAACTCGGCGTAGCACAAGCCGGCGAAGATGCAGCCCAGTCCGGCAACGATGAAGGACAGGACCACGGCGGGTCCCGCATGTTCGGCGGCAGCGATACCGGTCAACACGAAGATGCCGGTGCCGATGATTCCGCCGATGCCCAGCGCCGTGAGTGCGACTGGGCCCAGGGAACGGTTGAGCGCGGCATGCGCGGCATCGGCCTCGAGATCAGCCACGGGTATGGTGGCGAATATTCCCGGTTTGCTCATCAAGGCCCCCTGATCGTTTGACCGACTGTACTACAGCCGGCGCGAGCCCGGGGTGATCAGCCCTCGCGCAGGCCTTCAGGCAGTAGCGGAGCCAGCAGTTCCACCATGGCCTCATACACCTTGGGCGTGCCACACAGCACATTGCCGCCCTGGGTGTACTCGCCGCCACTCAAAGTGCCGATGCGGCCGCCGGCCTCCTGGATTAGCAGGGTCCCCGCGGCGGTATCCCAGGGACTTAAGCCGATTTCCCAAAAAGCATCCAGGCGCCCGGCGGCGACATAAGCCAGATCGAGTGAGGCGGCTCCGGGACGGCGGATGCCGGCGGTATTCAGGATCACCGCCTTCATCATGTTCATGTATTCATCCAGGTAGCGGGTATTGTCCCGGTACGGAAACCCGGTGCCGATCAGCGCTCCTTCCAGGGTGCGGTGCGCGGTGACACGCAGGCGGCGATTGTCGACGTGCGCACCGCCGCCCCGCGAGGCGGTGAAGAGCTCCTGGCGCATCGGATCGTAGACCACGGCATGTTCGAGGCGGCCGCGTATCTGGCAGGCGATCGAGACCGCGAAGGTCGGATTGCCGTGCAGGAAATTGGTCGTGCCATCCAGCGGGTCGATGATCCACACGGTGTCGCTGTTGCCGCTGGCACCGCCCTCTTCGGCCAGAAAGGCGTGGTCGGGGTGGGACTTGCGGATGCTCGCGATGATCTCGCGCTCGGCGGCCTGGTCCACCTCGGTCACAAAGTCATTGCGCCCCTTGGCCGTGACGGTGAGAGTGTCGGCGCGGTTGAGGCTGCGGACGATGATTTCGCCGGCACGGCGGGCGGCCCGAACGGCAATATTGAGAAGTGGCTGCACGGCAAATAAGCTGGCGCGAAGTCCTGCGCAAAGGGGGAGGGCTGCAAGGTTAGCAGACCTCGCGCCCTACACCTATGTTACCTGCCCGATCCCATGGCATCTGATTCAACACCTGACATCCGCTTCGTCCTGGTCGAACCCTCCCACCCCGGCAACATCGGGGCCGTGGCGCGCGCCATGATGAACATGGAACTGACCCAGCTGGTGCTGGTGCGGCCGCGCGAATTTCCGCATCCCGAAGCCACTGCCCGCGCGGCGGGCGCCGACTCGATTCTGGCCAGTGCCCGAGTCGTCGCGACGCTCGAGGAGGCCATCGCCGACTGCGGCTTCGTTGTCGCCACCACCGCGCGTCATCGCGACCAGAATTTTCGGGTGCTGGAGGTGCGCGAGGCTGCCGTGCGCGTCGTCGCCGAGGCGCGCCGCGCGCCGGTGGCGCTGTTGTTCGGCACCGAGCGCGCGGGACTTGAGAATGAGCATCTGGAGACCAGTCACGTGGTGCTGCGGATTCCGGCCAGTCCCGATTACGCCTCGCTGAACCTCGCCATGGCGGCGCAGCTAGTCGCCTACGAGATCTTCCGTGCGCGCGCCGAGCCCGGCAGTGCCGTAGTGAGCCCGGAGGACTCGCCGGCCGTGGCGCTGGCGACTCCGCCGCAGCTGCGGCAGCTGTATGCGCACCTGGAGGCGGTGCTGGCGGCGGTCAACTTCAAGGATCGCACCAGGGCCGGCACCCACCTCATGACCCGCATCCGGCGCTTCCTGCAGCGTGCCGAGCTGGATCAGAACGAGGCCAACATCCTGCGCGGCATCCTCACGGCGATCCAGGGCCGGCGGCGCCTCGCAGGCTCCGCACCGGCGCCGCAGACGGTCTATCTGGACAATGCGGCGACCACGCCGGTGGATCCCGCGGTCAGTGTGCAAATGAGCGCATGTCTGGGCGCCGACGGCTGGTTCGCCAATGCTTCAGCCGCGGCACATGCCGCGGGACGCGGCGCGGCGGAGCGCATTGAACTGGCGCGGGCCCAGGTCGCGCGGCTCATCGGCGCGGCCCCGGCGCAGATCTTTTTCACCTCCGGCGCCACGGAGGCCGACAACCTTGCGGTGCTGGGAACCGCGCGGGCGCTGGCGCCCGGGCGGCGCCATGTCATCAGCGCCCGCACCGAGCACAAAGCGGTGCTGGATGCCGTCCGGCAACTGAGCCGCGAGGGATTCACGATCACCTGGTTGCAGCCGGAGACTGACGGGCGGGTGAGTGCGCGCGCCGTCGCCGCCGCGCTGCGCCCGGACACGGCGCTGGTGTCCCTGATGCACGTCAACAATGAAACCGGTGTGATCCAGGATATCCAGGCCATCGGTGAAGCGTGCCGGTCGCACTCTGTCCTGTTTCATGTCGATGCAGCACAGAGCGCGGGGCGGCTGCCCTTGGACGTGACCGGCCTGGCGGTGGATCTCCTATCGCTCTCGGCTCACAAGATCTACGGCCCCAAAGGGGTCGGGGCGTTGTTCGTGCGCGCCGGGTCAAAGGCCACGCTGACACCCCTGCAATTCGGGGGCGGCCAGGAGTCGGGGCTGCGCCCCGGGACACTTCCCACCCACCAGATCGTCGGGTTCGGTCTGGCCTGCGACCTGGCCGGGGCGGCGCTGGGGCCGGACAGCGCTCGCATCGCGCAATGGCGCGACCGGCTCGCGGCGCACCTTGAATCCTTGGGCGGCGTGACCATCAATGCAGGTGAGGCACCGCGGGTGCCGCATATCCTGAATGTCGCCTTCGATGGCGTTGATGGAGAAAGCCTGGTGAGCGCCTTGCCTGGCCTGGCCGTGTCCACCGGGGCGGCGTGTAATTCCGCCCTGCAGGAGCCTTCGTATGTGCTGCGGGCGCTGGGGCGCAGCGCACGCCAGGCGGAAAGTTCGTTGCGATTCAGCTTCGGGCGCTTCAACACCGATGCCGACATCGAAGCCGCCGCGACCCAGGTGCGGCACAGCGTACAACGTCTGCGGGAGGTCTCCCCGGCGGGTCCGGACACCCCGACGGGCGGGGCCCTGGGCGTGCAGGGCGACACCCTGGGCCCGCTGGCACGGGAGCTGTTTTCCAGGCTGTCGGGTGCCGGCGGGCTGCCCGATAGCGCCGGTACGGTGCTGCGCGGCGAGGCTGGAACGAGGTCCGCGGAGGCGTGGGTGCGCCTGCATCTGCTGGTGAGCGCCGACACTGTGATCGAGGCACGGTTCCAGGCGTTGGGCTGCCCACATACTCTGGCTACGGCCAGCTGGCTCGTGGGTCAGTTGGCGGGACGCAGGCGTTCGCAGGTGCAGCCGGGGTCACCCCAGTTGTGGGCGCGCACGCTCGCGGTGCCGGTGGAGAAACTGGGGCGATTGCTCATCATCGAAGATGCGCTCCATGCTGCACTTCAGCAATGGCCCTGAATGACCGTAGAATGGGACGCGTTATGGCTATTTCATTGACCGAATCGGCCGCCGACCGGGTCCGGACCTTCCTGGCCACCCGGGGCCGTGGCCTGGGCCTGAGGCTGGGGGTCCGCAAGACCGGCTGCTCAGGCTTCGCCTACGTTGTCAATTACGCAGACGATTCGCGACCCGACGATGTGGTGTTCGAGGATCACGGCGTGAAGGTATTCGTGGATCGGGAGAGCCTGACCCTCGTCAACGGCACCATCGTCGACTTCGTCAAGCAGGGTTTAAACGAGGCCTTCAAGTTCAGCAATCCGAACATCAAGGGCGAATGCGGCTGCGGCGAAAGCTTCAGCGTCTGACCTGAGCCTTCGCCAACCGGCGGCCTTTAGTAAAAAAGGCTTATCAAACCGCAACTTCCGCGCTTTGACGCCGGTGGCCAATCCGGGCCGTCCGCGGTAGACTGCGCGCCCCGGATATCGGCCGCCTTACCGGCGATCAGGATTCCTGGATATTAAATTCCAACGATTTCAATGACTTGCGGATCGGCTGTACCGCCCGACCCACGCAGGTCAGATTCACAGTCTGCAGGAGAACTTCTCGAATGGCGCTCGAACGCACCCTTTCCATCGTCAAGCCCGACGGCGTGTCCCGCAATCTGATCGGCGAGGTCTATCGCCGCTTCGAAACCGCAGGACTGCGCGTCATTGCCGCGCGCATGATGCACCTGTCCCAGCTCGAGGCCGAGGGCTTCTATGCGGTGCATCGCGCGCGTCCGTTCTTCAAGGATCTGGTCAACTATATGACCTCCGGTCCGGTCATCGTCCAGGTGCTCGAGGGCGAGAACGCCATCGCCAAGAACCGCGAACTGATGGGCGCCACTGACCCGAAGAAGGCGGCACCGGGTACCATCCGCGCGGACCTGGCCTTGAGCATCGAGCAGAATGTGGTGCACGGATCCGATGCCGTCGAGACTGCCACGCAGGAGATCGCGTACTTTTTTGCCGGCACCCAGATATTTCCGCGCGCCTGAAACGCCCACGGAACAATGCGCAGCCATGTCAGACCCGACCGCAACCGTACGCACCAACCTGCTGGGGCTGACGCGCCCGCAGCTTGAGGAGTACATCGCAGGTCTTGGCAGCAAGCCTTTCCGCGCCCGCCAGCTGATGAACTGGATTTACAAGCGCGGCGAGGGTCGCATCACGGAAATGACCGATCTGGCCAAGGATTTTCGCGCCCAGCTGTCAAGCTGCGCGCAAGTGCGGGTGCCCAGGATCACCGACCTGCAGGTCTCAGCCGATGGCACCCGCAAATGGAAGCTCGAAGCCGACGCCTCCCAGGCCTTCGAGATGGTCTATATCCCAGAGCCCGGTCGCGGCACTTTGTGCATCTCCTCGCAGGTCGGCTGTGCCCTGGACTGTTCCTTCTGTTCCACGGCGCAACAGGGCTTCAATCGCAACCTGACGACTGCGGAAATCATCGGCCAGGTGTGGCTCGCGGCGCGCGAACTCGAAGCCGCCGTCGGCGCGGCGCCGGGAGATGATCCGGACGTGGATGCCGCCTTCGAAGCCGAACCCGGCACCGACGCCACGGCCGACGCGCGGGTGATCACCCCGCTGAGCGGCCGCATCATCAGCAACGTGGTACTGATGGGAATGGGCGAGCCGCTGGCGAATTTCCGCAATGTGGTGCCGGCGCTATCGATCCTCACGGATGACTTCGGCTTCGATCTGTCGCGCCGCCGGGTCACGCTGTCCACCTCGGGCCTCGTGCCGCAGATGTATAAGCTGGCTGAAGTGACCAATGTCGCCTTGGCCGTCTCGCTGCATGCGCCAAACGATGCCCTGCGCAACGAGCTGGTGCCGATCAATCGCAAGCATCCCATCGGCGAGCTGCTGGCCGCCTGCTGGCACTATCTTGACGAACAGAACGGTCGCAATGTCACATTCGAGTACGTGATGCTGGACGGGGTCAATGACTCACCGGGCCAGGCGCGCGAGCTGGCACGCCTGCTGCGCGGCCATCCGGCCAAGCTCAATCTGATTCCATTCAATCCCTTCCCCGGAACCCGCTACCAGCGCTCGCCGCTGAGCGCCATCCAGCGCTTTCGTGACGAGCTGATCCGTGGCGGGATACTTGCGACCATCCGCCGCACGCGCGGCGATGATATCGACGCCGCCTGCGGCCAGCTGGCCGGACGGGTGATCAACCGGACGACGGTTCGTCTGGGCAACAGGACCATCGGTCTCACGGTGCAGCAATGAAAATCGCACAAGGCATTGTCATCCCGGTTTCCCTCGCGATGCTGGTCATGATCCTGGGCGGATGCGTGACCACCAAGTCGCCGCATCTCGCCAAGGAGCACGTGGCGCAGGATGCGGCGGCCGACAACGTGGCGCTCGCCATGGCCTACATTCAGGAAGGCAATCTGGGGCGGGCCAAGGAAAAAATCGATCGTGCCATGCAGGAGGATCCGACCAATCCCAACGTGCACAGCGTCATGGCGATGTTCTACGCGCGCATCAATGACCAGAAGAAGGCCGAGAGCGAATACCACGAAGCGATGCGACTTGCGCCAAGCGATCCGGGGCCGGTGCTGTTCTACGGCGTCTACCTGTGCGGCCAGCATCGCGTTGACGAGGGTGTCACCAAGATGCTGCAGGTGGCGCGCAATCCGCTGTACCGGACCCCCGAGGCGGCCTATACCGACATGGGCGTGTGCCTGCTCACGGCGCGCCGTGATGAGGAGGCAGAGTCGGCGTTCAAGCGCGCGCTGAGCGCGCGTGCCGACTATGCGGAAGGCGCCTACCAGCTGGCGGCCCTGCAGCTCGCGCACGGTCGCGCGCTCGAGGCACGCGATCTGGTCCAGAAGTTCATCGCTCAGAACAATCCCACGCCGGAACTGCTGCTGGTGGGCCTGCGGGCGTCACGCACCCTGGGCGATGCCAGCGGCGCCGCGCAATTCAGCAAGATCCTGCGCACCGATTTCCCGACTTCCGAGCAGGCCCGCTCCCTGAGCGCCGACTCGCGGCCCAATACTGGTTGATGCCGATGAGCGGTGGCGGCAACGACAGCGGTGCACGCGTGAGCGGCATCGGCGCACGCCTGCTGGCAGCGCGGGAACGTGCCGGCATGTCGTTGGTGGAGGCGGCTGAGCTCTTGCATGTGGATCCGGGCGTCCTCGGCGCACTCGAAGGCGAGCGCTTCGGCGAGCTCGGCGCTCCGGTGTATGTGCGCGGGCACCTGCGTCACTATGCCGAATTGCTGAAGTTACCGGCCACGGAGGTGTTGGGCCTGTATGGTGCCAGTGCGCAGGCCGGCGCACCGCCGGATCTCACGCGCATGCCGCACGTGCGACAGGCCAGCAGCTGGCGCGGCGCGATGGTCACCACTGGACTTGCGGTGGTGATCGGAGTCGGACTGATCGGCAGCATCCACTGGATTTACCTGGACCTGAATCCTGCCGCCACGGTGGCTGCGTCCGCGCCCGTGTCTTTGCCGGCGCCGTCACTGCCGGCGCCGGCGTTGCAGCCGGACCTCGCGTCGGCACCGGCGAGTGCTCCGGAGCCTGCCGCCAGCAGTGCGCCCAAGGCGCTCGCGCTGCCATTGGTCAAAGCGGCCCGAGTCCCGCGCCGTGCTCCCGAGGATGCCAGCGTTACCCTGAAGTTCAGATCCGCCTGCTGGACCGAGGTCTACGATGCGCACGGTGAGCAGCTGTACCATGCCATCGGCACCGCGGGCACCGAGGAGACCCTGCGGGGCGCTGCGCCGCTGAAGGTGCTGGTCGGAAACTTCGCCGAAGTCGACGTTGAGATCGACGGCCAGGTGCAGCTCATTCCCACCGAGGCGCGCTCGGGTGAGACGGCGCAGTTTCTGGTGACTCATGACGGCACGCTGCAGGCCGTGACCAACATGACCACCGCGGGCAACAAACTTTGAGCAGGGGATTTTCTTGAGCGGTGAGATTCAACCGATCCGCGGCATGAACGATGTGCTGCCGGCTGAGAGCGTGCTGTGGCAGCACCTGGAAGGCACCATGCGCGAGCTGCTCGCGGCCTATGGCTACGAGGAGATCCGGGTGCCGGCGGTCGAGCATACGGAGCTCTTCAAGCGCGCCATCGGTGAATACACCGACGTGGTCGAGAAGGAAATGTATAGCTTCACCGACCAGGGTGGCGACAGTCTGACGCTACGACCGGAGCTGACCGCGGGTATCGTCCGCGCCATGATCTCCAACGGCCTGCTGCGCGGCGCGCGCCACAAACTGTGGTCGATGGGCCCGGCATTCCGTCACGAAAAGCCGCAGCGGGGTCGCTACCGGCAGTTCTATCAGGTGGATGTCGAAGCGGTGGGTTTTGCAGGTCCCGATGTCGATGCGGAGCTCATCGCGCTGACTGCACGGCTGTGGCGCAAGCTCGGTCTCACGCGGGTGAAGCTGCAGATCAATTCGCTGGGCACTGCTGAGTCCCGGCGCGCCTATCGCGCGCAACTGGTCGAGTATTTCTCAGCCTCCCAGGACCGGCTGGATGAGGACAGCCGCCGCCGCCTGCAGGGCAATCCGCTGCGCATCCTGGACAGCAAAAACCCGGATCTGCAGCAGCTGATTGCGGCGGCGCCGCTGCTGCCGGACTATCTGGATCCGGAGTCGCGCGCGCACTTTGCAGCGCTGCGGGCCGCGCTGACGGCCATGGGCATCGAATACACCATCAACCCGCGCCTGGTGCGCGGGCTCGATTACTATAGCCGCACGGTCTTTGAGTGGATCACCGATGCACTGGGCGCACAGGACGCCGTATGCTCCGGCGGTCGCTACGATGGACTCATCAACCAGCTGGGTGGCGAAGCCACTCCGGCCATTGGGTTCGCCATGGGTGTGGAACGGGTGGTGGAGCTGCTGCGGCAGCTGCCCGCCCAGCCCCAAAGCGCGGCGGCTGACGTCTATGTGGTGGTGAATGGCGAGCGGGCCGCCCTGGAAGGCGGCCGGATTGTGGAATTGCTGCGCGATTCGCTGCCGCATCGGCGCTTCGAGTTGAACCTCGGAGGGGGCAATTTCAAGGCCCAGTTTCGCCGCGCCGACCGCAGCCGGGCGGCTCTGGCGCTGATCATCGGCGAGGATGAACTGGCCCGTGGCATGGTGGCTTTGAAACCTTTGCGGCTCGAGGCCGGTCAGAGTGAATGCCCGATGGCGCAGCTGCCGGCGCAGATCGAGGCGGCCCTACGGGCCGCGGACAGTGAGGAGTAGGGTGGGTGGAAGAGTACCTTTCGGAAAAAGAAAAACTGGATCAGCTGCTGGGCTGGCTGAAGGTCAATATTCCCTGGATCATCATGGGCCTGGCCATTGGCGGCCTGATCGTCGGCGGCTGGCGCTGGTGGCAGGCGCGCAGCGACCGCAATGGCATCGAGGCCGCCCAGGACTATGCCCAGGTGCTGGCGGCCTTTGAACAGGGCGATCGTACGCGGGGTCTGGACCTGGTCGAGCAGCTGCGGCACAGCCATCCGGACAGCCCCTATGTCGACCAGGCAGACCTGGCCGCGGCCCGCTTGCTGGGGGAGAACGGTCAGGTCGATCGTGCCGCTTCCTACCTCAGCGCCGTGATGACTCATTCCCGGGACCCGGAACTGGCGGTGGTGGCCCGCCTGCGCCTGGCGCGCATACAGCTGGCGCAGCAACATCCGGATGTGGCACTGGCGACCCTGGGCACGGCCAACCAGGGTGCCTTCGAGGGGCGCTTCGCGGAGGTTCGCGGCGATGCCTATTTCGCCAAGGGCGACAAGGTGGCGGCACTGCGTGAGTATCGCGCCGCACGGTTGGCCATGGGCCCGGCCCAGGCCAGCAATGATCTTCTGGACCTCAAAATCAACGACCTCGCCGACGTTGCCTCCGGCACGCCGGTGGCCGCCATTCCCAAGGGGAACTGATCCATCATGCGTCGCATTCTGCCCATCCTGCTGCTCGCGCTCGTGGCCGCCTGCTCCAAGGACAAGGACCCGGATCGTCCGACCAAACTGGTCGCCTTTCCCGAAACCCTGAAAATCCACAAAGCCTGGAGTGAGAAGGTCGGGGGCACCAAGGTGCCGCTGCGTCTGGGGCTGTCGCTGGATGTCGAGGGCGACACCGTGTATGCCGCCGGTGAAAAGGGCGAGGTCGCGGCGTTCAACCTGAGCAACGGTCACCGTGAGTGGCAGACGCGCACCAAACTGCCCCTTGGTGGTGCGGTGGGCTTTGGCGACGGCAAGATCGTCGTCGGCTCTACCGATGGCGATGTGATCGCGCTGGACGCCCGCACCGGCAAGCAGCTGTGGACCACCAACATCGTCACGGAAATCCTCGCGGCCCCAGCGGTGTCGCCCAAACTGACCCTGGTTCGGGGTGTCGATGGGAAGCTGCATGCCCTGTCCATGGCCGATGGTCACGAGCTGTGGCAACAGCAACAGTCAGTGCCGAAATTGTCGCTGCGTGGCACGGCCTCGCCGGTGATCGTGGGCGACGTAGCGGTGACCGGATTTGACAACGGCCGCCTCGTCGCCTCATCCCTGAATGACGGCTCCAGCGTCTGGGAAACCCAGCTGCAGATACCCACCGGCAAGACCGACCTCGACCGCCTGGTCGATATCGACACGCGGGCGCAGATCGCCGGCAATGATATCTACGTCGTCGGGTTCCAGGGCAAGCTCGCCATGGTCGCGCTCGACTCGGGTCAGATCTGGTGGTCGCATGAGATGTCGAGCTATCGCGGCCTGGCGCTGGATGAAAACAACATCTATATGTCGACGTCGATCGGTGAGGTCGTGGCACTCACACGCCGCAACGGCACCGAAGTGTGGCGGCAGAAGGCGCTGGCGCATCGTGGACTGTCCGGACCCGCCGTTGCCGGCGATGCCATCGTGGTCGCCGACTACAAGGGCTATGTGCACTGGCTGAACAAGACGACGGGAGCCCTCATGGGCCGGGTGCGCGCGGGCAAGGTGCGCTACACCAATCCGCCGGTGTACGCCGATGGCACGCTGCTGCTGCTGAACGATCATGGCGTCATTGACGCCTACCGTGCCGCGCCGCTCGCGACGCACGCCACGGCCGCAGCACTGCCCGCGCCTGCGCACAACGGGCACTCCGGCGGCTGATTCACCGTGCTGCCGATCGTAGCGCTGGTCGGCCGACCCAACGTCGGCAAGTCCACGCTGTTCAATACCCTGACGCGGACACGTGATGCCATCGTAGCGGACGTGCCCGGCGTCACGCGGGATCGGCAGTATGGCTACGGCCAATTCGGCTCGGGAACCTACGTAGTCATCGATACCGGCGGACTCGTGATCGAGAATCCATCGGTCATCGAGAGCCAGATGCGCATCCAGACCGAGCGCGCCGTGGCCGAGGCGGATCGCCTGGTCTTCATCGTTGATGCGCGGGCGGGTCTTACGCCGCAGGATGAGATCGTCGCGCGCGAGCTACGCCGCTCAGGCAAGCCCATCATCCTTGCCGTCAACAAGATTGAAAGCCTGGATGCGCAGGTCGCCTTGAGTGAGTTTCACGCACTGGGGCTGGGTACGCCCGTGCCCATTGCCGCCACTCACGGACAGGGCATCCAGGAGCTTCTGTCGGCTGTGCTTGCCGGGTTTGAAGAGGCAACTCGCGAAGACTCGATCGATGATGCCATTCGCATCGCGGTCATCGGACGCCCCAATGTCGGCAAGTCCACCCTCATCAACCGCTTGCTCGGCGAGGAGCGCGTGATTGCCAGCGACGAGCCGGGCACGACACGCGACAGCATTCTCATTCCCTTCAAACGCGATGATCGCGACTTCGTGCTGATTGACACCGCCGGCATCCGCCGCCGTTCCAAGGTCGAGGATCTGATCGAGAAGGTCAGCGTGGCCAAGACGCTGCAGGCGATCGATCACGCGCATGTCGTGATCATGGTGCTGGACGCCCACGATTCAGTGGGTGAGCAGGATGCCAGCGTACTCGGCATGGCGCTGCAGCGCGGCCGCGCGCTGCTGATCGCGGTCAACAAATGGGACGGGATTCCCACGGAACAGCGCGAAGAGATCCGGCGCCAGCTGGGCCTGAAACTGGATTTCGTGCCATACGCTCCCTTGCATTTCATTTCCGCTCGCCACGGCACCGGGGTGGGTGAGCTGGCACAGTCAGCGGTGCGCGGCTTCGAGTCCGCCATGCGTGAAATGCCCACCCGAATACTGAACCGGGCGCTCGAGGCTGCGGTGCAGGCGCACCAGCCGCCGCTGGCCCACGGCCGGCGCATCAAACTGCGTTACGTCCACCAGGGGGGGCGCAATCCACCGCGCATCATCGTTCACGGCAGCCAGGGCGAGCGGGTACCGGATGCCTATTCCCGATACCTGGCCAATGTGTTTCGCAAGACCTTCGAACTGTATGCCACGCCCGTGGTCGTGGAATTCCGCAGCGATGCCAATCCGTTCGGTCATCGCAAGACCGAGCACAAAGTCGGCCATCGACCGCGGCGCAAGGGCACGGCGGGGACCGGGCATATGGGCGCCAAGCTTGCCAAGATCGCCGGCATGAAGGCGGCGCGCAAGAAGAAGGCGGACGGAGCCGCTCCGGCGAGTCGCCCCGGGTCGCCGAAGCGCACGGGCGCACCCGCGGGTCGCGGCGCGAAGCGCCGCTAGCCGCAAAGATTCAGCGCGTGCGGCCCAACGGCCGTGGCGGCGGCAGGAACAGCGCCGGATCGACGAATGCCCGATTCAATACCACGGCAAAATGCAGGTGCGGGCCGGTCACCCGCCCGGTCTTGCCGACTTGGCCGAGCACCTGGCCGCGACGCAGCACCTCTCCCATCTGCACGCCAATGGCGCTCAGGTGACAGTACACCGTCAGCAGTCCCTCGCCGTGATCAACGATCACGGTATTGCCATTGAAGAAATAGTCACCGGTATCCACCACCGTCCCGTCTGCGGCCGCGAGTATCGGTGTGCCGGTGGGCGCCGCGATGTCCATGCCGGTGTGCGGATTGCGCGCCTCGCCGTTGAACACGCGCCGCAGCCCGAATGAACTGGAACGCACACCCGGAACCGGTTGCAGCAGCGCCAGGGAGGCGGGTGCCGTCGGCGTGAAGGTGGCAATCGCGGCCAGGATGCGGGTGCGCTCCAGTGCGGCGCGGCTGGCGTCCTGCGGTGAGAGATCGACCTGGCCGGGGGCCACCTTGAGGCGCTGCACAGTGTAGGTTTTCGGGCCGATGGGAAAGTGCCGGGTCGTGCCGGGTTCGACTTCCAGCACAGCGTCGCTGATCGGCGCATCCAGCGGAATGCCGACCACGGCCAGCCACCTGTCCGCGCGCCGGATCACCATCACGCGATGCTTATCAAAACTGGCAACCGGCGCGGCCGTGGCGCTGCCCGGTAGGGCAATGAGACGCACGCCGCCGGGGAC
>DASZCK010000135.1:0-3121 GCA_035943195.1 Steroidobacteraceae bacterium
GCCTGGTGTTTGCGGAGGCTGCCATCCCCTGCCTGGCAGGCGCGCTCGTCGGCACGCTCCTGGCAGTGCAGCTCGCGCACTGGCCGGGGAAGTTCCTGCCGGCGGCATTTGTGGGCTTGCCTACGCCGACCCTCTCGATGGAGGTGACGCTGCGCGCGCTCGCCGCGGCATTACTGATCGCATGTGCGAGCGCGGCGGCCCCGCTGCTACGGGTCGGTCGTATGAGTGTGGTGGCCCAACTTGCGAGACCGGGAACATGAGACTGCTTGCCCAGACACTGCTTGCCACCCGGGTGAGCCTGCTCACTCTGCCGCAGCGCACGGGCTCCTCGCTGGTAATCATTGTCTGCATGGCATGTGTCGTGGGCGTACTGCTTTCGATGCTTTCCGTCACCGTCGGCTTGTTGCATGCGTACCAGATTGCGGGCAGCCCGCAACGTGCGCTGGTCCTTTCGCGGGATGCGCTTGCATTTGGTGGCCGCATGGAGGAAACCAGCGTCATTCCATCGGAGGCCATCGGCACCCTCGCCGGTGCTCCGGGAATCGCGCTGGATGCGGACGGTAAGCTGATGATGGACGCGGAGGTACTGGCCGCGCTGCCTCCCACCGAAGGATTTGCGGACGGCTCGCTGTTCGTGCGCGGCGTGGGCGCCAAAGGGCTGGCGCTGCGACCGGAATTCAAGCTCGTCTCCGGACGACTCTTCCGGCCCGGCCTACACGAGATGATCGTCGGGACCGGGGCGGCGAGAGGGTTCGGCCTGAGAGTGGGAGACCGGATCGTCATGCCTGACGGTGCCTGGTCGATCGTGGGGGAATTCTCAACCGGCGGTGGGATCAATGAGAGCGAGCTGATGGGCGATGTGGTGACGGTAATGTCGATCAGGCGCACCACGAATGCCAGCAGCGTCCTGGTGGGCCTCGACAGTGCCGCGGCGTTCGATGCCTTCGAAAGATGGCTGACACGCAATCCGGCCTTGCAACTGACGGCCGAAAGGCAGTCTGATTACTATCGGCGGGTGGCGTGGAGCACTTCGGCATTCTTCACGGCGGTGGCATACCTCAGCGGCGTGGTAATGGCCCTCGGCGCTCTATTCGGCGCAGTAAAGATCCTGCATGCGGCGGTCGATGTGCGGACGCGGGAAATCGCGACGTTGAGCGCCATCGGTTATGACGCCTTGCCGATGGCCTTATCGGTAGTGCTGGAAGGAATGACTCTGACGTTAGTGGGAGCCCTGATCGGCGCGTCGCTCGCGCGCATCTTGGTCGACGGCAGGACGGAGATAATCTGGAACGCTGTCTTCACCCTGTCGGTACCGCCCGGGCTCATCGCACTCGGCGTCGCTTGGGCACTGGTACTCGCGGTCCTGAGCGGGATCTCGCCCGCAGTCCGGAGTGCCCGCCTGTCCGTTGCCGAGGCACTGCGGCAAGCGTGATGAGCTGCCTGCCCATCGTGGACAGCTAGCGTCATTTGATCACCATAGTCTTGCCGGACTCGGCGCATTGGCGCTCGGCGCGTGTGGTGATGGATTGGACCGACGGTCGCTAAATAATCTTGAGCATCAATGACTTGGCGATAACCTAAGAGCCCTGTCCCCGTTACGCCGCCTCGACTTCAGGGATGCAAGGAGATCGTGTCCTTAGGAGAAGCCAAGTCAGCCTGGCGCCCTTATACTTGCTCAACGAACACATGAGGCGAGGGGGATGTCCATGTCACGCAAGATTGTCCGGTCGACCATTTTCGCCGTGGCCTTGGGTGGCCTCGCGGGATCCGCGATGGCCCACCATAGTTTCGGGCAGTTCGATATGGCCGTGGCGAAGCACTGGTCCGGAACCCTCACCGCGATTCACCTGATCAACCCGCACTCTTACATGGAAATCGATGTAGTCGATGAATACGGCAAGGTGTTACACCTTCGCTGCGAGATGCGCGCGGCCGGGCTGATGCGGCGTTCCGGCTGGTCGCCCGAGATGTTCAAGGTGGGCATGCACGTCGAGGTCGACGGGCACCCGCACCGAACGGATCCCAATGCCTGCTACACCGAGAACTTCAAGCTCGGCAATGCGCCCACGGTGAATCGCAACGATCAGTTCCAGACGAAAGCGCTCGATACCTCAAAACGCCCGTTACGCCTCCCCGATGGCCAGCCAAACATCACGGGCGACTGGGCCGTGGAGCAACTCGTGCTCACCGTTCCCCCGAGCGGCGGCAACGGCTCCATGATTCCTAAGAGCATGTCAAAGGCTTTCGCGGCCGGCCAGATCACCTTGCAGCAGGTGCAGGCCACGCAGCCGCCGCGGCCAAAAGCGGTGTACACCGCCCTCGGCCAGAAAGAGGCCGGTGCCTTCAGGAATCGGTCGCCGAAGGACAATCCGTGGTTCGCTTGCAAGCCCACGAGCATCATCCGGGATTGGACCGCGGACTGGCCGATCAACCGGTTCGAGCAAAAGACCACGGCGAGCGGCGAGAAGGTCATCGATATCACGTACGGTCTGTACAACTTCGAGCGCCGTATTCACGTCGGCATGGTCACGCACCCGGCTCGTCTCACGCCGAGCTCTGCCGGCCACTCGATCGGTCACTGGGAAGGCAATACGCTGGTGGTCGATACCGTGGGGTTTACCGCAGGCGTGCTGTCGCCGCCCACGCTTAGCAGCGAGCAGCTGCACATCGTCGAGCGCTTCACCTTCGATCCGCAGAAGTCTTCGCTGCGGCGCGACTATTCGGTTACGGATCCGGTGTACCTGGCGGCTCCGTACGAGAGTTACGACATCATGTATCTTTCGGAAGTGCCGTTTAAGAAGCTGCCTTGCAAGGACATGACGCCGGAGTTTCAGCAGTAGCCACATTTTGGCGAGTCGCTACCCGGCGAGCCAGCGCCGCCGGCCTCGGATGACGTGCCGAGGCCGGCTTGCCATGATTACATTACCGTGGTAATGTAATGCAATGACGCTCGCAAAATCAAGGTTGACCGCCCAAGGCCAGATCTCCGTGCCCGCTGAGGTTCGTAAGAAGCTCGGCGTCGGTCCTGGCTCAGTGCTCGAGTGGGACGAACAGAATGACGAAGTGATTGTGCGCAGGGCAGGAAGCTACACGTCCGACGATATTCACCGGGCGCTCTTTG
>DASZCK010000136.1:0-2270 GCA_035943195.1 Steroidobacteraceae bacterium
ACATTCACCAGCGCGACGGCATGGACGCTGCCCAGGTGCTGACGGTTCGAGCGGCGGTCGGGAATCTCAATTTCGGCGTGGCCCGGTGTCAGCACGCGCACTCGCGGCCCGACTGACCCGGAGTAGGGAACCATGAGGCTGAAGAGCTGCGCGAACAACCACTGCCCGCCAGGCAGCGGGCTCAGGGTTTGCCAGAGTCGAAGCAGTCTCTTGCCCGGCGATTTCAAGTAATTGCGGTTGTCAGGATTGGGCCCCCGGTAGGAGTATAACGCCTCGCGTACCCCCAGGCCCCACATGAGAGTGCCCATGAGCGCCAGAACCAAGCTCGACTTTGTCTCGGATGTGTCCTGTCCCTGGTGCGCCATCGGATTGCAGTCGCTGCTGGCGGCGCTGATGAACCTGGGGGGCGTCATCGAGGCCGATATTCATTTTCAGCCTTTTGAGCTCAATCCCGACATGGGCCCGGGCGGCCAGGATATTGCCGAGCACATTGCCCAGAAATACGGCTCCTCCGTGGAGCAGTTCGCGCAAAGCCAGGAAATGATCCGTGAGCGTGGCGCGCAGCTGGGGTTCCGCTTCGACATGCAAAAACGTACCCGCATCTACAACACCTTTGACGCCCATCGGCTGCTGCACTGGGCAGATCTTGCGGGCCGGCAGCTGCAATTGAAGCAGGCGCTTTTCAGAGCCTACTTCACCGATGGCGCCGATCCCAGCGATCACGCCACCCTCACCAGGATTGCCGAGCACGCCGGTCTCGAGGCGGCCGGGGCGCAGGCGGTGCTGGCGTCCGATCGGTACGGCGCCGAGGTGCGCGCGCGAGAACGGTTCTACGGCAGCCAGGGAATCAATGGTGTGCCCGCCATCATCGTCAATGATCGCCACCTCATTGAAGGGGGGCAGCCGGTAGCGGTATTCGAACGGGTATTGCGACAACTGGGACCCGCGACGCCTCAGTGATTCGCTGCATCCCCGAGCATCGGGACGTCCGACATGTGTGCAAACAGGTCACCGTGGATGGGCATTTGACCGACTTTGCAACCGCCCATTATCGCCATGACGCTGATCAGGAGTGCGCATCGGTCGCTAAGGTTCACGACCAGTCCCGGGATCGTCGTCACCACACGCTGGGTCCGCGACGGGTCCCAGGCGAAAGTGGACTTCGCCGCCTGGCGCGCCGCTGGCATCACCTTTTGGCGCCATCGTGACAGTGCCGCGCCCTGACGCGAGGTTTCCAGATCCATGCTCAGACGATCGGCTGCCGCAATCTCGGCTTCCCGTGCCCAGTCGATCGATGCGGGTGGCGTAGTGCCGGGCAATTGAGCGCGCGCCGGGATCGGAACGATGGCGCGGAATCGCGGAATTGTCGGAGGCATGCCTCGGCGCGCCTTGGCAGGGCCTTCCCGATGCCGCGGGGTATCGGGCGCAAGCAGGCTCGCGAGCGCAATTTCCGGTTCGGGCGTGTCGGTCGGCGATTCACGGCCCGTCGGAAAAAGTCGTATCACAAGGACATGCGCAATGACTATTGCAACGAATAGAATGGTGCGTTGCCACTTGATCGCCAACGATCTGCCCGCCCTTCTATCTTCCTTATTTCGCGTTGGACACCAGGACAAGTCCATAAGTTCCACAGGGGAAATATGAAAACCGTCGTCGCGCTGTGCTTCATCCTTCTGTCCGGGATCGCCACTGCCGCCCAACCCACACCGGCCTGCGACCGCGAATGCCTGCGCAGCACCATGACGCAATACCTTTACGCATTATTGAGGCATGACACCAGCAAGCTGCCACTGGCCGACAATCTGCGCGTCACCGAGGACGCAGTCGAAAAGCCTTTGGCCAAGGTGGGCATCCTCAGTACCGTGACCAGCCTGCGCGGCTTCCGCCAGGATTTTCTCGATGAGCGCGCGGGCGTAGCCGGCGCCGACGTCGTCATACAGGAGAGCGGCGCACCGCTGATGCTCGTCGTGCGCCTCAAGGTCGCGGGTGGCAAGATCACCGAGATCGAGACCGTGTCGACGCGCACCCGCGCGGAAGGACTGAGCTTCAACATCGACGGCTTGAGTGCGCCAAGCGAGGAAATGAATTTCGCGCCACGCCCCGACCAGCTCGCCAGCCGCGCAGCGGCCATCGAGATTGCCTTGCATTACCCAAAGGGTCTGAATGGCGCCGACACCTTTGCGGCCGTCGGCGCACCCTTCACACCGGATGCGTATCGGCTCGAGAATGGCGCGATCATGGCGGGCGCCGCCTGCACCTTTACTCCGACC
>DASZCK010000137.1:0-37145 GCA_035943195.1 Steroidobacteraceae bacterium
GTCTTGCGCGTCGAGGTGGTTGTTCACCACTTTGAGACTCACGTCGTGCAGGGTTGCCGCAAATCCGCCGGCCACCTGAACGGTCCTGCCGCCCGGGAAGTTTGCGTCGACGCTGACCGACAGCCCCTGGTTGCCGATCGCAAGGCCGGTGGTCTGCAGGGACACATCGCTGCTGCCTTCACTGAAGGTTTTCGGCAGCAGCAGATTGGCCTTGGCGACATAGATGCCCTGCCAGCCGGCATCCAAGCCGGCAGCCTCGCCGGAATCACGCGCACTGTTGGACAGGTCGAGAATCAGGTTTTTCGTCCCCGCCGGGATCTGCACGCCAAAACCACTCCAGGCGAGGCGGATGTCCGGCGTGTCGATCGCCAGCACGGGCGTCTTGGTGACGTCCCAGCCGCCGCCTGGCTCGGCGCCCACGATATTCACCACCACGCGGTTGTTGGCGGCATCGCTGACGATTGCCGGCAGGGTGAGTTTTGCGCCGCTGAGGACGCAGTCGTTCTTCGTCACCACGGTATCCTGGTCATCGAAGCGCTTGTCGAAACTCACCGCGTCGGCCTGCAATATGAAATCGAGCGGCGCGGCCAGCGGCAGGCTGATGTGCTGTGCCGTGCCGTGCGCGATTCGGATCTGACCGCTCTTGTTGACTGCGACCGAGTCCGCCTTGAGGGTCATGCCCTGCGCGTCCTGGGAGAGCAGGCCCGGAATCGGCACGGGCACGCTCACCTGCGGCTGGTGCACGGTCACGGTCATGGTCTGTGTGACGCCACCGGCGCGCGCAATGTCCAGGTCGATGCCGCCGTTGACGCTAAACGTGAAGCCGCCCAGCCCGACCGATCCATTTGCCAGGGCATTCCTGAGCTGCAGTCCCTGGGCTTTGAGATTGAAGCCGCTCGCGGCCGCAATCGCCAGCGAGCCGTCGGGCAGCACGACCTGTGCGGCCGAGCCGGCGGAGTCGCGCAATGGCAGTGCAAGCTGGATGTTGCTGCCCGAAAACTTAAGGCACGGACTGCTGTGGCAGACGCTGTCAGTCTGGCCGGTGACCGTCAGCACGGTGCCCTGCCCGAGGGTCAGTCCGAGCCCTGCGAATATCAGCGGGGTGGAAAAATCGCTCGCCAGTCGTACGCTGCCGCCGATGACATTGCCGGTCGCATCGATGCACAGGTTCTGGAACGGCACGGGGGGCGTCGCGCCCGCCGCCGTCAGGTCATGCCCGAAAAGGACTAACGAGGCGATCTGGCCCGTGCCGGATTGCCCGGCACCCGGGCAGCTGCCGCTGATCTGGGCAATGGTCAGGATGAGCTGGCTGTTGCTGGCCGCATCGGAGAACAGGGTCACGGTGCTCGGTTGCGCCGGGGTCGCCGCCTGCGCGGCCACGGAACCGGCGTAAGCCGTGATCCCCGCCAGCGTGATCAGCAGCGCCCGTAACCTGGACCCGATCGCATTTGACGCCGGACCGCCCATTGCCGCGACACCTCCCGCGGCACATGCCGCAGGTCGTGAGCTTCCCGGCAATCACCTCGGCAGTATTGAAATTTCCCTCAAAAAATCCTCACAAATTGCGAGTCGGGGAAGGCGGCCGCCTAGATCGTCAGGCCCAGCGGTTTGCGCAGCCGCAGGAACGTCTGGTAGGCGCGCTGCGTGGGTGCGAGGTGCCGGATGGTCTCGATTCGGGGTGTGACGATGGCGGTGGCCTCCGGGACCCGGTGCAGCGCGACGAGGGTTTCGGCCAGTTCCATCTGCAGCGCCAGCGTCCAGGTACTCTCGACGCCCGGCGGATCCCCGCGTCGGTAGGCCTCGACGGCGCTGCGCAGCAGCGGCAGGGCCTCCTGGTAGCGGCCTTCTTCACCCAACAGGTGCGCCCGACCCGAGTCGAGGGTCGCGAAAATGTCATCCCCGGGCTTCAGATAGGTCTTGAACACGGTCTCGGCCTGATCGTAGTACTGCCGCGCGGCAGCATTGCGATGCATGTCGCCGTAGCAGTCGGCCAGCAGCTTCAGGCGCCGCCCGCGCGCCCGCGTCGCATCGTTGCCTTCCATGAAGGGCGGCAGTTCCGGCAGCAGCCACTCGAGCGCCTCCGGGTCGCGGTGCATGAAAGTCAGCAGCCGCCCGAGATTGCCGCGCACCACGAAGGTCTGCAGGTTGGTGTTGCCGAAATGGCGCTGGATGATGCCGTAGGCTTCGCGCAGTAGTGGCAGCGCCTGCTCATAGGCACCCTGCTGCTCGAGCAGTTCGGCCAGATTGCTCAGCGCGATGGCGAAGTCGGGATTGTCCACACCGCTGTGACCGCGGAAACCCGCAACGACCCGCCGGCACCACTCGATCGCCTCCGGAATCTTGTTTTCGTTGTTGAGAATATCCGCCAGTTCCCCTTCGGCATCGAGCACCGCCTGGGCATCCTCGCCGTAGATGCGCGTGTAGCCGGTGACCACTTCGAGCTGCGCCTTCTCGGCCTGGTCCAGATGTCCGGCCAGGGCGTTGACATGCGCGACGTTGCGCAGCGCATCCAGGTAGCGCAGGCCGCCGGATCCGACCCGGGCACGCTCGGTCATCATCCTGGCAATATTCAGTTGCAGCGCTTCGGCGGTTCGCCCCGCGTCCGCGTAGCTGTCGGCAAGCGCACCATCGACGTCCGCCGCATCGGGGCTGTCACCGGCACCGGCGGCGCGCAACTGCGTGCGCGTGCGTTCCAGCTCGGCAATGCTTTGGGTGATCTTTTGTTCGTTCGCGAGGGCGATGCCGAGCGCCCGACGCGCCGCTATCAGCGTCGAAGCGGTCGGTGCAACGCGACCCTCGAGCGCGGCAATGACCTGACGCAGGGTCTTGTCAGCATCATCCCAGCGACTCTGACCCGCATAGGACTGAGCCAGCCAGAAGCGCTGCTGCGCCTGGACCAGCGGGTCGACGCCGCCGTTGCTGCGTTCCAACTGGAGTGTCTGCTCCAGGTCCTTGCGGCATTCCTCGGGCAGCCCGAGCTTGCAGTACAGCGAGCCGATGGTGCCGAGCAGACGGGCGCGCTGCAGGGGTTGATCGGCGAAACGGTTGGCGACCTGGTTCTGGCCGGCATCGACCAGCGCGCGCGGCGCGATCGGCCGGCCGGCCGCAATCTGGGGACTGGCGGCATCGAACAGGGACGTCAGATAGTCGTTGATCTGCGAGGCGGCGGCGGCCTCATTGCGGGCCTGCGCCAGGGCGAGTTCGCGGCCGCGTTCACTGTTACGCAGCTGCCAGTATAAGAAGAGTGTGGCGATCAGGCCCAGCGTGAGCACGGCGATCGTCGTCACGGTCCAGCGCCGGCGCAGTTCGGTGCGGGCCAGACGCTCCTGCAGATCCTTCGCCCGGCGGCGCTCGGCCTCCTCGGCCGCCCGCTGCGTGCGCCGTTCTTCCAGCCTGCGCAGTCCGCGTGCCAGGTCAGCCGCATCGGCCAGGCGCCGTTTCGGGTCGCCGTCCACGGCGGCCGCAATGTCCTCGCGCAGGAGCGGGTCGGGCACCTCGCGCTCCCAGCCGCTGGCGAGCGGCCTTTGCCAATCCCCGACCACCGCCTGGTAGAGCATAATGCCCAGGGCATAGACGTCCGCCTGCACGGTGGCGGGCTGGCCGGCGAGCACCTCGGGCGGCAGATACAGGGGCGTGCCGCTGGAGCTGTCGAAGGCTCCGATCGTCGTCGTGTAGCCCAGACGCGTGATACCCAGACTGGCCAGCCGCGCTGAATCCAGCAGCGCGCCGCTGCCGAAATCAGTCAGTTTGATGCGCGGCACGGGACCCGGATCGGCGACCAGGACATTGGCGGGCTTGAGATCCTTATGGAGCACGCCCACGCCATGGGCGATCGCAAGAATCTCGGCACACTGCGCGACGATGTCGAGCCGCGTGGCCAGGGTTACCTCAGCCAGGCCGCCCTGAGCCTGCGACCATTGGCGCACGTCACCGCCGAGGACGTACTCGGACTCCAGAAAGAACGGGGAATGTTCCAGGTTCCAATCGAAGATGCGCACCAGATCCGCGCGTTCACCGACGGTCTCGCGCAGCAGCCGATAGAGCGTGATCTCGCGCTTGATGGCCTTCAGTCCGTCGGCATTGACGGCAAACTTGTAGACGCGCTGGTCGCCGGTCTTGTCATGCCGGGCCCGCCAGATTTCGCCGCTGCCGCCGCCGCCCAGACGCTCGACCAGCGACCATGTCGGACGCAGTGGCGGATGTTCTCCCGCCTGCAACGCCAGGCGGGGCGGAATGGCCTGCCCGAGCTCCTCCACGCGCACGGGGGCGGCGAGGCGGTAGCCGAAGCCGTGCACGGTCTTGATGAGGCTCTGGTCTTCGTCGCCCAGCGCCTGGCGCAGGCGATTGAGGGTGGTGGTCAGCACGGTGTCGGACAGCACCCGGCGGGGCCAGCACGCCTCCGCGAGCTCGTCCTTGGTCACCACTTCGCCGGGATGCTGCAGCAGGTGCAGGAGCACCAACAGGGGTTTGCGATGCAACGGGACATCCTGTCCGCGCACCGTCAATTGCAGACTGCGCTCATCGAGCCGCACGGCGCCGAACAGCCAGACTCGTGCCGAGCCTGTTTCGGCCTCCGGCGACGATCGATTTCCCCCCGTCAATCCGCACCCCCCAGGATGTGTTGGGGGCATTATCGCGTCCCCGTGCATGCGGCGCTGCAATTTGTGAGGATTTTTTGAGCCCAAAGTCTGGACTGGCGAAAGGCCTCAACCACACACTCGCCGCAGTTGCAAAGCGGGAGAATCACATGAGAATCCATTGTTCGGCAGTCGCCCTCGTGACGGGACTGGTGGTCTTATCGGGGCTTGCGCAGGCCGGCTCGGCGCGCGCCGCCGCGGCAGCCGATCCGTTCGAATTGCTGAATGCGATCCCGGCGCTGCCGGGAAATGTCGCGGCGGCGGGCGCCGCGACGCAGGTCGGCTCAGGCGCCGATCAGGGGCGTCTGAAGGCCCCGGCCTACGACGCCCTCGCAACCCGGATCATGAGTGCATTGCAGCCCGCGATGCCCGGGCCGGCCGGCGGCATTGACTTCGCGCGGGCGGCATCCGACCCCACCTACGCGGCGCAAATGCAGGCGCGCATCCAGAACATGACCGCCGCGGAGAAGATGGCCATGGCCAACCAGATGATGGCGGCTCAACAGGCGGCGGCCGGTGATCCGCGAGCCGCCGGTCAGATTGCGGCGTTTGTCGGCGGTCAGCGCAGTGCCGATCTCGCGGCTCATCAGAAAATGCGCGCCGTGCTCGATGGGGCGCTGACCAATGCCGGCGCCAGGCACCGTGCCGTGGACACCGCGCTCGATGCGGCCGCCAAATCCTGTCCCCAGGACAAAACCGGTTGGCCGCTCCTGTCGTGCACCGATCCGCTGGGGTCGAAGTCCATTGCGCAGCATCGGGCGGTCGAGGAGGCCGCGCTGGCCAGTGAAGCTCAGGCGCTGGCGCAGGCCCGGGCGACGGCCCTGACGGAATTGAACAAGGGCAGGGATCTGCTGGCCCACGCCAGCGGCTCGGGCACTACTTCGTTGCGCGCGTGGGCCATGATCTATGTCCAGATGCTGGACGACTACGCCAAGGCAATGACCCTGCGTGCGGGATTCTGGGCTCACGCGCAAGGCAGCAAATATACCGGACAGGTGACGACCTTCATCGGCGGCCAGGCGGGCGAGGTCTACTGGCCGCTGAAGAGTGCTGCCTACGGGGAACAGGTGGGCGTCGGCCTGTGAACGGCGGCCGTCAGTTTCGAATCCCTCAGCCGGCACCGTTTGCTAAAACTAATCAAAGAGTTATGGCCAGTGAAACGGCGGGCCATGGGCGCCCGCCGTGCTCGACATCGCTGCAGAGACGCCGCGGCGACTGACCAGGTCTCAGGGTTCGACTCGTGTCGCCGTGATGGTGCCACTGGCCGTCGCGATGACATTGCTCTCGTCGAACGGATTGGCGGGGTTGGCAGCGGAGATCGTGGCATCGATATGGCCGGTATAGCTATTACCCGAAGGGTCGAGCCTGATGTGCTCGTGCAGATGCACCGTGTTCGTGAAAGTCGGACTCGGGGGACCTCCCGGCGGACCATCGTGACCCATGGCGATGTGATTCAGCTCGTAGGTGTAGCGACCTGTCTGCTTCCAGGCACCCATGCAGACGTCACCTGCGGCGGGATCGCGCTTTGCGGAGATCATGATCTCTGTGCCCTCCTCGTGCCAGATGAGGGTTCCAAAATCCCCGCCGAGTTCCGGCGAGAACTGGAACCTCCAAAGACCCACGATGGACGCAGGGAAGAGGTCGTGAAAGTCCGTGGCGATCAGTGCACCGGCGCTGGCATCCGGATGAAAGACCGCCGAGACAAAGTTGTGCGGCAGGACTGACTCCTGTTGATGACCGCTGACCGGCCCGAGTCGCTTGAGGGCCGTCAGATCGATTGCGCATGCCGCATTGGCAGTACCGGCGGCTGCCAGACTCGCCAGCGCGAGACCGGCAAGGCAGTACACGGACTTCGACACCGGTCGCCTTGATGAAATCTTCATTGCTTTACTCCCGTTATGACAAGTATTTACCCAATCCGGCGCAGGCCGCCGGAAATCACGGGAAAGACAATCGAAGAAAGGATCTGAATCCGCCTTGTGGAAGCGTGAATCGTTGTGAACAGTGGCTGAATGGCCGTCAGTTCGTTCCGTTACAAGATGATGACGTACCCGAGGCCCTGGCGTCGCTCAAGGATTCGCGAAATCAAACAGCGCGATGTCCGCACCCGCATTTTCCTGATCCGCGGAATAGAGCAACTCGCGCTCATCAGGCGACACCGTGAGCCCCAGACTGACTCCGCGCGGCGCCGCCAGCACGTCGTGCGCACTGCGGCTGGAGAAGTCGTAGTAGCGGAAAGCGCGCGGCTTGCCCCCCGGGGTATATCCCAGATAGTAAACTCCACGCTTCACTGGGATATAGGCTGCCAGCGGGCCGGCGACGAAGTCGTCCAGGAGTTTCTGTTCCGGATTCTGAGCCGGATTGCCCTGCAGCGATCGCGCGAAGAGGCCGGGTTCTGGATCCTTTGCGTATAGCAGCAGTTTGCCATCCGGGGTCTCCGCGGCCAAGACGCCCTCGAACAGCCGCTCGCGCTGGCCGCCCGGCACGCTCATACGCGCCACGCTGTCGATTTTCGCGAAATCCCCGACGTAGAGGTAACGACCGTCGCCCGACCAGCCGCCCGGGCAACAGCCGCCGCCGAGCTTTGTCGGCAGGTCGCCCGCCAGATCCACGACGTAGATCATGCGCTCCGAATTCGGCGAAGAGGTGTGAAACGCGATGCGGGTGCCATCGGGCGACCAGCGCGGAAAGCCAGTGACCATCTGGTCGAGATCGGAGACCTGTCGTGGATGCGCCCCGTCGGCATCGGCCACCCACAGCGCTGACTTGCCGCTACGGCCGCTGATGAATGCGAGGGAATGTCCATCCGGGGAAAATCGCGGATGGAGCTCGTAGGACGTCGAGGCCACCCGTGCAATCGGCGGCCCGACCGCCACGTGTGTCTCCGGGTCCAAGCTCACGGACCAGATATCTACGTTGCTGTGGACTTGCGTTATCGCGGCATGGTCGCCGGAGTCGGTCGTCACCAGGGCCATGGCGCCGATCGTGAGCGACATTGTGGGGATCGTGTGCACCGTTCTGACGCCCACATCAATGTTCCATTCAAGAATATCGGTGCCCACGAGGAACCTTAGAAATCGACCATCTCGGGACCAGAACAGGGAGTGTGGGACACCGTCCTCCACATGGGGTACCGGCCGCGGCGGGCCCAGCGGCGCCAGATCGGGGCCCAGGTCTTGAACCATAAGGGAACCGAGTCGTTGCCCATTGCGGAAACGGACGAATGCCAAACGCCTGCCATCCCGGGTAAGGGCGGGCGAGGTGTCGTATTCGGTATCGTGTTGCGCGATCTTCAGCGGACGTTCGCTTCGGGTATCGAGTGCGATGACGTGCAGTTCGAACTGCCGGCTATTGGCGGGCACTTCACGCTGTGTCGTGAAGATCAGCTGGTGGCTGTCCGGAGTCCATGCGACGCGCGGGCTTCCCTCACGTGAGACGAAAGTCATGCGCACAGCCTGCAGCTTGCGCTCCACTCCGCCTATGGCCGGCACGACCATGAGATCAAGGTGCAGAGGATCATGCTGGCGCAAAAACGCGATCTGCGTCCCGTCGGGGGACCAGGCCGGGTCGCGACTGACGCCGCCGCCCTGAGTCAGTCTTACGGGATCGCTGGTTCCAACTTGTAATACATAAATATCGGAATCGCCGCCATCGCGCGCCCACGCAAATGCGATGCGTGTTCCGTCCGGGGAAAACGACGGCATCGTCTCGTCTCCGGGAAAGGTCGTCAGCGGTGTTACGCGCGTAACTCGTCCGAGGGGCTTTGACCGAACGCTGGCGAAATCGGAGCGCGCCAGGTACAGAAGCACTCCAATCGCCAGCACGATCAGCGCGGAGCCAATGGCCATGGCTGCATTGGGCAGGCGCCGCCGCCGGGCGGCCGGTGGCAGGGAAACATATGGCGGTGCGTCGGCGATGCGGCCTGCGTCCGCATGGGCCGCGAAATCGCCCCCTGCCGTGACGGGTACCACGAACTGATAACCCTTGCCGGCGACCGTAGCGATATAACCCTCGCCCAGGGTGCGCCGCAGCGAGGAGATGGCCTGGTTGAGATTATTCTCCTCAACGATGGTTGTGGGCCAAAGCGCACGCATGAGCTCCGCGCGGGAAACCAGCTCTCCCGAGCGCTGAACCAGGAGCAACAGAGCCTCGTAGGCTTTGGCCGTGACCGCGGCGGCTTCGCCGCTCGGGTCAGTGAGGAGCCGGCGGCGCGGATCGAGGCGCCAGCCGCCGAATCCGTACAGCAGTGGTGGCCTCGCACCTGGTCCGGTTGCCATCGAGCGCGCTGGTTCACCAGGAATCATATTGAGTTTGGTCGCCGGCAGAAGGTAGAAGCATAGCGTTAAATCATCACAATTCACGCCGATTCACGAGCGTCCAGAGCCTGTGCGACCCGGCGCCGGCAGCCTCGCGCCTGATCGGTGCACTGCACCACGAATGCCGCACCAGCTTTAGCCCAGCGCGTCGCAGATCGGCAGCACCTCGGATAACTCGCGAATGACGGCTACGTCGGGCACTACAGCCGGCCAATAGGGAACGTGTCTCCATACTGGGATAAGGCCCGCACGGTGCGCGCCCTCCACATCGGCCACCGGATGATCACCCACGAACATCCCCTCATGCGCAGCCGCGCCGCAGCGATGCAGCGCTCGGCGGAAGATTTCCGCGTCGGGCTTGCGCACCCCTTCCTCTTCGGACACCAGAATGACGTCGAATGCTGCGGCAAGACCGAGAGCCGCGATCTTGCGTCGCTGCCGCGTGCCTCCGCCATTGGTAATGACGCCAAGTCTAAGTCGCCGCGCTCGCAGTTCATCCAGCGTACGGCGCACGTCCCCGGATAGCCGGCAGTGACTATCGTAATTATCCCAGAAATGCGTGAGGAGCCGCTGGGCGAGCATGTCGTCGAGTCCCCACTGGCGCACGAGCCGCTGATAACCCGTCTCCTTCACGCCATGGCCGTGGTCGTCCATCGCGTGGGCATCACGCAGAAACTGCTCGCGTGGCAGGCCGCGTAGCTCGCCCGCGAACGCATCGTATTGCTCCGTGAATAGCTCAGTCGCCAGGCGATCGCGGTCATAGAGCGTCCCGTCGAGGTCGAAGAAAACTGCCTTAAGCAAAGTGACGATCTCCTGCCACTTCAGGCAGTCTACGCCAGCCCCTCCTTGATTTTGTCGCCCGCCCTGGCACTACTCATTGAAGCGGCGTTGATCCAGCCATGTTGACAGATTACCGGCGGCAGCGCGCAACGGTGCGGCACTCTGCGTCGCCTTGGCGAGATTCATGGCGCCCGAATAGGCGGCGATGACAAATGCCGCGGCGGCGGCCCTCTTGGTTCGGTCGAGTCGCGCTCCTCCGGGTGTGGCGCCAATGCGTTCGGCAAGAGCGGATTGCCACTCCTCGAAGAGCGACCGTAGGGAACTGCGGAACTGCGGATTGCTGAAACTAAGCTCCATGGTCAGATTGTTGAGCGGACATCCGACCACGGATTTACGTTGCTCGATTCCACGCGCAATTTCCGAAAAGATCTGCACGATGGCTCCGCTCAGCGAGGATGCGACTCGGATGGGTTCTATCCACGTCTCGCGCACCACCGGTGCCACCCGATCGCTGATGACGGCAAGCGCCAGAGCTTGTTTGGTCGGGAAGTGGTGGTGCAGAGCACCCGAGGTGATCGTGGCCGCCTCCATGACATCGCGCATGCCCGTCGCGTGATAGCCGCGGGTCTGGAACAGACTCGCTGCAGCGTCCAGGATTCGTGCCCGCAGTCCCAGTGGATCATTACGACGGGCGCGCGCCGCTTTCGCCTTCAAGGAGTTCTCCGGGACCGATTGGCCCTTGGCTTGACAACAGCATATTCGGCATGCAACCTGGAAGCAAGACAGGTCGCCCGGTCTGTTATGTCGGCGATCCAGAAACTGCAAAATAATGCTGCATTCGTGACTTCAAGTCGTTGCCGGAGGGTTGGACGTGCCGCGAGATACCGTACTTGAACTGCGTCAGTACACTTTGCGTGGCGGACAACGCGACACCCTGATTTCAATGTTCGAGAGGCAATTTCTCGAGCCGCTGAATGCGGTGGGGGCGCGCGTACTTGGTACTTTTCGCGATTTGGATGACCCAGATCGATTCGTATGGATCCGGGGGTTCGACGACATGATCGCGCGCAAGACCGCGCTTGCGGCGTTCTATGAAGGTCCGATATGGATAGCGCACCGGACCGCCGCCAACGCGACGATCGTGGATTCCGACAATGTTCTATTGCTGCGACCAGAGAGTCCTGGTGAGGGGTTCAAATCGGCGGGGGAGGTTGCCGGCGATGAGAGCATCATTGGCGCGAACATCTACTACCTGGGTGACGTTGAGCCGAGCCAATTTGCCACCTTCTTTGAGCACAATGTGTTGCCGCGGCTGTCCGCCGCGGGAATTCGACCGATCGCCACACTGGTGAGCGAAGAGAGCACCAATAACTATCCGCGATTGCCGATACGCGAACGAGATCGAGCGTTCATATGGTTCACCCGATGGGCGAACGTTGCCGCTGAAGAGGCATTCGCGGGCCGATTTTCGACCTGGAGCGGGTGGCGGGATTCTGCCCCTGAATCCGTGCTGCCAGCCTTGATGCGAAAGCCTGAGCGGCTGCGGCTCATGCCGACGACCAGGTCGGTTCTGCGCTGATATCCGCCACGCCGAGCACCCCTTCGAGCGCGATCCACCGATCACCTGGAACGGAGGGTGAACAGTGGTGCCAAGAAAAATTCACATTCGCAGGGACCCGTTGGTGAATTTCCGGGTCATAGTTCTTGCCCCTCACCAGCGTGATGGGATGCCGATGCCTAATTGGATACCGGGGAGGTGGCAATGCGGATTCTGGTCGTTAGCGACGTGCGACTGGTGCAGGAGGGCATGCATATGGTCCTCGCTCATCTGGACGGCGTCGAGGCTGTCCATTGTGTGGATATGCTGCATGCCAGAGATCGGAGCGCGCAGCTCACGCCGGAGGTGGTGCTGGTTGATGCGGCCCGCCATGAAAATGTCGAGCGTGTGAAGGATCTCGTTGCCGCAGTGCCTGACGCCAAGGTCGTGGCATTCGGCGTCAGGGAAACCGATGGCGAGATTGTGGCTCTGGCCGAGGCAGGTACCGCGGGCTATGTTCGTGACAGTGCCGGTAGCGGTGATGTCATAAGAGTTCTCGAACGGGTATTGCACCACGAGCTGCCGTGTTCCCCAGGAGCCGCAGCGTCGCTATACCGCCGCGTGGCTACTTTGGCGCAGGGCACACACGCTGCCGTCGTCGCTGGCAATGGACATGCCGACCCGGTACCCCTGTCCGGCCGCGAGCTGCAGATTGCACACCTCATCGGCTTCGGGCTGTCGAACAAGGAACTCGCCCGAGAGCTCGGCATTGAGTCGACGACGGTGAAGAATCATGTCCACAATATCTGCCACAAGCTAAAAGTGCATCGGCGCGGTGAAATTGCCGCGCGAATTCGTACCTTTCGTCGGGCGCATGCCACCGCACCGGAATCGATGCCGGTAACCGACCTGCGCCCCGACCTTACCGATGAGTATCAGTAGAAGCTCACTGCTGCGCCTTGCGTAGTCAGCCACGGCGGGGGAAAGTGCTGGTCGGCGACGCGTGCGTACGCCGGCCAGAAGACGGACGGCGTCATGAGCTCCGAGCGAGCTGCCATTGCCATGCCGGATGCCACGTCCAGGGCCCAGGGAACCCGGGCCAAATTGGGAACGCCACTACCCGCGCGCCGTGGATCGGGGTAGTAGGCCACCGCGCTCGCCCGGATGAGATCGAACAGTGCGCGCACTCGTAGTTCCGAACGACCCAGCGGCGCTGTCTCCTCATTGAACAGGGGGTGCTGCGCCAGCACGACGGCCGCGAAACCGGCAACGTGCGCTGCAGCCGCGCAGGTTCCGTCGACGGCTGCAAACCCGGCTCCCGGCGCGGTCGAGACGACGGCAACACCGGGTGCACACACCGCAATCTGTGGCCCCGTTGCGCTGAAGCGTGCCATGAAGACTTCCTCGTGTCCCATGAGCTGCGCAGCGACATTGAGTGCATGAGAGCTGTCGGCTGGGAATTCGGTTGCCTTGCCCACTGCCGCCACCGCCATGACTTCGCTCACCATCGCCGGAAATGAAACGGCGCCGCCGGAGTTCCCGGCCGCCACAACGGTCGCGATGCCTTTATGGCGTGCCTCCTGGAGCTTCTGCCTCGCAAGTTCGGAGTAGCCATCCGTTACAACGCCGATATGGATGACATCGACTTCGCGCGCGATGCACTCATCGAGCGCCGCGAGCAGATCGCTGACCCGACCCTGTGGCAGAACTTTGCAGATGTACAGTTCCGCGTCCGGGGCGCAGCCAATGCTTCCCGGCTCGACGTCCATGGCGCTGATGATGCCGGCAGAATGTGTTCCCTGCGAAGCCGAATCCTCCGTCCAGCTCGTTTCCGCGCCGCCCGTGAAGTCCTTGCCATGTGTAATATGGCGCAGCAGCGGATGAGAATTGTCACATCCCGAATCGATGAGGCCGATTTTGACCCCGTTGGCCGTGCGGCGGCCGCCGCCGGGTTCGAGTCCCATCAGACGCTGATTCCAGGTCGACAGGCGCGCATGGGGGAGGGTCGAGCGCGACTCCGCCAGGGGTCGCATGCGCACGGTGTTGATACCGGTCCTGAGTTGAGGCGCATGCATGACCCGATCCCAGTGATCGATCGCGGGACGAACAAAGAGCGTCTGTAGTGTCTCGATAGGGCCTCCAAAGTAGGTCAGGCGTGCTTGGCCGTTTTCATCAGTGAAACCCTGGGCGGGAATGCCCCCGCCGTCGATCAGCACCAATGCCCTTGCCAGCGGTTTATCGTGCGCGCCGACAACACGGATGGAAACCTCGCGGGCAACCGGGCGCAGCGGTAACAGCGCCGCGACCGCTACATTGCGCGCCGGTACCGGCAGATAGTCCGCACTGCGCAGCGAGCCATCGCGCTCGATTATCAGATCCGCAGGTGCGATAGCCCGCAGCCTCTGGGCCTTGAGTTCCGGTATTTTGGCAACCACGACTTCCTCGTCACTGCCGACTTCGGCGGCGAAGGGTCGTGCGCGGCCGAGCTTGATCCGTCCGACTACCTCTACGCCTTCCTGACGCTTGAGATAGGCGACGATGTCATCCATGGAGCGATGCGGTGGGACGAAGGCCTGAGTGGGTGGCGGCATGCGAATGCCGACCAGGTAGCGTTCGCTGCGTTCACCGTGAAGCGGCATCGTCAGTTCCGCGGACCCGGTAGCCGATTCCTTGGACGCCGGGCCGCCCGGGGCCGGGGCAGTCACTTTCGCTGCACCTTCGCCGGATCCCCCGACCTTTCTCATTGCCGTGCCAGAACGCTCATCCTTTTCCTGAGCCATTGACGGTACTCCAAATTGCTTGCGCCACGGTGGCTGGTTCGAAGTGACCGCGGCGGGCGGTGCCGAAGGACTTGCCTTGGGTTCCCGCCGCGTCATTGCGCGCGTTGTGTATCGGGCGGGTTACTGTACGGTCTGGGGTCGGCCGGCGCCCCACCCGGGTGCCTGCGGCACAAGGCCAGGATAGCCGCCGGGTATGGCGCCCGGGAATGCGTGCTGACCGCCTTGATGACCGAACGCTTGGCCGTCGAGTCCGTATTGAGGCGTCCCTCCAAGGTATGGTTGACCCGCGCCATAGCTACCGATTGAACCGTGAATGCCCTGTGCGCCAACCTGGTGGCAAAGCTGATGCAGCGCGACTCCGAGCTGGTGGATGACGCTGCTCTGAATGGATAGCTGCTGTGCCAGCTGCCCCAGCATCGGAATGATCTGTTGCGCTGGATTGACGCCAATCGGACTTTGTCCGAACTGGTTCGGCGTCAACGGCGTCTGTGCCACGGAATATCCCCAAGGGCCCGGGGTCGATGGGCCGGTGTTCAGTTGCGGCCAACTCGGGGATTGCAATCCTAGGGGCGGCAGGAACTGTGCTTGCGGGGAGTACTGCGCGAAATTCTGAAGCATTGGGAGTTCTCCATGAAGGGGCTTGAACTGGACGTCGGTGCCGCTGTTGCAGCGGGCACCGATCATCGGACAGAGCCCACTCGCAGGTGAATGGCCCAAAAGGCCTAGCGAGGGTACAGGTGCCAGCCCCGTGCAGCCCGGCTGCTCATGAGGCTCGCGAGCCCGGCGCGGCCTCGGCTCGCTTGAGCAAGGCGTTGTACATCCCCGGACGATAGTCTCCGGCAATGGTCCGGAAGGCGACGTTGAGGCGGTTCCAGGTGTTGATATTGCCAATTGCCAGTGTGAGATCGACCAGCTCCTGGTCACTGAAGTGCACTCGTACCGCTTCGTAGACTTGGTCCGGAACATGACTCTCGGCAACGCGCGTGACTGCTTCGGTCCACTCCAGTGCCGCGCGCTCACGCTCATCAAACAACGGGGTCTCGCGCCAGCCATCCAGCATGTAGAGGCGCTGTTCGGATTCGCCATCGGCGCGGGCATCCTTCGAGTGCATGTCGAGGCAGTACGCACAGCCGTTGATCTGCGAAGCGCGCATTTTGACCAGCTGCAGCAGGCGCGAGCCCAGGGTCGACCCCTGCAGGTAGCCTTCAATCGCGAGCAACAGCTGAGCGACTCTCGGATCGGCTGCCAGATAATTGATGCGAGGTTTCATAGCGATCTCCTGTCTTGGTTGAGCAACAGATTCAAATTGACGGTGCCGCCGCGAGCTTGTTCGGGTTCAGTACCGTATAGACATCGAGTATCCGTGCGCCGTCCGTGCGCACCGTGATGATCGAAAACAGCTGACCTTGTGCCAGCAGGGCGAGCGCGGGCTCGCCATTGACCAATGTTGTCTCGAAGGCGAGCCGGTCCATGTTGCGGCCCAATACGGCGAGTACGAACCGCGCCACGCGTTCGCGGCCACGAATCACCTTGAGCGCGGCTCGAGTCAGGCCGCCACCGTCCGAGGTCCAGCTTGCTCCTTCGGCAAGCAACGCCAGAAGCTCGCCCTTGTCCTGCGTCTGCACCGCGTGCGCGAAACGTCCGAGGATGGAGCGATGCGCGGCATCGCTGACGTGCGCCCGCGGCTGCTGCTCGCGCACCCGCTTGCGGGCACGACTCACCATCTGGCGGCAGGCCGCCTGGCTCCTGCCCAGTATCCGGGCGATCTCCCCGTACTCGCTTTCGAACACTTCATGCAGCAGGAATGCCGCGCGCTCATCGGGCGTGAGCAATTCGAGCACCACCAGGAATGCAATCGAGAGGCTGGACGACAGCTCGGCCGCTGCATCGGCGGCTGCGGCGGGCTCGCCGATCAGAGGCTCGGGAAGCCAGGGGCCGACATAGTGGTCCCGCTCCGTCCTTGCTGCGCGCAGCCGGTCGATGCACAGTCGCGTTACCGTGGTCACGAGCCATGCCTCGGGCGACCGCGGCTGGTCCCCGCTGTTGCGATGCCAGCGCAGGTAAGCGTCCTGCAGCACATCCTCGGCATCCGCACGCGAACCGAGCATGCGGTAGGCGATGCCGAACAGGCGCGGGCGAACGCGCTCGAAGTCGCTCACTCGATTTGCCACTGGGTCCAAGATCCGAAGCCCTCGAGTACCGTTTCTACAAGATAGACGGATGTCGGGGGTTCGTTGTGACAGGATGCCGCGCCCGCCCGTTTTACGGCTTGGCTTGAGGCTCGCGAAAATACACGGTCGGTGTGGTCCCCAGCGCGTTTCTGAACATGGCGATGAACGAACTGGGCGTACTGTAGCCGGCTTCCATTGCCGCGTGCGTCACCTTGGCACCTTCAGCGAGGAGCCGCATTGCCTGCATCAGGCGCAGCTGCTGCCGCCACCTTCCAAACGTCGTACCCACCTCGTCCTGGAACAGTCGCTCCGCCGTGCGCTTACTCACACCGGCCATGATGCACAGCTGCGACAGCGAACGGCGATCGCCGGGGGTGGCAAAGAGTGCCTCAGCAATCCGCAGTGCTCTTGGATCTCGTGGCCTGGATACCTGCAAAGGCACGGCTTGCATGCCTTGTAAATTGTCGACGAGGATATCGATCAGGTGTTTCTGCGTCCGATTGCCGGCACGGAGGGCTGGATAGGTCGATGCATGAAGGATCAACTCCTTCAGCAATGAGGACACGCTGAGCACGCAGCAGGTGCGCGGCAACACTCGCACCAGGCGTGCCTTGAAATACAGTGTTCGCATGGCCACGGCGCCCGACATGGCAATGGTGTGTGCGGTCATCGCCGGGATCCATACCGCACGAAAGGTCGGAACAACCCAGGTGCCGTCATCGGTCATCACCGTCATGACTCCACCGCTTGCGTAGACCAGCTGGTCGCGATCGTGAAAATGCGCCGGGATCTGATGTCCCGCCGGGTAATCACGCGCGAATGTGACGACCGCTGTTCGGGCATCCCCAAGACCGTCGAAAATTCCCGCTTGACGCTTTTTCGACATTATTTGTCACGATAGCGGAAGTACGCAGCGCCGACAACGACTACGGTGCAATTCCATGAACCGCTATCACCGCTGGTTTTGCCGATCTGCCGGTTGGCGCAGGACCGTCGAGCGCCGGATACCTCGGGCGCTCGGGGCGATTGATCTGGGAGACAACGTCCTGGAGATCGGACCCGGCCCGGGCGTCACCACCGACGTACTGCGTCGGACGCATCCCCGCCTCACGGCGATCGAGGTGGATGCCGAGCTGGCCGACAGACTGCGGTCGCGGTTGGTCGGAAGCGAGACTCAGGTTGTCACTGCCGACGCGACGGCCATGCCCTTTGCCGACGGCCAGTTCTCCGGTGCAGTGTCTTTCGCCATGCTGCACCACGTGCCGACGGCCCAACTGCAGGACCGAGTGCTGCACGAGATCAGGCGTGTGCTTGCGCCTGGCGGCCATTTCGTTGGCAGCGATAGTCTGCAAGGCCTTTACATGCGCCTCATTCATATTGGCGACACCCTGGTTCCACTCGATCCGGCCGGATTTGGTGCGCGGCTCGAGGCGGCGGGATTCCAGGTTCTGGCGGTGGAGCGCGAGTCAGGGGCCTTTGTATTCCGCGCGCGCCGACCGATCACCCTTGAAGGAGCCACCCATGATTGAGAATCCGACGCCCACCCCACGATCGAAATGGTTGCGGCACGCCGTCGTCGCACTGTTCCTCTGCCAGGCCGCCAGTGCCGCAATGCCAACGGTAGGCGCCGCCGAACCGGCCACCTGCGCGGTCAATCCGGCGATCCGACAGTTCGATTTCTGGTTGGGCGATTGGACGGTCACGTATCCGGGAACATCCGGCTCCAGTGCCAGCACCGTGTCCGCCACCTTGGACAGTTGCGCGGTGCTGGAGACCTGGCGCGGAGATCACAGCCATCGCGGGGAGAACCTGTTCGCCTACAGCGCGGAGGAGAAGAGCTGGCATGGGTTATTTGCCGACAATGAAGGGCGGGTGCACGTGTTGAATGGCAAGGTCGCTGCGGGAGTTGCCGAATTCTATGGACCCAGCCGAGGCGAGAACGGAGAGGCGGAGTTGAACCGCGTCAGGGTCATGCGGGTGAGTGCCAATGAAGTGCGACAGACCTGGGAGAAATCAACTGACAAAGGAGCAACCTGGGGGACGGTATTTCAGGGTGACTACGAGCGTGGCCATTGACCGGCGAGCCGGGCAGGCAGTGCACGGACATGACCTAATGCACGGTGGCTGGCGATGGGTATTGGCGAGCCTGATGGCGTGGGCGCTCATGTGCCATGCAGGTTCGGCTGAAGCCGCCGGCCCCGCAATCCCAACAGTGCGGCTGCAGGCCGGCGTGCTTCATGGTATTCATTTTGGCGCCAAGCCCACTGATGTTGCATTTGTGGGCATTCCCTACGCGGCGCCACCCATCGGGGCCCTGCGGTGGAAGCCGCCGCTCTCAGCCGGGCACTGGCCGGGGGCGCGCGACGCGACCCGATTTGGCGCGGCGTGTCCGCAGTCATCCATGCGCTGGCTGCCCCACTTGGATTGGAGCGAGGATTGTCTGTACCTGAACGTTTGGACCCCACGGCTGGCCGGGGGCGCAAGGCTGCCGGTCATCGTCTATTTCCACGGTGGCTCGAACCGCGCGGGAGATGGCCGCGTGGATCCGCTGGGACCTGCTCTTGCCCCACTCGGCGTGGTGTTCGTCAGCGCCAATTACCGCCTTGGCGCGCTGGGGTTTCTAGCGCATCCGGCGCTTTCCGCCGAATCCATGCACCACTCGTCAGGAAATTATGGGCTGCTGGACCAGCTCCAGGTCCTCGCATGGGTGCGTGACAATATCGCACGTTTCGGTGGTGAGCCGGGCCAGGTCACGCTCATGGGCCAGTCGGCCGGTGCGGTCGACATCTGCCTGTTAATGAGCTCCCCGATGGCGGCGGGACTGTTCAAGCGGGCGATCCTGGAGAGCGGGGACTGCCTGAGCAGCCGCACCCCACAGCGCGATACCGCTGACGCCGCAGGACGGCACATGGTTGCGCATCTGGGTGTGCCCGAAGGGCCGAACATGCTCCGCCAGTTGCGCAGCGTGGCCGCCGACAAAATCCTCCGGGCGAGTGAGAATCCGGACAGCCAGAGTGGCGCGATCGTCGACGGCTGGCTAATTCCCGAGCAGCCCGTGAAGGTGTTCGCCGCGGGCCGGCAGCTGCATGTTCCGGTCATCGTCGGCAGCAACGCCGATGAGGCGACGGTCTTCGGCCAGGCCACACCGACGACGATCCACGATTATAAGAACCAGCTGCACCAGGAAGCCGGGCGTTACTGGCCCGAGATGTTTCGCGCCTACCCGGCGGCGTCGGATTCTGAGGTGCCATCGCAGTCTGTGCGCCTCACGAGTGACGGGTTCGCCTTCGGCGCTTATGAAACGGCACGCGCAATGACGCTCGCCGGACAACGCTCATACTGGTACTACTTCAGCTTTGCCGATTCGGGAAAGAGGGCGGCGCTGGGAGCCTTCCACGGCGAAGAACTACAGTTTCTGAGTGACACCTTTCCAGAAGATTGGCAACGCGGACCAGACGAGCAGGCCCTGGGGCGGATCATGCGTGCCTATTGGGTGCAGTTTGCCAAAACGGGTGACCCAAATGGCTCGGGCCTGCCGGACTGGACGCCCATCAATCTCAAGCAGCCAAGACTTCTGGAATTGGGTCGGCACTTAGTCCGCATGCGGGCGATTCTTCCACGACTAAAGACGATGAATCGCATCATGTGGGAGAGGCTCAAAGGTGGCCGAGTCGCGGGCTAGGCTGAATGTGCCCAGGGCCGACCAGCCGGCGTTCCTCAATCAGGCCTGTACCCGTTGAGGAACGCGGCAACCGCGCTGACCACGATGGTCTCGATCTCTGCGTCAGAGATGGGTTTCTTGCGCGTCCGAAACATCGCTTGGTTGACGGGAATCCACAGCAGGAGACCGACAAAATGATGTGCCGCCGCAAGTGGATCGCCGACTCGGAGCATCTTCGACGCCGCAAACTGCTCGAAGCACCGGGCGAGGGCCGCAAGGACGCGGTCAAAGCCCTGCTCGTACCACGTCCTGGCCACTTCGGGAAACCGCTCTGCATTCGCGATAACAAGGCGGCGCAGGCGGATGAGCTCGGGCTGCATCAACGCCTTCACGAATCTCCGCCCTAGCTCCGCGAGTGGCTTAGCCGGGGTACGCGATGCGGGCAGATGCTCGGTCACCGAGCGCACGACCGCATCGATGTCGCGCGTCGTCGCGGCTACAATCTCCGCAAATAGTCTCTCCTTATCGGCGAAGTGACCATACACGGTCGGCTTGGAGACTTCCGCCAACGTGGCAATGTCATCCATGGTCGTGCTGTCGTAGCCGCTGTCGAGGAAGAGTCGAGTGGCGGCTTCCATGATGGCGCGCCGCTTGCGCAAAGCGCGGGTCTCCGGCTGGTCGAACATCGTGCGACTCCTGGATCTCTTGACTCATTGTACTATACGGTTTAGTTTATTAAGCGCAGGAGCTAATTGCAAGCACAACGGAGCACGCACATGCACATCTCTATAGTGACGCGGAGGGTTGAGTCATGAATGGCAGAGGGCGACCCATTTCCAGTAAGCAGATGTGGGCGGGCCGCATCGTCAGCGCGGTGCCCGTGCTGTTTCTGCTGATGGACGGCGGCATGAAGCTATTCAAGCCGACCTTCGTCGTGAAGGCGACGACGGATCTTGGCTACCCTGAGTCGACGATCGTCGGCATCGGCATCGTGTTGCTCGCGAGCGTGGTGCTGCACCTCTTGCCCCGCACCTCGTTCCTGGGCGCGCTATTGATTACCGCTTACCTGGGCGGAGCAATTGCAAGCAAGGTGCGGATCGGTGCGCCGGTGTTTGACATCACGTTTGCGCTCATCGTCGCGGTTCTGCTCTGGGGTGGCTTCTGGTTGCGCGAACGCGCCGTCCGGGCCGTTGTTCCGCTGTACCACGGTGAGGGCGCGATCCATTCGCCGTGATCCCTTGACGCAAGGTGGGAGCACCCCTGGACATGTCATTTCAAGCATATCTCGACAACATTCAAACAAAGACCGGCAAAAGTGCTGACGATTTCCGCAAGCTCGCAACCCAAAAGGGGTTTGCCGAAGGCGGCGCCCTGAAGCCTGGGGTGAAAGCTGGAGAGGTGGTGGCGTGGCTGAAGGCTGACTTCGGCCTTGGGCACGGGCACGCGATGGCGATCGTGGCACTGCTCAAGGGTATGAAAGTCGAAGCTGCGAATCGATGACGCACCTGAACAGTCTCAGGAGCCGGTGTACAGCTGGAACGGAGCCCAGTAGAAGGGCTTGCGATAGACGGAGGGTGAGTGAATCAGGGACAGCTTCGCGGCGTGCAGTGCCACATCGGGTGCTTTCCCCGCCTGCAGCTCGGAATAGAGTTTGTCCATCAGCAGCGGCGTCGAGGCATCGTCGGCTTGCCACAGGGCGCCAATGACATTGTGGGCTCCGGCGCGTAGAAACACCCACGCCAGCCCGACCAGCCCTTCGCCGGCGTAGGCGCGCACCCCCGAGCCATAACAAGTGGATATGGTGACGAGGTGCGCGTGGAGCGGCTGCTGCAGGATATCGTGCGCGTAGAGCTTGAAGTCGTCCGGTCGATCCGGGGGTGGCGACAACACGACGGCGGAGTCCAGCGGGCTCAGCCGACTGGCTGTGCCATGCGCGACGAAGTGAATATAGCGGTATTGGGCAGGCGCGCTCAGAGCATAGGCGGTAGGCACCGCCTGAGCCTTGGTGAGAACGGTTTGGCTGCCGGCGCCGAAGTGCTTTTGGATGAGTTCGACTTCGTTTGCGGCATTCGGCAATGCCTCAAAGCCGGTCGCCGCGACGACGGGATCTCCGATGAGCAGGAGCTCGCGTGTGGCCGCATCCGCGGCGGGATCCTGCAGATGGGCCAGCAGACCGATCGAGCTGGCGTTCGTTACCGTGACATGCTCGATCCAGTATCGGTACCCGTCCGCCGTCGGCTCCAGCAGAGTCTCGAAGTTGAGTGTGTGCAATACCCCGTCCGCAACCAGGAAGACTTTTGAATCGGCTGGAATCAGCGTGGCGGCCGGCTTGACCAGCATCTCATACAAGGAAATCGCAGCCCGCGGGGCCATCCGCACGGCGTCGCTCGATTTGAGAATCTCTCTCTGATATGCCTCGACCTGCGATTGAATATCGCGCGCTGCCGGCAGCACGAACAGGCGGTTCTCCCGAGCGGTGATCGCCCACAGGTAGGATTGCTGCGGGCCGAGCTCATAGAACAGGATGGTTGCGTTCAGCCTGGCGGCAATCGCGCGTGGATCCGCACCCTCTTGGCCGAGCGTCTGGCCTTCGGCTACCGGGAGCCGCAGGCCTTCGGCCAGTGTGCGTGCACGGCTGCGATCGAGAAGACTCAAGGCTTCGTTGGGCCGCTGCATGCTGATGAGGAAATCTGCATATTTGCGATACACGGTGGCGCCGTAACCGAAAGCGGCGAGCCGCCGTGATTCATCCGGCTCCGCGGAACGCTTGTCTTCGAAGGTCTGAATCGCGCGCTGGTACCAGAGCTGGGCTTTTGCCGGAAGGCGCCGCTCGGCATAGAGGTTTGCCAGCGCGGTCTCGATATCGGTTCGAAGATCGGGATCGGTCGCTATTCGCCTGGCCGTCAAGAGGGTCTGCGCGACATCGATTGTGCTGCCGATCCGCTCGGCGATCAGGCCTTGCACGAACCCCACGTACGCCAGAACGTGATTGTCTTTGGCTTCACGGGAGTTCAGCGCGGCCGCTTCGATGTGGCGCTGGGCAGCGGCGTATTGACCCTGTTCATAAAGCAACAGGGCCAGATTCGTTTCGATGTTGGTGACCTGGTCGCTGGTATCGCCCGCGGCCGGTGACGAGAAGGTCTGCAGGGCCTGCTCTTCGTAGCGGCGCGCCACTTCCAGGTCGCCGAGCTTGTATTCGACCAGGCCGGCATCCTGAAGCCACAAAGCACGATTGCTGGTCATTCGGATCTGGTGTGCCAGTTGTTCTGCCTGTTGGAACTGCACCAGCGCGTGCTCGAAATCGCCCAGACTGGCGTAAGCCCACCCCATATCCCCCGTGGCCATCTGCAGCTGTCTGCGCGCCTTCACGGAGCGCGCGAAATCCGCGGATGCCTGCAGGAGATACAAGGCCTGATCGTAGTGATCGCCCATCAGGCTGTCGTTGCCGATATCGACCAGATCGGAGGCCTGCAGCAGCTCATTGCCTGATCGACGTGCGACCGCCAGGCTGCTCCGGAATTTCTCCGTCGCCTGGTCCAGATGACCGGCGTCCCGCAACACCAGACCTTCATCCCGCAGTACATCTGCCATCAGCACGGAATGCTCGCCTTCGGCGAGTCGCCGAGCTTCGCGCAATTGCTGATCACCGCGCGCCGAGCTTTCCAGGCGAGAATGCGCGACTCCGGATAACAGGTGGTATTTGATTGCAAGGTCGCCCTGGGTCGGAATGGCAGACCCGAGGCCGGTCAGAATCGCGATCGCATCCTTGGTCTTGTCCTGCCTTAGCAGAATCTCCGCTTCCAGCAGTCGAAACTGCAGACCCCAGTCCGAATCAGGTTGTGAGCTGCCGGTCGCGAAATCTTCGCGGGCGCGGGCCGCTCTTTCGCGGGCGAGCTCCAGGTCGCCGTGCAGGTAGTCGCCGGAGATGCTTTGCAGCATGGCGCCGGGATCCGACTCGTGGTGGCATCCGGATAGCAGAATGCCGGCGGGCAGGAGTAGCAGCAGCGCCAGGGTTGCTAGTTGTCGCCGGTTCCACCACCGCCGGCCAGGAGCACCGTGATTTTGCCGGGGACCGGGCAGCACAGGTGCGCTCGGATGCCGATCAGCTGTACCGAATCGCAGGTAACCAGAAGTTCGCCAAGCAGTATCTGGCCGAACCCCGGAATGTCGACAATGTGACCGTGGCTCCTGCAGTCGCCCGCCACGTCCAGACGGTCGACCAAGGAGGCCAGTGCGTAGCCACCTCCGGAAGCCGGTGGTTCCGAGGTCATCCGGCGATGTCGGCTGACTACCCAATCAGGCGCGTCCTCACTGGCATTCTTGAATCCACCGAGGAGCCCTTCCCCCTGAACACGGCCAACCTGCCGCGCCTCTTCCCAAGTGAGTCTCCCCCCCGCCGCCTGACCAGGCTGCGGGCGTTGCAGGTTCACGTTCAACGTCGTGCGACATGCGTGACCGCCGATTCGCAGTCCCTCGAAGCTCGTGCCACTGACAGAAAATCCAAGCCCCGGAGAATCGTCCGAAAGGGTGATCGACAATTGTGTCACGATCCTGTCGGCTCTCACGACCTCCAGGATATTGAGATCCTCGATCACCGCGGTGACCAGAATCGAGGCAGAGCCGTCCTCGCAGCATTCTTGGCCCAACACCCGCGTGTAGGCCGAGCGACAGGAGACCATCTCATCCAGAGTAAACGCCGCGGACCGGGCGGTTGCAAGTCCGCCCACCGGGGGCAATGAGACCGGCGCCAGCGTGGGAATCACTTTGGCAGAGGGCGCCTCCAGGTAACCTCCCAGGGCGTTGGCGTCCGCTCGCAGAGAGTAAAGTTTCTTCGGCTCGACGGATTTCATGACGGACCTCGCGACCCGGTAGGCGGGTTATCGGTGCCAACAATAATCAAGGGCCAGGACTCAAGGCAAACCGGTAGCGCGCCAATTCGGCGGCTCGCGGCTGGCTCGCGTCCGGGGCCCCAATGCCCTGCACGACCAAGGCGTAGTCTCCCGCATGCAGCGCCCCCGCAGGAACATTGATCGACACCGTATCTTGGGCCTGGGCCGCTGATACCGGTACCCGCCACGAAACGGCTCCCGAGGAATCGATGAGTAGGCAGAGGTAACCGGGGTACTGCTGAGTCGCGGGAATGTCAAACGACAAAAGTATGGGTTGACCGGCGGAGCCTTTGAAAGAGGGTTCACTGCCGCCGCGGCTGTTGGCACCGATGAACGAGACCGTGGTCACGATTCCCGGCTGCCTCAGCCGTGTGTTTTGCTCCTTGAATCGGGGTAGGACCACGCCATTCTGATAGACAATGACCGCCAGGAGCACTGCAAAGGCCGGGGCGAGCAGCGCCGGCCTGGCAAACAATTCCAGCCAGGAACGCTTGAGCGTCTTTGGTGCGGCGCTCCCCAAATTGCCTCGCCTGAGTTCCTTGCGCGAGATGTCGATGAAATCAGCCGTCATGCGCAGATCCGCCGCGCAGTCCCGGCAATTGAAGAAATGCTCTTCAAACTCGTCCCGCAGTGGCCCCGGCAGGTCGTTCAGCAGGTACCGTTCCACCGCCCCGAGTCGTATGGCTTCCTGGTGATCCACTACTCGGCCTCGCCAAAACGCTTTAAATAGAAGGACTTAAACGATCGCTTGGCGCGGTGAACCAGCACCCGCAAGTACTCTCGTGACAGACCCAGCTCGGCGCAGACGACATCCTTATCGCGTTCTTCCAACAAGACGAGCTGCAGCAGTTGGCGGTCGCGGTCCGGCAAATCGCTCAAGATCCGACGCACGAGTAACTGGGCCTCGCGGCTCTCAGCCGCCGCGCTCATCGACTCAGTTGCGACGAAGCGATCCTCCGGTATCTCATCGACGCTGGACGCCGTGCGGCTCTTGGCGCGGTAATGCTCCAGCAGCACGTTGTTGCAAACCGAGTTCACGAGCGAGCCCAGTTGGCCAGGCTCGCGGATTTCATTGGCACGTACCAATGTGAGCACGCGCACGAAGGTGTCCTGGCGCACATCCTCGATTGCCTCCCTCGAGCTGAGCCGGGAGCGCAATTTCAGCATGATGAGTTGACCGAAGTATGCCGCGAAGTGCTGTTCGGTTTGCACGTCCCCGCGTTGCAATCGCTCCAGGTAGTCGGCATCGAATGCAATGAACTGCAAAAGGGGCTCGCTCCGTCGCGGCGGTCGAATGCCCCATTCTACCCGACTCGCTTCGGCCGCTAGCAGGCATACACCAGCGCCCCGATCCGCAGCATGCCTTCCATCGCCTCCCGCGGGAGCCCCTCTTCGAGCAGCGCCGCAGCCGGACAGCGCGTCTCCAATCTTGCCCACAGGCGCTTTTCAGCCGGCGAAGCGAGTCGGCACAAGGCCGTCATGCCCGGGGCGACCAACAAAGCGCGACTTTCAGGGAAGACCGCCAGGCCGGCGTCCGCGCCACGCTTCAGGACGCGGCGGGGGTCGAATAGAGCCGGATCCGGGGACTTGAAGCCGGCAGCCGCCCGGTGCGCCCGCAGCGCCAGCTGCTCGAAGCGGCAGACCGCCAGTTCCGCGGATTGGTCGGGAAGGTGTCCCTCAATGAAGTCCAGCAGGTTGTCAGCGGACTTGGTCCAGGCCGCCAACAGGCTCAGGCGAACTTCGTCCCGCAGTACGGACAGCGTCAATAGGCCCTCGTTTACCGCTCGCCGGGTGCACCAGGAGTGTTGCACCTGGGTGGTGAAGTGGAACCCCGAACCGTGTATCAATGCCGCGAAACAGGCTCGTTCCGGGACTTCCAGGCAATAAGAGTTCATGCGGCCGCTCCCCTTTGTTATTGGCGATCCTCTCCAATGGTGACGCGGGGGCGAAAATCGTTTCAGGTCGGCGGGGGACGTTGGACCGTAAGCATCTGGTTGGCGCCGCGTTGGAACTCGTAGTCGACGGGCACTCGCTCGGCCTGGAAGCCGAGTTCCCGCAGCGAGCGCATCACCTTGTCGAGGTGACGCGACGGGCGCGAACCGAGCTCGACCAACGGGAAGATTCTCACCTCCCGGGCCACGAAACACAGAGTGAGGATCGATTTGAGGTGAAATTCAAAGTCGAATTGCGCGCTGTATAGAAAGAGAAAGTGCGAGCACAACGCCAGCTGAAACTGGCCGAATCCGAACGGCAGCTCGGGAAGCGATGCCGGGATGTACCGGCCCGCCAGATGTCCCGCCGGATAGTCGTCAAGAAAGCGCTGCATGGCGGCGCGCCGTGCGGTGATCAACTCCTCCACGGAGCTGAACTGGGTCCAGACGAACTCGGCGGCGTTGCGCCGCGTCTGTTCGGCGATCTCCTGCGTCGTGCGCTCGATGCGCCGCTCGATATCGGCGGCGGAGAACTCGTAGATGGGGTCGACGGATACCACGCGATAACCGCGCTCGGTCGCGACTGCATTAAATGCGGCAGGGCCATCCCCGCACCCCAGGATGGTCTCGGCGAGATCGCGCGGCTGCAGCGCGAACATGGCCACATACTCATCGAATCCGCGGCCCCAGGGCACCACATCCGCGAGTGTGAAGGTCATTCGTTCGCGGTGGCGCCTGCAGTGACGCCGCCGCGCGTGAATTCGAAGCGCACCAGCCATGCGCGTGTTCCTGCCTCGCTGGAGGGAGCGAACCTCCATCTCTTCGCCGCTTCCCGGGCCCGACCGGCGAAGTACGAGCTCGGCCCGGTATTCTTCAGGTGCGCGTCGATTACGGCACCAGAGCGATCGACGACCACGAGCACGGCGATCTTGATGCGGCCGTGAATGGTCCGCAGCGCGCCGCGCGCGACGTCGGGCAGCTGTTCATGAACGGCGGCCATTCGCGGCGGTTGTGCCGGCTGATTCGGTGCAGCGACCTGCGCCACCGTAGCGGCGGGCTGCGTGGATGCCTGGACACTCCCGGCAGGCAATTCCCGGGTCGTCGTCGGCCCGTGAAAAAGGCGCAGGTCGCCCCAGACCGCGGCCAGCAATATCAGGAACACGATCGCGGCGAAGGGGAGGAGCCGGGTGCGTCGTGCAGGGGTCTCCTGGGCCAGGGCGATCTCGCCTGTTGCCTCGGGTGCGATCGCCTGAGCAACGGGCGCTGTCGGTGCTTGCGGCACACCGGCAAACGAGACTTCCAGATCCGAGGCCGAGGGGCGACTCGCGGGATCGAAACTCAGGCAGCGCTGCACGATCCTGTGGAAACTCGGAGGAACCGTTGGAGGCAGCACGGCCGTGCGCGATTGTTCGTTGCTGCGCGGGAGGCGTTGCGTCAGTGCTTCGACCAGTGTTACGCCAAGGCCCCAGATGTCGCCGGCGGGCGAGAACGGGGCATGGCTTGCCTCCGGCGGATCGTAGAATGAGGGCTCGCCGAGGCCCACCCGCGGCGCGCCGGTGCAGCGGATGCTGTCTATGGCCAGTTTGATCTGATCGTTGACGACCAGGACGTTGGCCGGCTTCAGGTGACCCAGCACCAGACCCTGGCGATGCAGAAATGTCAGGGCCTCCAGGGTAGGTGGGAGCAGCTCGCGAACTTCGGTGTCGGTCAGCGCCCGCTGGCCGAGGACTTCGCCGAGCGTCTGATCTGCAAATTCGGTGACGACAAAGAGAAACTGGCGGCCGCCGAGATGACACAGACCCGCATCGAAAAGCTGAATCAGGTGCGGGTGGGAAAGACTGGTTGCCACCTTCCAATGTGAGAGCTGCGCCAAAGTGACGCGCTCGATGGGAATGATCTTTAACGCAGCACTGGCGACGGCCTGTCCCTTGCATTCGGTCAGGAACACTGCGCTGTGCTCCGAGCCATGCACCAGGCGCTGCAAGGGATAGATCCCGTTGATGACTGCGTTTTGCCACCCGGACCAGATCGGGACCGGCAGAGGCTCTGAGATCGTCTGCGCACTCATGAGAAACGACACCGTGCGGGGATTTCGGCAGTGAAGATAGCACCACGAGGCAGCATGCCGGGGCATCGCAGAAGGAGATACCGGTCACACATTGTCATGCAGGCCCTGGAGTGTGAGCGTACGACTCAACGGCGTGGCGGGGGAATGTCCGCTCGCGGCGACACCCAGGTGCAGCCACGCGGCACCAGTTATAATAAAATCAATGCTTTGCCGGCAGCCTAAGAAATAATACGGGGGAGATCATATGCGAGGCATGGCCGGATCGATGCGGGCGCTGAGACAGGACCCGTCGGTGCTCGAACACCGGATCAAGCTCGGGACACTGCGGCGGACACTGCAAATCGCCGCGCCTTACACGGGCTGGCTGTTGCTGCTGGCCGCGGTGGTCGTCGTCAACTCCAGCATCAGCGTCGCCTATCCGCTGATCTACCGCCGCATCATCAACGACGGCATCCTGCGTGCCGATACGGCACTGATCGTGCGCCTGGCCGGTCTCATCGCCCTGCTGGGGCTGCTGGACGCCGCATTGGGCCTCGCCCAAACCTACCTCGGGACGCGCATCGGGGCGGATGTGGTGGTGGGGCTGCGCACGCGGCTCTTCGAGCATATCCAGCGCATGCCGCTGGCGTTCTTCGCACGCACCCAGACCGGAGCGCTCGTCAGCCGGCTGTTCTCCGACACCATGGGGGCGCGCAGCGCCTTCACCGATATTCTTTCCACCGTCGCCGGCAACATCGTCCTCGTCGTGCTGATCGTGGGCACCATGTTCGCGCTGTCCTGGCGCATCGCCCTGGCGGTAATGGTGCTGCTGCCGCTGTTCGTGCTGCCGGCGCGCTACTGGGGCCGGCGTATCCAGGCCAACACACGCGAAATAATGAACGCCGGCTCCGGTGTCAGCAGTTTGATGGTGGACCGCTTCAATGTTGCCGGGGCGACGCTGGCCAAGCTGTTCGGGCGCCCCGATGCGGACGCGGCCGTCTTCGAAACCAAGGCCCGAGAACTGTCGGGACTGGCGATCCGGGCGGCGCTGTACGGCCGACTGCTGGGTACCGCACTGCTGGTCATGGCCAGCCTCGCCACGGCGCTGGCATACGGCTGGGGCGGAGTGCTGGTGGCACAGCATGCGCTGGATCTGGGCACCGTGGTGGCGCTGACCTCACTACTGGTGCGCCTGTACGCGCCCGTGATGGGCCTGTCCAACGTGCAGGTCACCGTCATGACGGCGCTGGTGGCCTTCGAGCGCGTCTTCGAGGTGCTGGACCTCGAGCCCATGGTGCGGGAGAAGCCCGATGCGGTGGAAGTGCCCGCCGGACACATGGGCGTGGAGTTCGAGCATGTGTCGTTTCGCTATCCGGCGGCGGCCGAAGTGTCGCTGGCCTCGCTGGAATCCATCGCGGTGCCCGAGCGGCGTCCGCCGCAGACCGTGCTGCATGACATAGATTTCAGTATTGCACCGGGCACCATGGTTGCGCTGGTGGGCCCGTCCGGGGCGGGCAAGACCACCATCACGCAGCTCATTCCGCGACTCTACGATGTCGTCGGCGGCAGCGTGCGCATCAACGGCATCGACGTACGCAATGCCAGGCTGGGCTCGCTGCAGCGGCGCATCGGTGTGGTGACGCAGGAGGCGCACCTGTTCCACGACACCCTGCGCGCCAACCTGCTGTATGCGCGACCCGATGCGAACGCGGAACAGATCCGCGAGGCACTGCGCGACGCCCAGATCCTGGACGTGGTCGAGAGTCTGTCGGAGGGCCTTGACACGGTCGTCGGCGAGCGTGGCTACCGCTTTTCAGGCGGCGAGAAGCAACGCCTCGCCATCGCGCGGCTGTTGCTGAAGGCCCCGGATCTGGTGGTGTTGGATGAAGCCACTGCGCACCTGGACTCGCGTTCGGAGGCGGCCGTGCAGCGCGCGCTGGAGCGGGCCCTTACCGGGCGCACGGCCATCGTCATCGCGCACCGGCTCTCCACCGTGCTCAAAGCCGACCTCATCCTGGTGGTGCAGGAGGGCCGAATCATCCAACGCGGCACGCACGCGCAGCTGGCAGGCGTGCCCGGACTGTATGAACAGCTGTACCGCACACAGTTCGCGGCCCAGGAGCCCAAGACATGAGCGCAGATCCTGCAAGCCAGGACCCGAAGCTATTGCGCCGCCTGCTGCGCGCGAAGGATCGGATGGATGCGGCCTCACATGAAGACTGGCCGATACGGCGCCTGGCGCGCGTCAGCGGTGTCTCCCAGGCGCACTTCGCGCGCTCGTTCAAGGAGGCCTTTGGCGTCCCGCCACACCGCTACCTGCTCACGCGGCGCATCGAACGGGCGACGGCGCTGCTGCGTGACAGCGATCTTTCCATCACCGACATCGCCTTCGGCGCCGGCTGGGCGAGCCTGGGCACGTTCGGGCGCACCCTGCGCGATGTGACCGGCGAAAGCGCGGGGGAAATTCGCGCGCGAGCCAGGGCCGAGGCGCGTGAGCTGGGGCGGGTGCCCGCCTGCGTGCTCAGCGCCGCGCAGCGGCCCGATCTCACGATCGCAGTTTCGGAGAAGCGACGGCGTCTGGCAGCCGGTATAAACGGATCCAACAAGTAAGGAGAGATCCGATGAGCCAGAGTATCGAAGTGGTCGGCCTGTACGTTCGCGATCAGGACGAAGCGCTCGCGTTCTACGTTGAGAAGCTGGGATTCAAAGTTCACACCGACGTGCGCAATGGCGAGTATCGCTGGCTTACGGTGCAGCATCCGGACCAGCCGTCGTTACAGCTTGGACTGTTCGCTCCGGGGCCACCGGTCCACGACGCAGCGACGGCACAAACGCTGCGCGCGATGGTCGCCAAAGGCGCAATGCCACCGCTGGTGCTCACGGTGGACAACTGTCGCAGCGCCTACGAGCGGATGCGCACTCGCGGAGTGGAGTTCACGCAGGAGCCAACCGATCGCTACGGCAGCGTCGATTCCAGCTTCCGCGACCCGTCTGGAAACGGCTGGAAGATGATCGAGGCGCGCCGCTGAATGGAAGCCCGTGCGCTATATTGCGTCGGGTAGGGGGGAAGAAATCATGAGGGGACCTTCAGCGCAGGACCGTATGGAAATATACGAGCTCTATGCGCGTTACAGTTGGGCACTCGATACCGGCGACACCGAAGGCTATGTGGCGCTGTTCACCGCGGACGCAGAGGCGACCGAGGAAACGCGTGAAGGCGGCCTTGAAGTACGCAAGGGCCAGGCCGAGATCCGCAAGCTGGTGCTCAAGTTCCACGATCGTGCTGACTTTCCGGGACATCAGCACCAGATGAGCCAGTTCGTTTTCGAACCTGACCCGCAGAGCCGCCACGACCACTGGGTCGTCCGTTCCTACGCCTGGGCAACGATCAATCGGCCGCGCGCCGAACCGCATTTGCACTGGTGCGGTCATGTCCGGGATGTCGTTGCCAAGGTCGGAGGCGAATGGAAGATACGGTCCAAGGCCATCATGGGTTGGTCCGGACAGGTTCTATCGGGCTTTGAGAAACGCTAGCCGCGAGCCTGGCGCATCGGTGGCCTACCAGTGGCTACTGACCGGTTTACTCAGCCTGAGCTTCGGCCTGGTGCTGTTCGACCGCAATGCCTTAGGGTTCCTGATGCCGTTCGTGCAGCCGGAGCTGGGTTTCAGTAACACCAAGGTTGGCATGCTCTCGGCCGGTTTGTCGCTGACCTGGGCGGTCGCGGCCTTCGGCATCGGAGTCGTCACGGACCGCTTTGGGTCGCCCAAGAAGTGGCTGGTGCTCGCCACGCTGGTCTTTGCCCTGTGCTCGTTTGCATCGGGGCTCGCGGCAGGCTTTGCGATGTTGCTGGCCACGCGTTTGCTGATGGGCGCGGCGGAGGGCGGCATCATGCCCCTGAGCCAGTCGCTCATCGCGGCGCAAGTCGATGCGCGGCGGCGAGGCATCGCGATGGGCATCGCGCAGGGATTTGGCTCCAGTCTGATGGGATCCTTCGTTGCGCCCGTGGTGCTCGTTGGATTTGCGACCGCCTATGGGTGGCGCCACGCATTCTTCCTGGCTGGCGCGCCCGGGCTGCTGGCTGCGCTGTTGATGATCTGGCTGATTCGCGAGCACGACCCGGTGGCGCGGCCCGTCGCCGCCGGTCTCGCGGGTGGCAACGTGCGGTCAGTTTTGAGCGACGGCAACGTCATTCGCTGCGCGGTGCTTAGCATTACCTTTGTGGCCTACCTGGTGGTGACCTGGGCATTCATGCCGCTGTACCTGGTCAACGTCCGGCACTACGAGCCGTCAACCATGAGTTGGCTGATGGGCGTATTGGGAATCGCGGCAACGCTCTACTCCTTTCTCATACCGGGGCTGTCCGATCGCATTGGACGTCGCCCGGTGATGATGCTGATCCCCGGTCTCGCCTTCATCCTGCCGCTCGGCGCCTTGTTCTATTCCGGCCCCGCATGGGGATTGGCCGTAGTCTTTTTCATCGGCTGGTCGTTCACCGGCATCATGCCGCTGTTCATGTCGACGGTGCCCTCGGAGAGTGTCGACCCCGTGCACATGGGAACCGCGCTGGGGCTGTGCATGGGTGGCAGTGAAATACTCGGCGGCGTGCTGGCTCCGACGCTCAGCGGTTATGCGGCCGACCATATGGGGCTGCGGGCCCCCCTATGGGGACTCCTGGTATTTGCTGCGGTGGGGTGTATTGCGGGCCTGGGCCTTCGTGAGACCGCACCGGTTGCCCGAAGTCGCACCGCGGCCGCGCGCTCGCCAATGACTGTTTGATTGACCGGAACTGGTTTGCCGTCATGGAGAGCATCGCGCCGGTAGGCTCTTTCTGACGGTGTCACTGGCGGACTACGGTAGCCATGGCCGAGTCCGATCAATCAAACTGAACCATGGTCATGCGCAGCCCTTATGGGAACCCTTGTGCGACGACTGGCTCAGGAGCGATCGATGGGCCAGCGAAAGCCGCCGATCCGTGGTCCGCGCATCTCTGCGCCGGTAACAGGTTGCGGGTCCTGCAAGATGGCATTGAGACACTCCCGGCGATGTTCCGCGCCATCCGTAGCGCGCGCCGGTTCGTGCACCTTGAGTACTATGTCTTTGAAGATGTCCACTGTTGTGGCGAATCCCTGTTTGAACTATTGATCGCCCAGTGCCGGCGCGGGGTTCAGATCGCCATCATCTTCGATGCCGTAGGCTCCTCCAGCACACCGTCAGGCTCATTTGCGAAGCTGCTCCGGCACGGTATTCGCCTGCTGCCCTTCAATCCCGTCAATCCGTTCAAACTGCGCTCACCTTATTCCCTGAACCGTCGCGACCATCGCAAGATCCTCATCGCCGACGGCAGGCTCGCCATAGTCGGCGGCATCAACATGAGCCGTGCCTATGAGAGCCCACTGCGAAGTCAGCGCCGCTGGCGTGACACTGATCTGCAGGTCCAGGGGCCCGCGGTCGCCCAGCTGCAGCGTCTGTTCCTGGATCATTGGCATTCTCAGGGCGGCGTCGCCCTGCAGGAGCGCGAATTCTATCCGCCACTCACACACCAGGGGCAGGAGCGGGTTGCCATCATTGGCGGTTGTCCGGGCAATGGCGGCACACGCTTTTACGATGTCTTGCTCGCCGCATTACGCGGCGCGCGCTCGCGAGTGTGGATGACGGCAGGATATTTCCTGCCAACCGCGCCATTGATGCACGAGTTGGCGCAGGCGGCGGGTCGAGGCGCAGACGTAAGGCTGCTGCTGCCTTCCCACAACGACTCAGTGGCCGCCCTTGCCGTGCAACGCTCGACTTATTCGCGGCTATTGGCCGCTGGCGTGCAAATCCTGGAGCGCAATTCCGTCATCCTGCATTCGAAGAGCGCCGTCATCGATAAGGCCTGGTGCTGTGTCGGAACTTCCAACATCGACGCCCGCAGCGTGCGGTACAACGATGAAGTCGACGCAATAGTCCTGGGCACGAAAACCGCACAAAGCCTCACACTGCAGTTCCTCAGCGACGTGTCGAAGGCGCGGCAGATAGAGTCGACAGCATGGAAATCACGACCCGTGCTGCAAAAGCTGTCCGAGACGATGTGGCGCCCCTGGCAGGGGTTACTGTAGGGTCATCAGATCGCAGGTCCTAGGCTACGACTCTCGTGAGCCGGACCACATGGCTGATGAGTACGTCGGGATCCACCGGCTTGGTCAGATGCTCGTCGAAGCCAGCCTCGCGGCTGCGGTGCAAATCGTCGCTGCCTCCCCAGCCAGTTACGGCAATCAGGCGCATCGAGCGTCCCCAAGGCAGCGCGCGCAGGTGTTGTGCGACCTCATGCCCGCTCATGTGTGGTAGTCCCAGATCCAGCAGCACGACGCCGGGGCGAAGTATCTCCGCCATTTCAAGGGCACTGCGGCCATCGTAGGCGATATGCGGCTGATAGCCGACGTTTCTGAGGACGTACGACAGTGAATTCGCGGCATCGACATTGTCGTCGACTATGAGGACCCGCACTTTGTCCGCGCCGAGCGCCGCGACATTGGACGCCGCCGGGCTTGAGTCCATGATGGCCGCGACTTCCTTGCCTCTGGGCAGGGTAACCAGAAATTCGCTGCCACTGCCAACGCCGTCGCTGAACACCTGAATGCTGCCGCCGTGCAGTTCGACGATCTGCTTCGCCAGCGCCAAACCGATGCCCAGTCCGGTCTGTCCACGTGCGCCTGGCTCGCCTTGAGTAAAGAGGTCAAACACGCGCGGCAGCAGCTCCTCGGAGATACCGCGGCCGGTGTCGCGTACGCTGATCAGCACATGCTTGATGTTTTGAGTCGCACAAACCGCAATCCGTCCGCCGGGACCCGTGTACTTGATGGCATTGTTGATAACATTGCCCAGCATCTGGATGAGCCGGGTCTCGTCCCCCTGGATGGGTATGGAGTCCTCGGGCAGGTCAAGATCCAGCCGCTGCTGAACCGAAGAGGCCATCGGCTCCACGGCCTCCACCGTCTGCCGCAGGATGGTGCGCAAATCGAGGGCGTCGCGTCGGACTTCGAGAATCCCGCGCGTGATTCGCGAGACATCCAGAAGATCGTCGAGCAGACGTGCCATGTGCGCGAGTTGCCGGTCGATCATGCGTCCGGCATCGGCGGCCATTTCCGCCGGAACTTCCGGCCGCAGCAGCCGGGTGGCGTAGCGGATAGGCGCGAGCGGATTTCTCAGCTCGTGCGCCAGCGTTGCCAGAAATCGGTCCTTCTGACTATTCGCATCTCGCAGCTGATCCTCCAGAGCGCGCCGCTCGGTCAGATCGCTCAACACCGCCACCCAACCAATCGGCTGGGGCCGGCCGTTCCATATCGGCGTATATGCCGCGCTGATCCAGCGGGTCGGCGAGTCGCCGACGGTCTCGGCCCGTTCGTGCTGGACTACCTCGCCTGCCAAGACCCGTTCGATGTAGGGGACGACCCGTTTGAAAGTCTCGGTGCCCACCACGTCCTCGATGCGTCGGCCCTGCAGCTGTTCGGGCGTGAGGCCGAGCTGACGGGCATACGCGGGATTGACCCAGACGAACTCCAGGTCCCGATTGCACTGCGCCACGCCGACCGACATCCGCTCGGTGACCATTTCAAGGTGCTGTCGAGCCTGGTCACGCGCGCGCTCGGCCGCGTGGCGTTCCGTCACGTCCAGCGTCAACCCAACCCAGCTGATGGCGAGTCCGTCGGACCCACGCAGGGGCACGCCACGGCACCAAACACGCCGCGTCGTGCCATCGGCCCCGGCCAATGGCGACTCCCAATCCCAGGGTTGTCCGGTCGCGATACAGCGCTGCCACTCGGCGAGCTTGAGCGAGCTTTCGGGTTTGAGAATTGCGGACCATGGCTGCTGCTGGGCTTGCCGGGTGCTCAAGCCCAGAAATTGCAGCAGACGGGGGCTGACGAATGTGAGCCGGCCGGCCTTGTCCGCGCTCCACATACCGAAGTCGAAGGTTTCGCTCACTGACCGGTAGCGTCGCTCGCTCAGCTCCAGCTCCTCGACGGCGCGCTTTTCCTCGTCGATGTCTATCGAGCGCCCCACCCAGCCGACTATCGCTGCTGATGCGTCCCGGATCGGGACACAGCGTGTCTGGAACCACCGCATCTCGCCCGAGCTGTTTCGCAGTCGAAGTTCGGCGCGAAACGGTATGCCCTTGCGCAGTGCGCGGCTGCGGTGCTCAGCGTACCTGGGTAAATCCTCGGCGCAGATCCGCTCGGTGATCTCGGCATCGGTTGTCGGGCGCACCCCGGTGTATTCGCTCCAGCGGGGATTGAAGTATTCCTGGGAACCATCCGCGTTCCAGGTGTAGACCAGGTCCGGCATCGCATCGAGATAGCGCTTGAAGCGAGCATCGCGCTCGGCAATGGTGACTTCGGCCACCTTTTGGGCTGCCAGCGCC
>DASZCK010000138.1:0-3308 GCA_035943195.1 Steroidobacteraceae bacterium
TGGTCGCCGTCCAGTTGAAGACCTTCACGCCGGTCGGAATGGCGATGAGCATGGTCGAGAGCATGAAGAACAGCTGCCCCGCCAGCGGCATGCCCACGGTGAACATGTGGTGGGCCCAGACGATGAACGACAGGAAGGCGAGCGAGGCGGTGGCATACACCATGGCGTCGTAGCCGAACAGCGGCTTGCGCGAGAAGGTCGGGATGATCTCCGACACCACGCCGAAGGCCGGCAGGATCAGGATGTACACCTCGGGATGGCCGAAGAACCAGAAGATGTGCTGGTACATGACCGGGTCGCCGCCACCGGCTGCCGTGAAGAAAGTGGTGCCGAAGAAATGGTCGGTCAGCAGCATGGTCACGGCGCCGGCCAGCACCGGCATCACCGCAATCAAGAGGTAGGCGGTGATCAGCCAGGTCCAGACGAACAGCGGCATGCGCAGCAGCGTCATGCCCGGTGCGCGCAGGTTCATGATGGTAACCACCACGTTGATCGCACCCAGGATGGAGGAAATACCCATCATGTGGATGGCGAAGATGGTCATGGGAAAGCTCGCGCCGCCCTGGAGCATCAGCGGTGGATACATGGTCCAGCCACCCGCGGGCGCGCCGCCGGGCACGAATAGCGTCGACAGCAGCAGCGTGAAGGCGAAGGGCAGTATCCAGAAGCTGAAATTGTTGAGCCGCGGCAGCGCCATGTCGGGTGCGCCCACCTGCATCGGTATCATCCAGTTCGCAAGTCCGGTCCAGGCCGGCATTACCGCGCCGAAGATCATCTCCAGCGCATGCATGGTGGTCATGCTGTTGAAGAACTGCGGATCCAGGAACTGCAGACCTGGCTTGAACAGCTCCAGGCGGATGAGCATCGCCATGGACCCGCCGATGAAGAAGCTGATGCCCGCGAACACCAGGTACATCGTGCCAATGTCCTTGTGATTGGTCGCGTACACCCAGCGGCGCCAGCCATGCGGCTTGTGATCATGCGCATCGTGGTCGTGTGCAGTGGCTGCGTGATCGTTGTATGCCATGTTCGTATCTCTATATATCTATGTGTGCGACCAGCGCCGTTACTTGGCGCCGGGGGCCGCCGGGGCCGAAGCGGCTGCCGCAGCCGGTGACGAGGCGTCCGCCGCGGGCGGATGCTCCGCGGCCTGTTCAGCCTTCAGCCACGCGAGGAACTCGGCGCGCGGGCGCGCGTCGACGACGATGGGCATGAAGCCATGGTCACGGCCGCACAGCTCCGCGCAGTTGCCGCGGTACAGGCCGGGCTTGTCGGCATCGACGTTGAACCAGGCTTCGTTGACGAAGCCGGGGATGGCGTCCTTCTTCACGCCAAATGCCGGCACCCACCATGAATGGATCACGTCGTTGGCGGTGACCAGCACCCGCACCTTGGTGCCCACCGGCACGACCAACGGCTTGTCGACGTTCAGCAGGTAATGGGGAACCGTGGTCACGTCCACGCCCGAGCCGAGTTGGCGGGCGGCGTCGCTCGCCCGATCCAGGCGCGAGAAGTAGTTCACACCGCTGTTCAGGTATTCGTAGTTCCAGCCCCACTGGAAGCCGGTCACGCGGATGGTCAGCTGCGAATTGCGCAGATCCTCGGTCTTGATCAGAGTGGTCGCAGCCGGCACCGCGGTCGCCACCAGGATGGCGATCGGCACGATGGTCCAGATGATCTCCACCGTGGTGCTGTGGACCAGGGTGGTATCGGCCACCGCGCCGCGGGATTTGCGGAAAGCGAAGATGGAATAGGCCATCACGCCGAACACCACCACCGCGATCCCGACGCACAGCTTGAACATCAGCATGTGCAGCCCGTAGATCTGGCGCGACATCGCGGTCACGCCCGCCGTCATGTTGAGCTCGCTCCAGCCCGATTGAGCATGTGCCGCCGTCGCCACACCCAGGCCCAGGACCGCGACCGTGGAAAGGAATTTACGCATCATTTATATGTATCTCATGGCCTGCGGCCATCAAAATCCTCGAGCCTCACCTGCCAAGCCTATCGTCGGCGACTCATTGACGCGGCCGATAAGCCTGTTGAGCTTACCGTAGAGGCCGCGGCGTTCTTCCTCGGTCAGAAAGTCACCTACTGCGCACTGCCGACCATGCGATTCGATAACCAGGCGGCTCGGATGCAGGCGCGACGGAGAGCGGCGCAGTTTAACCTGTGCCCAGTGCCGCGGAAACACAACCTCACTGTGGATCTTGCCGATTGTTGACTGTACCGCGACATCCGACTCGGAAATCACGATGATCTGGCGGTGATGACGGCGCGCCAGGCTCAGGCGCAGCGCCACGCCGAGAAGCAGCATTTCCAGGCCGGCAAAGGGCAGCACCGGCCAGAACCCCAGAAAAGTGAGGACACCGGCGATGCCGAAACAGGGCACGCAGGCAACCAGAAAAAAAAGTAATGCACCCCGCACACTCAGCGAGCAGTTCGGAACGATCACGATAGAGGCGTGCGCGGACTCCACGAGCTCGATGGTACAGAGGGAATTTATTTATTCAAGTCAAACGGTTACGCGTCGCAGCCGGTAGCAGGGCGGCGCTGGCGGCGGCCGCTAGCTGAGCCGGCACGGCACCGCCTCGAGCATGCGCGACGGTGGCGATGGGCGCCATGCCCAGGTGCTGTTCGAGAGTGCGCAGATTGTCCGTCACGCGGGCAAAGTCCGGGTCGATCTGATTGCCGATCCAGCCCGCGAGCTGCAGGCCTCGCTGCCGAATGGCGGCGGCGGTCAGCAGCGTGTGATTCAGGCAGCCCAGGCGCAGGCCCACCACCAGCAGCACCGGCAGATCAAGCGCCGCGGCCAGATCGGCGACGAACTCGGTCTCATTCAATGGCGCGAACCAGCCGCCCGCGCCTTCCACGATGACACAGTCCGCGGCGCTCGCGAGCGTGCGCAAATGCTCCCGGATCCGCGGCAGCTCGATGCTGAGGCCCACATCGCGCGCGGCCAGGTGCGGCGACACCGGCGCGTCCAGGCAGTAGGGGTTGACGATGTCATAGGGCAGGTCCACGTTGCTGTCCGCGATCAGGCCCAGTGCGTCCTCGTTACGCGCTCCGGCAGCGGTCATGATACTGCCCGCGGCCACGGGCTTCATGACCGCCACGCGAACACCGCTGGCCACCAGCGAGCGCACGATGAGCCTTGCGACCACGGTCTTGCCCACACAGGTATCGGTGCCGGTGATGAAAAGGCCAGTCGGCATCTAGGGGTCCCGTCGGCGGCGAATCGCGTGCACCGGGATCTGCACCTCGCCACCCACGGCCACTGCGGCGGGGCGCCCGAGTGCGCCCCAGGC